>NZ_CP015243.1:313387-626775 GCF_001648175.1 Halotalea alkalilenta | reverse complement strand
GCTCGTGCGCCTCGCGCAGGGTGCCGAGCATGCGCGGATGGTTGGTGCCGGGGTTCTGACCGAAGCTGAAGATCGCCTCGGCGCGCTCGAAATCATCCAGCAGCACGCTGCCCTTGCCGACCCCGAGCGCCTCCCCGAGGCCGACCCCGCTCGCTTCATGGCACATGTTCGAGCAGTCCGGCAGGTTGTTGGTGCCATAGAGCCGGGCCAGCAGCTGGAACGTGTAGGCGGACTCGTTGCACGCCTTGCCCGAGGTGTAGAACAGCGCCTGGTCGGGATCATCGAGCGCGCGCAGGTGATCGGCGATCAGATCCAGCGCATCACTCCACTCGATCGGCACGTAGCGATCGCTCGCTCGGTCGAAGCGCATCGGCCGGGTCAGCCGGCCCTGGTCCTCGAGCCGGTAGTCGTCCCAGCGCTTCATTTCACTGACCGTGTAGCGCTCGAAGAAGGCGTCATCGACCCGCTTCGAGGTGGTCTCCCAGCTCACCGCCTTGACCCCATTCTCGCAGAACTCGAACGACGAGCCATGCTCCGGATCGCCCCAGGCACAGCCGGGGCAATCGAAACCATCGGGCTGGTTGAGCTTGAGCAACGCGCGTACGTTGGCGAGCGGCGCACCGCTGTGGGAGAGGTGCGTGCCGACCGCCTTGAGCGCGCCCCAGCCCGCGGCAGGCCCTTTATAGGACTCGATACGGGGTTTGGACATACGACCTCCTCGACGGCGCACCAGGTGCCAGATAGTGGAAAATTGATCCGACTATCCTAGCGCCGCGCTGGGGAATACCGCCAATCGATGGGAACGATCTAATGATCGACGCCGTCTATCGAAGGTTCAACTGTCCACCGCCTGCGTCGAAAGCGCTGAGATCGCCTCCAACAGCTGGCCAAGACGCGCGGGGAGCGGCTCATCCAGGCGCCAGATCGCCCCGATCCTGGGTACCTCGAGATCGCTCTCGGGCAGCACCCGGACCTCAAGCCCAAGCGGCTCGAGCAGCGAGGAAAAGCCGAGCGGCAGCACCGCGACGCCGTAGCCTTGACCCACCATCAGCGCCAGCGCCGCCATCGAATCGGCCTCGAAGCGGGTCTCGACCGTGAGTCCCACGCGCTCGAACGAGCGCGCCAGCCGGCGACGATGCTGCATCTCAGGCGTCAGCGCACAGTGGGGATAAGCACCGAGCGCGGACCAGTCGAGCGTCTCGGGCAGCTCGAAGCGCCCCCGCGCGGCGAACAGCGCCAGTCGCTCGCGATAGAGCGGGCGCACCGCGAATACATCGGACATCGCCGCAGCGGGGTCGAGATAGCCGAGCGCCAGCTCGACTTCATGATCGGCCAGCGCCTGGAGCAGCGCCGGCATCGCATACTCACGCAGCCTCAGCGGCAATATAGGGAGACGCAGGTCGAGCAACCCCAGCCAGCGCCCCACCTCGGCAAGCGCCGAGGGCACCGCACCGAGCATCAAAGGCTTGCTCGTCGCACGCTCGCCGACCAGCTCCCCGCGCAGCGCCTCGAACTCAGCGAGGATGCGCCGCGCATGGGCGAGCACTCGCTCACCCTCCGCGGTGAAACGCTCGAAGCGCCGCCCACGCTCGATCAGCGGCGCACCGAGCTCCTCCTCGAGCTGCTTCAATCGAGCCGAGAGGGTCGGCTGAGTGACGTGGCACGCCCGCGCCGCACGGCCGAAATGGCGCTCACGGGCGAGCGCGACGAGAAACTTGAGCTGGCGATGATCCATAAGGCACGCCCCTGCATGACCGGAGCTCGAAGGCTAACAGAGCGTCCCACGATACGCAGGGGTTTCACGTGAAACGCCGGGTCGAGGCGATGGGCTCGACTCTCGGCGAATCGAAAGCCCATGCTCCTGGATAGCAAGGATCCAGCTCTGTTTTTCGACCCACTCCAGGCCGATAACGGCCGGTCGCAAAGAGGGCAGTTCAGGCGCGCCAGGGCGGCACGGGTAGGAAAGAGTCTTGCAGGAAACGCATGAAATTGCGGGTCCGCTCCGGTAATCCCTCGCGCTGATGGGTAAGCGCCACGACATTGGCATCCGGCAGTTTCCAGGCCGGCAGCAGTCGCACAAGGCTACCGTCCGCTAAGGCGTCGGCGACATCCCACTCTGAGCGCAGGATGATCCCTTGCCCATCGCATCCCCACTGCTTGATCACGTTGCCGTCATTGCTAATGAGTGACGGGCGAATGCGTATGCTTTGGGTTTTCCGGCCTCGGCTGAGATGCCATAGGGTCACGTCTTCATTGTTCTCGTGCAGCGCGATGCAGGGCTGATGGGCGAGCTGCTCGGGGCTGTCGATTAGACCATGTCGCGCAATGAACGCAGGCGAGGCGCAGATGAACCGGCGATTCGGCGCAAGGGTGCGACACACCAGATTGGACACGCCAAGCTGGCCAATATGGATCACCACGTCGAAGCGGTCGCTCGCTTCCACCATTGGCTGGTCGGACAGGGTCAAAGAAATCTCGACTTCTGGGTGCAGGCTTTTGAACGCCGCAACCGCAGGTGCTACGTATCGCCTGCCAAAGCCAAAGGGCGCGTTGATTTTCAACTTGCCGACAAAACCTCTGCGCCTTTCGTGCAGGTCCTCCAGCAACGCATCGAACTGCTGGAGCAACTCTGCACCGCGAACGCACAAAACCTCACCTTCGTCGGTAAAGCGTAGCTGTCGCGCGGACCGGTCCAGCAGGCGGAGATCGAGTTTCTTCTCCATCTGCTGAAGCCGCTGAGTGACTGCAGAAGGCGTCAGTCCCAATTTGCGTGACGCCTCCAGCAAACTTTTGCTTTCCCGGATGACCAGTAAGAAGCGAATGTCGAATATGTCTGTCATTAAGAATTACTGAATCATAGAGTTATGGGAGGTTAACACGCACGGCGGTTTTGACGGCTTAGAATAGCGCCATTACCGGAGAGAACAAATGGCAGACCTAATCGAAACCCCCGTGCTTTTATTGGATCGCGACCGCTTGGACGGCAATATCCTGCGCATGCGAAACAAGCTGATGCCGTTCGACGTGACGCTGCGCCCACACGTCAAAACCAACAAATGTCTAGACGTCACCGAGCGCCTGTTTGCTGGCGAACGAGGCCCCATCACAGTTTCTACACTGCGTGAGGCGGACTTTTTCTTGGCTGAGGGCTTCACCGACATCTTGTACGGTGTTGGTATCTCCCCGAATAAGTTCGCTCATGCCACCCGCTTGATAGAGCAAGGGGCGAAGTTGAAGCTGGTGCTGGACAATCTCGAAAGCGCTCGCCTATTGGCTGAGTTTGCCTGCAACATCGGGCAGCTCTTCGAAGTACTTCTCGAGATCGACTGCGACGGCCACCGCTCAGGCATCGCCCCGCAGTCGACGCTACTGGTCGAGATCGCCCACTTGCTTAGTAACGCAGGAGTCCGGGTCAGTGGTGTCATGACCCACGCCGGAAACTCCTATGACAGCCGATCGATCGATGAAATCGAGGCTTATGCACGTCAGGAGCGTGCAGCAGTGGTCGAGGCCGCACGGCTGCTCAATGAGGCAGGGTTCGAGCCCTCGATCGTCAGCATAGGTTCCACTCCCACCGCACTGTTCACTCAGGACCTCTCCGGCATCACGGAGGTTCGAGCCGGCGTGTTCGCGTTCTTCGACCTGGTCATGGCTGGGCTTGGGGTGTGCGATGTGCAGGACATCGCTGTCTCGGTACTGACTACGGTCATTGGTCACCAGCCCGAGAAAGGCTGGACCATCGTCGATGCCGGCTGGATGGCGCTGTCTCGCGACCGCGGTACGGCCAAACAGCGCGTGGATCAAGGATACGGCATCGTCTGCGACCTATCGGGCCAGCCCATAGGCGACCTGATCGTTACCGCAGCCAACCAGGAGCATGGAATCATTTCTTCGCGCTCGGGAAATCCCGAATTCATCCCAGAGCTGCCCGTTGGCACTCAGCTACGCATCTTGCCCAATCATGCCTGCGCTACCACCGCGCAGCACGCCGGCTATCACGTCCTGACCGAGGGACGTCGCCTCGGTTACTGGCCACGCATCGCGGGTTGGTAAATATCGGTTCATTTCCACTACCGCCTACTAAATCCACAACACCAAAGGCGTATCTTTCATGATGAAGAACCTCTCAGTCTGGATCCTGATCGGGATGATCCTGGGGGCCGCTATCGGTGCGGTCTTGAATGCCAACTTGAATGAGACCACCGCGCATATAGTGGTGTCGCAATATTTATCGATACTGACGGATCTGTTCCTGCGAGCGATCAAGATGATCATTGCGCCGCTGGTTTTTTGCGGCCTGGTATCGGGCGTCGCCAACATGCAAGACCCCCAGGCCATCGGCCGCATGGGAATGCGCTCTTTAGCCTGGTTTTTCTGTGCCTCGGTGGTGTCGCTACTGATTGGCATCCTGGCATGCAACCTCCTGAATCTGGGCGGGCAGATGGCGGCGCACCTGCCTGCGGCCACTGAAAGTTCAGGCATCGACGTCGCGCCGTTCAATCTGAAGACCTTCATTACCAATATCGTTCCGCAAAGTGTGGTCGATGCCATGGCCAGCAACGAAATCTTGCAGATAGTGCTGTTTGCACTCCTGTTCGGCGTTGCCACCGCAGCGGCAGGCGGAACGGTGAAGAGGCGGATACTGGAACTGACCGATGCGATCTTCGACATCATGTTGAAGCTGACCAGCTACGTCATGTGGTTGGCACCGCTGGGCGTAGGGGCGGCATTGTGCTCGGTCATCACGACCCAAGGCCTGGGCGTCCTGGGCATCTATGGCAAGCTGCTGGGCGGCTATTACCTGGCACTGGCCGTGCTCGCACTGCTGTTGATCGCGGTGGGTTGGCTGATTCTCGGGCCGCGGATCCTACATTTGCTAAGGCTGATTCGCGACCCGCTGCTGATCGGTTTCTCGACCTCGAGCAGTGAAGCGACCTTCCCCAGGACTATCGAGCAATTGCAGCGATTCGGCGTGCCGCGCCGGGTATCCGGGTTCGTGTTGCCGCTGGGTTACTCGTTCAACCTCGACGGCGCCATGCTCTATCAAGCCTTCGCGGTCATCTTCATCGCCCAGGCTTTTCATATAGAAATGACGCTTGCCCAACAGGTCGGGGTGCTGCTGGTGATGTTATTGACCAGCAAGGGAATGGCAGGTGTACCGCGCGCATCTTTGGTAGTGGTCGCCGCTTCATTACCTTCGCTGGGGCTTCCGGTGTCGGGAATGCTACTGCTGCTGGGTATAGATCCGTTTTTCGATATGGGGCGTACGGCGATCAACGTGCTGGGAAACAGTATTGCCACCGCCTCGGTTTCTAAATGGGAAGGTGAGGCTGAGGCTGAGGCCACCCAACCAGCGGTAACCGTAAGTGGGTCATCAAGCGCCCGCGGTGACTACTTATCCAACTCTTGAACGGAGAACGTCAATGCAAACCGTCACATCACCACATCTGCCCACGCCGGGTGGTCATTACTCGCAGGGAGTAATAACAGGTAACTTGCTGTTCGTGTCCGGACAGCTGCCGTTCAATCCGCGGTCGGGCACTTTTCCCGACGGCATCGAGGCCCAGTTCGTACAAGCCATGGCCAATGTCGAGGCGGTGCTGCGTGCTGGTGATGCAACCCTGGCGAATCTGGTAAACGTGCAGATATTCATCTCCGATGTGGCGCACTGGCCAACCGTGAATACCCATTACGCGAGGCTTTTGGGCGCTCACCGACCGGCGCGCGCGATCATTCCATGTGGCGAGCTTCATTACGGAGCGTTGGTGGAAATCACCGCCGTTGCTGAACTCGTCAATCCTGGACAGGAATCCTTGAGATGACCTCGAACTCCACGACAAACCTGCGGCCGACCCAACCCCGCGCTCCGATCGAGCTGGTCCTGTTCGATCTGCTGACTGCCTTGCTGGACTCATGGACACTGTGGAATTCAGTGGCCGGTTCAGAGCACATGGGGCGTACATGGCGCATGGCGTACCTGAAGGCGACCTATGGCTGCGGCAGCTATCGGCCTTATGAAGAATTGGTCGCAGAGGCAGCGATCGAAGTCGGGCTCGGTCGCCAAGCCGCTGCCGAGCTTGAAGCACGCTGGAGCGAATTACAGCCCTGGGCCGAAGCCAAAGCGGTGCTGGCTGCACTCAAGCCGCACTACAAGCTGGGTGTCGTGACCAACTGCTCGGAAAGGCTGGGCCATATCGCCGCGGACCTATTGGGTGTGCCATTCGATGTGGTCGTCACCTCGGAAAAAGCGGGCTTCTACAAACCGGATCCTGCGCCTTATCGCATGGCGCTGGAAATGCTCGGCGTCGCACCGGCCAATGCAGTATTCGTAGCCGGTTCCGCCTATGACCTATTCGGCACCGAGAAGGTCGGGCTACCCACCATATGGCACAACCGCATCGGTTTGACGGCACCTCCGGGAGCTCCCGCGCCCCTGCTCACAAGGCCCACGCTGGAGAGCTTGCCGGCGGACTTGTCGAGCATCCCAGTGGTGGCATGAAGGAGGCGCGTGCCCGAAGGCGATCCGCGGCTCACACCGACGCCGCGGCGCTCGAGGCACTGCCTGCTTCAGCGCTCTTCGCTGCGGGCGTCGAGCGCGTCGCGCAGGCCATCGCCGACGAAGTTGAAGCTGGTTACCGCTAGGGCGATCGCGATACCGGGTACGATCGCAAGCCAGGGTGCCGAACCAAGGTACTGCTGGGCGCTGTTGAGCATGTTGCCCCAGCTCGGCAGCGGCGGCTGGATGCCGTAGCCGAGGAAGCTGATGTAGGCCTCGAGCAGGATCGCCTGGGCGACGGTGAGGGTGGCGGCGACGATGATCGGGCCGATCGCATTGGGCAGCAGTTCGCGGCCGATGATGCGCAAGTGAGAGCTGCCGAGCAGCCGGGCGGCGAGCACGAAGTCGCGCTCACGCAGCGAGCGGGTCTCGGCCTCGACGATCCGTGCGATCTCCATCCAACTGGTGGCGGCGATGATCAGCGTGATCGCCAGCGGGCTGGGTTCGATGAAAGCGGCCAGCACCAGGACCAGGAACACGCTGGGAAAGGCCAGGAAGGCATCGACGATACGCATCAGCGTGGCGCCCACCCAGCCACGTAGGTATCCGGCGATCAGCCCTACCGTGGCACCGAGCGCGACACTGACCAGCATCGCCGAGAAGCCGACCATCAGCGATACCCGCCCGGCCATCAGCAGCCTGGCGGCGAGATCGCGCCCGAGCGGGTCGGTGCCGAAGAAGTGCAGCCCGGTGAAGGGCGGAGCGAAGCGGTTACGAATGTCGATCGAGAGCTGATCGTATGGCAAAAGCCAAGGCCCTACCACGCAGGCAAACACCAGTAGCAGCAGGGTCACGACACCGAACAGCGCGAGGCGATGGCGCAGGAAACGGCGCACGACACGATTGCGCGGCGGCGAGGGATCGGCGACGAGTACCACCGAGTGGGACGTAGTCATGGGTCGCTCTCCTTCAACTGATCCGAATCCGGGGGTCGACCACCGCTACCAGCAGGTCGGCGAGCAGGTTGCCGAGCAGCACCAGCACGGCGCTGAACATCAGGATGCCCATGATCACCGGATAGTCGTTGTAGCCGAGGCTATCGAGGAACAGCCTGCCCATGCCGGGCCAGGTGAACACGGTCTCGGTGACCAGTGCGCCGCCCAGCAGGGTGGGCAACTGCAGGCCGGCGAGGGTGATCATCGGCAGCAGTGCGTTGCGAATCACATGATCGCGCAGCACCCGCCAGTCGGAGAGCCCTTTGGCCTGCGCGGTGCGAACGAAATCCTCGCCGATCACATCCAAGGTCGATGAGCGCATGTAGCGGCTCCAGATCGCGACGTTGACCAGTGCCAGCACCAGGGTCGGCAGCACCAGATGACTGGCGTAGTCGCCGAGCGATTGATCGCCGATGGTGTACATGTTGCCGGCGGGCAGCCAGCCGAGCTCGAGGGAGAACACGTAGATCGCCACCAGGCCGAACCAGAAGGTCGGAATCGACAGCGCGATCATTGCACCGATCGTGGCCAGGTAGTCGAACACCGAGTAGCGCCTGATCGCCCCGAGCACCCCGACCCAGCCGCCGATCACCACCGACACCAGAGTCGAGCTGCCCATCAGCAAAAGCGTCGCCGGCAGATGCCCGCCGATCACCTCGAGCACTGGCCGGCCATCGCGGAACGAGTTGCCCCAATCGCCGCCGAGCAGACGACCGAACCAGTCCAGGTACTGCACCGGCAGCGGCCGGTCGAGCCCCATCTGGGCGGCGATGCGATCGAGCTCCGCCTGGCTCATCCCCGGACTCAGCGAGAACTGCGAAAGCGGCCCGCCCGGGGCGAGATTGAGGACGAAGAAGCCGATCACCGATACCAGCACCAGGATGATCAGGCTCTGCACAAATCGTTGGATCAAAAATCGCGTCATGGCGGTTGCTCCGTGCGAATGTGAGGAGGGCCTGGTTCAGGCTCAGCTCCAGCGCCATGCTTTGACGTTCCACGACTCGATGCGCAGGTTGACGTTGTTTTCGAATCCCTCGAGCCCTTCGCGATGACCGCGCAGGTTGGTGTACTGGAACAGCGGCAGCATCGGCAGCTCGTCGCGGATCAGCTCCTGGAGGCGCAGGTAGATCGGCAGGCGCTGCTCGGGGTCCTGGTTGGCGCCGCCCTCGGCAAGCAGCTGGTCGGCTTCTTCGTTGGCGAACTGGAAGCAGTTCTGCCCCGCCCCGCCCTGGGCGGATATCGCCCTGGAGCCGAAATAGTCGCTGACATCAGGGTCGGCACCGGTGAGGAAGTTGATCCCGACCACCACGCTGTCGAACTGCGACATCGTCCAGTACTCGCCCCACATCACCGCCGGCGGCAGGTTGGAGATGCTCATCTCGACGCCGATCTCACGCCAGGTCTGCTGGATGAACTGCTGCACCTGCTCGCGCACCTGGTTGCCGGCGGTGGTCGAGTTGGTGAAAGAGAGGCGCACCCCGTCCTTGGCGCGAATGCCATCGCCGCCGCGCTCCCAACCGGCCTCGTCGAGCAGCTGGTTGGCGGCGTCGATGTCGAAGCGCTGCTCGGGCAGCTCGGCGTTGTAGTAGCGCGACTGCTGCGGCATGTAGCTCTCGGTGGCGGTCGGCAGCCCGTAATAGAGCGCATCGATGATCGAGGCCTTGTCGATCGCCAGGTACAGCGCCTGGCGCACTTTGGGGTCCTGGAACTGCGGCCGGCCAAGGTTCAGCGCCACCGACTCGACGGACGCGGCGGGCAGCTCGAGCAGCGTACGCCCGCTGATGTTCCTGGCTTCCTCGTAATGATCCGGGGTGATGCCCTGGAGCCCGGTGAAATCGATGTCGCCGGTCTTGTACTGGGTGTAGAGCACGTTGAGGTCGGGCACGTACTTGAACACCGCCTGCTCGATCACCGCGGGCGTATCGAAGTAGTCCGGGTTGCGCCTGAGGCTGATATGGTCGCCGGCCACGCGCGCATCCCACTGGTAGGCGCCGGTGCCCACCGGTGCATTGTTGAACGGGGCACTGTTGGGATCCTCCACCTCGCCGAGCAGATGCTTCGGCACGATGAAAGTCGAGCTCAACAGCGCCGCATAGGGGGCATAGCCACGCTCCATCCTCCAACTGATCTCGGTAGGCGAGATCACCTCGATGTCGCGCACCAGCTCGTGGCCCTGGCGGCGGGAGGCGCGGAAGCTGGGGTTGTTGATCAGATCAATGGTGAACTTGACGTCGTCCGCGGTGAACGGGGTACCGTCATGCCAGGTCACGCCCTCGCGCAGCTTGATCCGCCAGTGCAGGCCATCGCTCGAGATGCCGCCATTGGCGACGCTCGGCACCTCGGCTGCAAGCGCCGGGACGAAATTGCCATCCGGCGCGATCCTGAACAGCGGATCGAACACGTTCCAGTGGATACCCTCGTCCACCTCGATATGGGGCATCAGCGGGTTCATCACCGTCGGCTCCTGGGAAAAGGCGATGATCACCCGCTGCTGGTTGCTTTGCGCCATCACCTGGCCGCCACGGCTCCAGGGCAGCATCATTCCGGCAGCGCCGGCGAGCGCAAGACCGAGCGCCTGGCGCCGGGTCGGATGGGTGAAAAGATCGAACGAACCGCGATTCTGGTTGTGCTTGTTATGGTCGGTCATTCTCTACTCCTGGGCCGGGCCTTGACCCGGCGGGATCGTGGGGGTGGATCAAAAGCCGCCGATGGGCTCCGGGCGGGAGCCGTCACTGAAGCGGGAGAAGCGAAACGGACTCGGGTCGACCAAAGGCGTCACACCGACGACCAGGTCGGCGACCAAGCGCCCGGCACCGGGCCCGATGCCGAAGCCATGGCCGGAGAAGCCGGTGGCGATGTGCAGCCCGGGGACGTCGTCCACCGGCGAGATCACCGGCACGGCATCAGGGGTGACGTCGATACAGCCAGCCCAGCGCTGCGCCACCTGGGCACGGGCGAACAGCGGGAAAGCCTCTACCAGCCGCGAGAAGGCGCGATCGAGCTGGCGCTTGGAGGGGTGTGGGTCGAGCGTGCGGCAGTATTCGAACGGACTGGCCTCGTCGAGCGCCCAGCGCCGGGGCAGGCGTAGCTCGTCGAGAAACCGCCAGCCCAGGCGCAGGCTGAGCGAGCGCCATTCCTGGCGCAGCGCGGCGCTGAAATCGCGGGCATAGCGCAATGAATCGGGCACGATGTCGGCGATGTTGGCATGGCCAGAAGCAACGCTATAGCCGCCATCGGCGCGCCGGCGCAGGGCGAAATCCTCGCTCCAAAGCGCAGCCTCTGGCCCACCTTCGAGCGGCGCGGTTCGCAGCACCGAATTGATCACCTTGAGCTGGGGCAAGCGCAGCCCGAGCGATGCGCAGAACAAGCCGGACCAAGCGCCTCCAGCGAGCACCACTGCGTCGCAGCCGATTCGCCCGCGCTCGGTGACCACCGCGCCGATTCGTCCGGCGGTTCGCTCGATGCCGCGTACCGCGCACTCCGTGAGCACCGCCGCACCGCGCTCGCGCGCACCCTCGGCGATCGCCGGTGCCGCCCACTGCGGCTCGGCGCGGCCATCGCCTGGGGTATAGAGCGCGCCTTCGAGCGCCATGCGGTGGCCGCTTGGCAGCAGCCGATCGAGCTCACCGCCCGAGACCATCTTCGCGCCGACATCGAACGGCGCCAGCTGAGCGCAGGCGCGCTGGTGCTCGGCGTAGCGTTCGGCGTTCTCGCAAGCGAACAGGATACCGGCCCGGGTATAGCCGGTGGCGCGTCCGAGCCGCGCATCGAGCCCGCGCCAGATATCGATCGAGGAGGCCATCAGCGCCAGTTCGCGAGGATCGCGCCGCGAAATCCGCACCCAGCCCCAGTTGCGGCTCGACTGCTCCTGCCCGATACCGCCTTTTTCGCACAGCGCCACCGAATGGCCCCGCTCGGCAAGCTCGAGCGCCGCACTCGCCCCGATGATGCCGCCACCGATCACCACCACCTCGACATGCGAAGGGAGGGTCTCGTCACCATGAAACGTCGTCACCCTGGGACCTGGCATCTATTCCTCCCCCGCCGCGGTACGGCCGTTCCATGCGGCACTCGCCCCCGCTCGCGGGCGGCAACGGGTGACGCGCCGCAGCGAATGGGCACAGCAACCAAGAGTGGATTCGATCGTCGTCGTCATTGTCTGCGTCGCTGTTTCCGTTGTCGTTGTCGTTGGAAATCAGTTGGAAATCCGACCCGACCGTGCGGGCCGGCTTGCATCCGATGCGTGACCCGATGCATCTTGCAAAATGCGCTGGAAGATCGGCCACCGCGCCGAGCATCACCATCGCCAGGCTCGATCTGGCCATGCCCTGCGCTCTCCTCCTTGCGTCGAACCGCGACATCCATCGGGAGAACCGTCACCTTGCCCCTTGATGAATCCCGCACGCCACAGGTCCAGGGCACCCAAACCCTCGATCGCAGCGTCCTGATCCTCAATGCGATCGCCGAGCATGGCGAGCGGGGCGCGGACATCGAGACCCTGATCCAGGTCACAGGGCTAAGCCGGGCGACGCTCTATCGGCTACTGAAGTCGCTCAAGTGCCACGGCTTCGTGCGCGCACCGCAGCGAGGTGGCTATCGGCTCGGCTATGCGCTGCTTTCGCTCGGTGCGCAAGCGGGCAACGATGGCGGCATTCGCGAACTCAGCAGGCCAGCGCTGATGCGCCTGGCCGAGCGTTTCGGCGAGCGCTTTTTTTTGTTCGTCGAGGACGGCTACCATGCGCTCTGCCTCGAGCTCCAGGAGGGCTGTCATCGCACCTCCAGTTTCACCCGAGGGGTCGGCGGGCGCGTGCTGTTCGGCGTCGGCCAGGCCTCGGTGGCGCTGCTCGCCCACCTGCCCGCCGGGCAGCGTGAGCGCATCCTCAATCAAAATGCGCCGCGGCTTGCGCGCGAATACTGCATCGAGCTCGGTCCGCTGAACGACGCGATCAAGGCGGTACGGCGCGACGGCTACACCGCCGGGGTCCTCGATCAATGTCTCAGCGCCTACACCGGCGTCGCCGTCGCGCTGCTGGATCCGCAAGGCCATCCGCTCGGGGCGCTGAGCTGTGCGCTGCCCAACGTGCGAATGACCGACCGCTACCGGATGACGCTGGCCAAGGCGATGCACGCGGAGGCCACGCTGATCGTCCAGCGCGCGCTCGACCCACAGCGCTTCATCCGTTGAACCGAGCCAGCCGATAGGGCGTCGGATCGACCAGCGGCGGCGCCTCGCAGACCATGTCCGCCATCAACCGTCCCGCGCCGGGCCCAATGCCGAAACCATGGCCGGAAAAGCCGGTCGCGAGGTGAAAACCTGGTATCGCCGCGACCCGGTCGATCACCGGTACCGCATCCGGGGTAACGTCGATCATGCCACCCCAGTACTGGGCGATGCGCGCCTTGGCGAAGGCCGGGAACTGCGCGCGGATCATCTCCAGCGCACGTTCAGGGTAGGCATCGATCGGCCTCGGATCGAGCAGCCGCTCGCGCTCGAAAGGACTCGGCGCATCCACCGCCCAGCGATTGGGCGTACGCAGTGCGGCCAGGCTGTGGGCGTTGACCCGCAGCCGGTACTCATGACGGTGCGCACGCACCAGCGGTATGAAATCGTTGAAGTAGCGAAAGCTATCCGGACAGAGCGGGGCTACGTTGGCATTGCGCAAGGCGATGGTATAGCCGCCATCGGCGCGTTTGCGAAAAGCGTAGCGGCTGGTCGCAATAGCGAACTCGGGGGCGTCTTCGAGAGGCTCGGTGCGCAGTACCGAGCCGAGCACCCGAAGCTGCGGCAAACGTATGCCGAGCGTGCGGCAGAACAGGCTCGACCAGGCGCCGCCGGCGAGCACCACAGTGTCGCAGTCGATCCGGCCAAGCTCGGTGAACACACCCTGTACCCGGCCGCTTTCGAGCGCGAGCCCACGGGCCGCGCAGGGAACGAGGATCTTCACCCCCAGCTTGCGCGCGCCCTGGGCGATCGCCGCGGAGGCGACGTCGGGCTCGGCACGACCGTCACTCTCGGTCCAGAGCCCGGCGCGCCAGCCGGCCGGCACACCCCCGGGGAGCAGCGCCGCCAGGGCATCGCGATCGAGCAGTCTCGCTTCACTGCCGAGCGAGCTGGACTGGGCGAGCCACGCTTTTTGCGTCTCGGTTTCGGCATCGCTCTCGCAAGCGTAGAGAATCCCGCTGCGGACGAAGCCGGTGTCGTGCTCGAGGGTGTCGCGCCAGCCTTCCCACAGCTTGAGGCTCTCGATCGCGAGCGGGATCTCGGCAACGTCCCGCCCCATGGTCCGACACCACCCCCAGTTGCGGCTCGACTGCTCGTGAGCGATGCCGCTCTTGTCGAGCAGCACCACCGCAAGGCCACGCTCAGCGAGGAAATACGCGGTGCTGACACCCACGATGCCGCCGCCGATCACCACCGCGTCGGCGCGCTTGGGCAGGGCTGAGTCACTGGCGACCTGAGCGATTCGAGGGTACATGGGCGTCCCATGGGAGGTGAACGATTGGTCTCCCGGGTTCTAGCACCCGCCGTTCGCCGCACTCAAGCAGCCTCGTGAACCTGGCCGTCATCGTCTCACAAAGTGGGATTCGGCCTTGTCGCCAAGCTCAATGCACCAGACTCAATGCGCAAGGCTCAGTGCATCATGTTCAGCACGCCGTCGTGCAGCGCATCCTGGTCGAGCCGCACACCTAGCCCCGGACCCTGGGGGACCTCCAACTGGCCATTGGCATCGAGGCGCCAGTGCGGGACGACCATCGATTCGAGGCCGGTACTGGCGAGCGGAAGGTCGATGAGATCGCTATCGGTGAAGGCGCTGGCAAGATGCAGGTCGGCGGCGAGGCTGAAGGGGTCGTGGCCACCGCGCAGGCTGGGATTGATACCGAACGATTCGGCGCAGCGACCTAGCCGCAACGCAGCACCCAGTCCGCCACAGCGACTGCTGTCGAGGGTGAGCAGGTCGACCGCCTGGGCACCGATCAGCGCCTGCCCCTCGGCCCGCTCGCGAGGGCCGATGGCCGCAGCGATCGGCAGCCGCGCGTAATCGCGCAATTGGCGGTAGGAACCGGTGTCGCAGCTGGGGAAGTGGACCTCGAAGGCCTGGACGCCATGATCGTCGAGCATGTCCGCGGTACGCTTGGCCCACTTGAGATCGGTAGGGCGACCTGTGCCATCGGCGACCAGTAGGGTTAGCTCCTCGCCGATGGCGCGCATCGCGCGGCCGACGAGACGTTCGTCATGGCGGGGTTCGAGCCGGCCGAAGTCGCCACCGTGGAGGCGAAAGGCCTTGCAGTTGGCCGCCTTGAGCGCCTCGATCTGGGCTTCGAGCCGGCCGTTCTCGGAAAACTCGAGAATGGCGCAGCCGGTCACTCGCTGACGATGATGACCGCCGAGCAGCGTGCCCACCGATAGCTCGACGACGTGGCCGAAGATGTCCCACAGCGCAAGCTCGATCACCGCGATCACCCGGGCGAAGGTCAGGCAATCGCCCCAGTGAGCGCGCATCCGCTCGCAGCTGAGGTGCACCTCCAGCGCGCTGGCATCGCGATAGAACGGCTGCAGCTCCTCGAGCACCGCGCTGGTCAACGTTGGGCTATACCCCACGCAGCCATGGCCGATCAAACCCTCGTCGGTGACGACCTCGAGCAGAGTGCGGGTGCCACCGTTTCCACCAGGGGGGCGCAGGCCGATGACATTGATGTCGGTGATCTTCAATGCAGCCTCCATTGACGAGTCAGCCTTTGATCAGTCGGCAGTGAGCTATGGGCGCAAACGGCCTGACCCGGTAATATGCCGAGTCAAGAGCGTTCATCCCTTCATCGCTCGCAGGTTCGCACCATGCGCCTTGGGAAAGATGAACATTGATGTGGCGAAGACGACATCACCGACGACATCTCGCTCACCAAAGCACCATAAAAGGCGGATGACGAAGCAATATACCACCACAAATGCAGAATAAACCAACTTAAGCGTTGACACTACCAATGTCGCCAAGGGATTTCAACATGGTTACGCAAACATTCCACCTGTATGCATAACTCAGACCCAACGACTACACCAAGGCAGAGGGAAGATGCCCTGATGTCAGAATCAGAACAGCCCGAGCAACGTCAGCCTGATGACGAGATCGCAGCAGGATTCCCCGAACGCATTGCGATAGTGATCGATCACTTCAAAACCAAATCGGCGGCAGCGAAGATCGCCGGTGTCGATGCCAACACCATCGGTCGATGGACCGAGCGCGCGGCGACGCCCAATCCCAAGCTGCGCAATCTGGTGCCGCTGCTCAAGCGCACGGGCATCTCGATGGATTGGCTGATCAGCGGAGAAGGCGCGCGTTACCTGCGACCACCCCAGGAAACACGTGAGCCCAGCGCTGACTACGTACTGGTACCGCTGCACCCCGCCAGCCCCGACCACCAGTCCCCCGCGCACCTGCCGGTCACCAGCGAGGAGCTGACGCTGCGCCATCTCGAGCTCAAGCGATTGGCCGCGTTCGTGATCGAGGAAGATGCCATGCAACCGCTGCTGGAGCGTGGCGACATGGTGCTCGTCGACCTTACCCGCACCACGCCCAGCAGCGCTGGCATCCATATGGTGAAGTTCAAAGGCGAGCTGCTCGCCCGACGCCTCCAGCGCACGATGAATGGACTTACCCTGGTGTGCGAAGATCCGAGTCTCGAGAACGTAGCCGTGCCTGAGGATTCGCTCGATGCACTGACGGTGCTCGGCAAGATCGTCTGGACCGGTCGCTGGGTCTGAATGCGCTAGGGCATGTCAACGCGCCCTGAAACGCCAAGACTCAGACCGCAAGCGCGAGCCGGTGCCATACACGGCTCGTCTCTCCATTGCCGCCTGGATCGCGGCCCAGCCCGGGACCAGTGGGCAGGCTGACTCGCCCACTGGCATCCAACCCCGGAAGCGTTGCGCGCCAATCAAGGCCTCGTCGCTCCACCCCTACCGCTGCTGCGCACTCGATCGCCTTCACCGCCCCGAGCGCCGCGGAGAAGTGAAGCTGGGCGGCCAGACCCAGCCAGCTCGGCAAAGCGACGGGGACCAGCCGATTCCCGCCCGCCATTGCTCTGCACCCGATGCCGAGCAGCGCACTCGGTCCACAGCCACCGAGCAGGTTGGGCCGATAGAGCCCCGGCACCGATCGCTCGCTCAAGGCGAGGTAGTTGACCCAACCCGCCATACCCGAGGGAGCGGCGATCGCCACGGACGAGCGGCGGGAGAATTCAACGTGCCTGGCAAGGTCATTCGCCACCAGAGGAGGCTCGAGCCAATCCACTCCCAGCTCGGCGAGTGCCGCGCAGGTGGACGCCAGGTCATCCTCCGCGCAACCGCGCGCATCGATCGCCAGCCGCGTCTCGGCACCGAGGCGGGCACGCAGCCGCGCGATTTCATCGATATCGAGCCGTGTATCGCATTCGAGCAGGAAAGCGCGAAAGCCATGCGACCATAGCCGCTCCAGCCGGCTCTCGCGCAGCGCCACCTGGCTCAAGGGCAAACGCGCGAAAGCCGGCCAACTGGCATCGGCACTGCCGCCGAGCAGTACCCCCAACGCAGTCCCGCGCTGGCGCGCGTGAAGATCGCAGAGCGCAAGATCGAGCCCCGGCAGCATCACTGCAAGCTCCGAGCGGCGCCCCACCGCTGCGCTGAGTGGACTGAGCCAGCTGCCGAGGCGAGACACATCGAGCGTCTCGATCACCGCCGACAACCCACGTAGCATCTCCTTGACCCGCAGTGGAGTCGCCGCGATACAGCCCACACCGCGGTTTCCCGAGCGGTCGTGCAGCGCAATCAAGGCCAGAGGGCCTTCGTTCGACTCCTCCGGCAGCCGCAGCTCCGAGATACCGATCTCCTCTATATTCATATCTTCGCTCTCCACCCTATAACCGATTGCATGTTCGCCGTAAGCGCGGCTCGGGTATCGAATAACCCTTCGCGACGCATAAGACAGCGGATTATCTATCGGCCTGTTGGCGCGAATCTGTCAGAATTTTCTCTAAAATCCAGCTGTCGAGCAGATCGCGACCGGGCAGATTAAGCCTCGACAGGGAGGAAAAGAACGCATCCAACCCAATCGAACGCATGCCTTGGCCGGTGTACCCATGCGTCCCGCGTGGAGATAAGCGTGGCGAGTCGGCAGCGCCTCTACAGGCACGGCCCCGGCGACCGGTTGGGTATCGGGGTGCTGCGATTGCATCCGCTCGCTGAGGGCGGCGACCCGGCGATCGTGGTGAGCTTCACCAGATTCGTAGCGAAACCTTTGTCATTTCACCCACACCAATCATCTTTATATGTGCGAATAAAACCCTATTTTTTATTTCTATTGATTAGTTTAATTTTCAATGATTGATTACTAAAAATTAATGGAACCAACATTCAAGATGAGAGATGAAAAACGCCGACAGTCGGGCTCAGTCTGGTGACGTTCTCTGTCGCTCCTTCGACCTTTCCGATCGAGTGGACGCGAGAAACGCCAGCGCCCAACGCAGCCTTTTACCCTCTATTGCGCCCAGCGAAAAATTCAAATCGGTTGGAAGGCACGGCATCACCTTCAAATATCTAGTCGGCAGCTTGCCCACCACAAGGTGCGACCTGAGTGAAGGAATTCGGCTAAAAGTACATCTCCGATCACCTCCCACTTCAAGCGGTTTTCCACGCGCCAAGGCTCGTCTGGCGGCGAGTTCTTCGGCTCATCGTGTGCGCCGGGAGCGATAAACCGTTCGTCCCGAGCGGCGCCATACGCGCCAAGGTTGAATACCGGCTCGGCAACGGGGGCGCCAGTCGAGGGATCATCCTCGACGCCGGGGCCGTGGCTCGAGACGCTTCCGAGCATCCTGAGCGAGTACCGCGAGTCGAAGGGGCCTCGCTCCTCACCACGAACGGGCCGATAAACCCACCCTCGCTCCCATCACGAACGGATGCGACGGTTGCGCTCATCAGCGCCCCCGAAACGATCCGCTGATGTTGCGCGCGCAGTCGATCAGCAGCGGTGCCAGCCGCGCTTCGGCCTCTTCGAGCCGCCAGCGGCTGGTGGGCGCGACGATGTGCACGGCGGCCAGCGGCTGGCCGAGACTGCCGACTACCGGTGCGGCGAGGCTCATGTCGCCGAGGAAGAGCTCCTCCGCTTGGCTCGAGAAACCTCGCCTGCGGGCAAGTTCGATACGCTCGAGGATCTCTCGGCTCTCGACCAGGGTGTGCTCGGTATGGCGCGGACGCGGGCTCTGCTCGACCAGTGCTCGGGCGGTGTCCTGGTCGAGCGCGCTGAGATAGGCGCGCCCCGCCCCTGAGCAGTACATCGGGATGCGGCTGCCGATCGGCATGTGGATCGGAATGAAACGATGGGCGACGAAGCGCGCGACGTAGACCATCGAGTCACCGTCGGGCTCGGTCAGATTGACGGTCTCCTCACTGAGCCGCGAGAGCTCGGCGAGATAGGGGTTGGCGACATCGAGCAGCGCGTCACCGGCGAGATAGTTGTAGCCGAGCTCCATCACCTTGGGTGTCAGGCGCATCCGTCGAGTGCCAGGCTCCTTGGCGAGGTAACCGAGCAGCTCCAGCGTATGAACCATGCGCTGCGCGGAGCTTTTGGTGATCTCCGCGCGCTCGGCGATCTCGGCAAGACTCAGTGTCGATCGCCCGACGCCGAACGCCTTGAGCACCGCGAGGCCCTTTTCCAGCGATTGGTTGAACAGCGGATCCTGCGGCATGTACCACCTCTTCGTATCGAATATCGATACGATAATATCTATTTACGATTCAAGTGCAATGAATTATGTTTTTACCGCTGCGCTTACCGATTCTTCCTGCCTCAACAACCATAACGACTCTCTTCAGGAGAAACGCGATGCCATTCCGGCTGATTCGCCAGGCCAGGCGCCTGGTCACCTTGCTTGCCGTTCCACTGGCGCTCGCCGCGCCGCTCGCGGCGCAAGCCGAGGAGACCTTCAAGGTCGGCGCGACCCCCACGGGGATCCCATTCACCTTCCTCGATATCTCGACCCAGCAGATCCAGGGACTGATGGTCGATATCGCCGCCGCCCTCGGCGAGGAGCAGGGCTTTTCCATCGAGGTCCAGCAGACCCCTTTCGCCTCGCTGATCCCTTCGCTCACCACCGGGCGCATCGACATCATCTCAGCGGCGATGCTCAAGACCGAGGAGCGTGAGCGCACGGTGTCGTTCACCGATCCGGTCTACGCCTATGGCGAAGGTCTGGTGGTCAGCGCCGATGACGATACGCCCTACGCCTCGATGCAGGATCTCGCCGGAGAAGTGGTCGGCGCCCAGGTCGGCACCACCTTCTACGATGCGCTGGTGCGCTCGGGAGTCTTCAAGGAGGTGCGCAGCTACGACTCGATCAATGACATGTTCCGCGATGTCGCCCTCGGCCGGATCAAGGCGGTATTCGCCGACGCCCCGATCATCGACTACCAGCTCGCCCATGGCGCAGGTGACCGGCTCAAGCGGGTGCAGAGCTATGAACCGGTGGTCAGCGGCGACGTCTGCCTGGTCGTGCGCAAGGACGATGAGGCACTGCGCGAGCGGCTCAACCAAGGGATAGCGACGCTCAAGGCCAATGGCCGGCTGGCCGAGATCATTGCCCAGTGGGGCCTCGACGAGAGCAATCTCGACACCCAGCCGAGCGATGGCTGAACGACGGCTGAGCCCGTTCCACTTCCCGGGGTGAATCATGTCCTTCGATACCATCGCAAGCTACATGCCGCTGCTGCTCCAAGGGGCGCTGGTCACGGTACAGGTCACCGTGCTCTCGTTCGTGATCAGCACCCTGCTCGGCCTGTTGCTGGCTTTGATGACGGTCTCCAAGGTGGCGCCGGTGGCGCTCGCCGGCCGCTCGATCGTCAACGTGATCCGCGGCCTGCCGATCATCGTCCAGCTGTTCTACATCTACTTCGTACTGCCCGAGTTCGGCATCGATCTCACCGCCTTCCAGGCCGGAGTGATCGGTCTCGGCATCGCCTACAGCGCCTATCAGGCGGAGAACTTCCGTGCCGGCATCGAGGCGATCGATCCCGGACAAATCGAGGCCGCCGAATCGCTGGGCATGAAGAGCGCCAAGGTGATGCGCCGGGTGGTGCTGCCCCAGGCACTGCGAATCGCGCTGCCGCCCTATGGCAACACCCTGGTGATGATGCTCAAGGACTCCTCGCTGGTGTCGACCATCACCGTCGCCGAGATGACCCGCCAGGGCCAGCTGATCGCCGCCTCGACCTTCGACAATCTCACCGTCTACACCCTGGTGGCACTGCTCTACCTGGCCCTGAGCCTGCCGCTGACCTTCATGCTGCGGCGGGTCGAGAAACGCTTCGCGATCGGAGGCAAGCGATGATCACCATCGAGGCACTGCACAAGAAGTTCGGCGAGACGCCGGTGCTCAAGGGGGTCGATCTGCGCGTCGAGCGCGGCGAGGTGATCTGCCTGATCGGCCCGTCCGGCTCGGGAAAATCGACCCTGCTGCGCTGCATCAACGGCCTCGAGCACTATGACGACGGTATCGTCGAAGTGCTCGGTACCCCGGTCGACCGGGACAAGAAGAGCATCCACGAGATCCGCACCCAGGTTTCGATGGTGTTCCAGCGCTTCAACCTCTTTCCCCATCGCAGCGTGCTCGAGAATGTGATGGAAGGGCCGCTTCATGTGCAAAAGCGCCCCCTCGCACAGGTGCGCGAGGAGGCACAGGCCCTGCTCGACAAGGTCGGCCTCGGCCATCGTGGCGATGCCTATCCCCAGCAGCTCTCCGGCGGCCAGCAGCAGCGGGTGGCGATCGCCCGCGCCTTGGCGATGAAGCCGAAGGCGATCCTGTTCGATGAGCCGACCTCGGCGCTCGATCCCGAGCTGGTCGGCGAAGTGCTCAAGGTGATGCGCAACCTCGCCGCGGAGGGCATGACCATGGTGGTGGTAACCCATGAGATGGGCTTCGCCCGCGAGGTCGCCGATAAAGTCTGCTTCCTCCACGATGGCCGGCTGGTCGAATCCGGCCCTCCCGAACAGGTGCTCGGCGCGCCCGAGCATCCGCGTACGCGGGAGTTCCTGCGCCGAATTCTCGATTCAGGAGATGCACCATGAGCGCTCTGCCGATGCCCGACTCGCTGTGGGCCGCCACCGCCATCGCCGCCCCCGAGTGCGCACCGCTCGACACCGATCGGGAGGTCGACGTGGCGATCGTCGGCGCCGGGTTCACTGGGCTCACCACGGCCCTGCATCTCGCCGAGCGCGGTGTCTCCACCGCGGTGATCGACGCAGGCCAGCCCGGCTGGGGCGCCTCGGGACGCAACGGCGGCCAGGTGATTCCCGGGCTCAAGGACGATCCCGATGCGCTGGTGGAGAAATTCGGCGAGCGCGGAGAGGCGCTGATCGAGGTGATAGGCCGCGCCGCCGACGAGGTCTTCGCCCTGATCGAGCGCCACGGCATCGACTGTCAGGCGGTCCGCGGCGGCTGGATCCAGCCCGCGCTCTCTAATACGGCCCTGCGCACCATCGAATCGCGCGCCGAGCAATGGCGTCGCCGCGGCGTGGCAGTGGAGTGGCTCGACGCGCAGGGGGTCACCGCGCGCACCGGCGCAAGCGGCTACCTGGGCGGCTGGGTCGATCCTCGTGCCGGTGCGGTGCAGCCGCTGAGCCTGGCGCGCGGTATCGCTCGCGCGGCGCAGCAGCAGGGGGCGGCGATCCATGGCGGTACCCGGGCCCAACGCCTGCATCGCGAAGGCAAGCACTGGGTACTGACCACCGCCCAGGGCGCGCGGCTGCGCGCCGAGCGGGTGGTGCTGGCGACCAACGGCTACAGCGATGGGCTGTGGCCGGGGCTCAGCCGCACTTTGATCGCCGCGCAGAGCTTCATCGTCGCCACCGCACCGCTGGCGCAGCACCACGCCGTCGGGATCCTCCCCGGCGGCGCGGTCTGCTCGGATGGCCGCCACCTGCTGCTCTATTATCGCCTCGACGCCGCCAACCGCCTGCTGCTCGGCGGACGTGGACCGTTTCGCGAGGCCCGCGGCGCAGCCGACTGGGCCCATATCGAGCGCAACCTGACCGAGCTGTTCCCGGCGCTGGCCGGGCATATCCGGATCGAGCACCGCTGGTGCGGACGCCTGGCGCTGACCCGTGACCATCTGCCCCACTATCACGAGCCGGCGCCCGGAATATCGATACTGCTCGGCTACAACGGACGCGGCGTGGCGATGTCGAACACCCTCGCTCGCCATCTCGCCGCACGGCTGGCCGGTGAGTCGGCACCCTTCCCGCTGCCCATCACCCCGATCAGGCCGATTCCCCTGCATGGGCTGCAGCGGCTCTACTTCGGCACCGCGGTGAACTACTACCGGCTGCTCGACAAGCTGGCCTAGCCCATGGGCGACGTTGCCCAGCGGCGAGCACCGCGCTAGCGTGGAAGATCGAACCGATCGAAGCGCCGTCGAGGAGGGCACGCATGGACTTAGGGATCGCCGGACGCTGGGCACTGGTGTGCGCGGCGAGCAAGGGACTGGGACGCGCGAGCGCCGCCGCGCTGGCTCGCGAGGGGGTGAACCTGGTGGTCAATGCGCGCGACCCCGACACGCTGGTCGACACCGCCGCTTGGCTGCGCACCCTCGACACCTCGATCGAGGTGATCGCGGTGCCGGGCGACATCACCACGGCGAGCGTACGCGAGACCGCGCTCGCCGCCGCGCCGCAGCTCGACATCCTGATCAACAACGCAGGCGGGCCGCCGCCAGGGGACTTTCGCGACTGGACGGCGCAGGACTGGCAGCGGGCGGTGAATGCCAACATGATCACTCCGATCGAACTGATCAAGGCGTGCGTCGACGACATGGCAGCGCGCGGCTTCGGCCGGGTGGTCAACATCACCTCGTCGTCGGTCAAGGCACCGATCGAGGCCCTCGGCCTCTCCAACGGCGCCCGCGCGGGGCTCACCGGCTTCGTCGCCGGCATCGCCCGCCAGGCACGGCTTGCCGGCAACAATGTGACGATCAACAACCTGCTGCCCGGCAGCTTCGATACGGGGCGGCTGCGCGGCAATCTCGCCAGTGAGGCCAAGGGCAGCGGCAAATCCGTCGAGCAGACCGCCGAAGACCGGCAAGCGAAGATCCCCGCCGGACGATTCGGCGATCCAGATGAGTTCGGCGCCTTCTGCGCCTTCCTCTGTAGCGCCCATGCCGGCTACCTCACCGGCCAGAACGTGCTGCTCGATGGCGGCGCCTATCCGGGTACCTTCTAGCGAGTCTGGTCATCCGCTGGGCCGGGCCCGTTCGCCAGGGGGCCGAGGGATGGGAGGTTGGCGACGAGTCATGGTTCGACTGCCCTCGTGCCTCGGGCGCTCACCACCAACGCTACCGATCGATCACGCGGCTAGTCCACGTCCTGCGATGCCAGCGTCTCGCGGCGGTAGCGGGCACCGGCCGATGCCTCCACTGCGGAGGACACCGCCACGGCGAAGTCGATCAATGCCCGCTGCGCTGCGCTGCGATTGAAACTGGTCTCCTCACCGTAGGTCACCCCGGGCTGCAGGATCAGGTTGCGGCCGTCGAAACGCGTCGCGCAGACCAGGTAGAGGTTCTGGTGTTGGCGATCGTCGGCCAGCACGCAGGGCAACGAGCGGCCATGTTCGCCATAGCCCAAGCGGATACGTTCGGCGCGATAGCGACCGCGATCACTATGGAAAGCGTAGGCCATGTCGAGATAGTGCTCGGTAGCGCGAGGATCGCTGCCCGCCTCGACCCAGGCGGTGCCTGCGATGTCAGCGCCGCGATAGACCGCCCGCTCGAGCGCACGGCCGGGCTGGCGCTCGAGTTCGGTGAGCTGCAGCCCATCGAGACGTTCGGGAAAGGCATCCACCGGCTCGAACGCCGGCTGTGACGATGGCACATCGGCCGGACTCGCCACCGCATACGCCAGCGGCGATGAGAGCAATGACATGAGCAGTAGAGAGAAGACGAAGAGCGGCATCGAACACCTCGAACGACGATAGCCTCTCGATTATCACCGACCGCGCCCGCCGTCTCGGTAGCATTTGCCCTCCCTTTGGTTGTCGCTGCGATTCACACACGCTGTTCGATGTATCCACCTGCTAGCATATTGTCGATTCAAGTTACTCCACGTTCGATCTACCGCAGCCCGGGTTCGGCGTGCTTGCACTTGCCTCTGTCCTGCTCTCTGCTATGTCGTCGCTCCAGCGGCCCGCGCCGTCGGGCCAGTCGGCGTGGTCGTAACGCAAGGATCGATCGCTCCCCTCCCCAACCTTCGAGCGTACGCCGGGCACCCTCGCCATCGGCCGTGCCATCGATACGTATCTGAACACCACAGGACAAGCTCGCAACATGTCACACGACGATGCGTCACAGACCTCGAGGATCGCCTCTGAATGGCTCACGTTGGCCGCGGCGGCATCTCTCCCCGTGCAGCGAGCGCTCGACGACATCGCAGCCCGGTCCAACGAGCTGGCAGCCGATTTCTATGCCCATATGCTCGATGACGCCCAGGCATCCCAGTTCCTCACCAATGAGCAGGTGCACAGCAAGCTGTTCAGCGCCTTGCAGGCATGGCTGAAGAAGGTCCTGACGCCTCCCGGGCCAGGTGAGATGGGCGAGTACATCGGGATGCAGAAGCGGATCGGCGACGTACATGCGCGAATCAACATCCCGATCAACCTGGTGGCCAGCGGTGCGAGGCGGCTCAAGTCGCGTATCTTCGAAATGCTCTGCGCCGCCCCGCTGGATGCCGACACCCGGACCCAAGGCATCGTCTATGCCTCGCATGTACTGGATCTGGCCCTGGAGGTGATGTCCGCCTCCTATGCCCAATCCCGCGAACTCTCGGCCAAGAGCGATGAAGCCTACCGGCTCCACTCGCTGATTCACGACATCGGCACCGAACGGGAGCGCCAGCGGGCCGCGCTGCTCGACTGGGAAAACGAGTTCGTCTATCGCATCGCCACCGGCACGGGCCTGGCGGGGATACAGAGCCTGACCGGTTCGGAGTTCGGTCGCTGGTTCAATCACAGGGGAAGACCGAGCTTCGGCGGCTGCGAAGACGTCAACACCACCACCGCGCTCATCAACCATGTCGACCAGTTGCTCAGCGCAGGCGGGCAGCAGACCAACAACGCATACCTGTCCGAAATCCTGCCCTTGGTCCGTGACGACATCGCGCAAATCAAGTTCCTCCTCGCCAACCTGTTCGAACAGCTCTGCGAACTGGAGGCCGGTCGCGACAGCCTGACCCAGCTGCTCAATCGACGCTTCGTCGGCACCATACTGAGCCATGAAGTCACACTGGCGAGACAGCGGAAGAACCCTTTCGTCATCGTGATGATGGATATCGACCACTTCAAATCGATCAATGATTCCTATGGCCATGGCGCCGGGGACGACGTGCTGCGCAAGGTCGCTTCAGTGCTGATGGAAAGCCTGCGCCCGATCGACTTCATCTTTCGCTATGGCGGGGAGGAGTTTCTCCTGGTGCTGGTGGAAACCGATGCCCGCCTGGCGCTGAGCGTCATCGAGCGGCTGCGCGCCCGGGTTGAGCAAGAGACCATCGTCTTCAGTGCCGATAAGGCGATTTCGCTGACTGCAAGCTTCGGCATCGCCCTGTACGACGGCCATCCGGACTACCAGCGCACCATCGATGCCGCGGACACCGCGCTCTATCGCGCGAAGACGAACGGGCGAAACCGAATCGAAATCGCCAACTGACCTGCGAGCGCGCCAAGCCTCCGGTAGAGTGGAAAGATCGGGCTCCCACTGACGGCGGCCGCGATGGGGAGGGGGTAGGATGAAAAGGATCCGCACAGCGATCGATGCACGCGTGGCGGATCTCACCGGCCGCCGGCAAAGCGTCATCGACTACGCACGCCCCGCCAACGACCCAGGCCTGTTCGGCCCGGGTAGCGCGGTATGGCGCGTGCATGGTGATTTCACCGCGATGCTCTGCGGCGGCATTGGCGCGCTGCTTTTGCAGATGCTGCATCCGCTGGCGCTCGCCGGGGTGTGGGACCACTCCAACTTTCGCGCCGACATGCTCGGGCGGCTGCGCCGCACCAGCCAGTTCATCGCGGTGACCACCTACGGCAGCAGCACCGATGCCCTGGCCGCGATCGAACGGGTCAAGCGCATCCACCTCGGGGTCGAGGGCATCGCACCGGACGGGCGCCACTATTCGGCCTCCGACCCCGAGCTCTTGACCTGGGTACACGTCGCCGAGACCAGCTGCTTTCTCGCCGCCCACCTGCGCTACCGCGACCCGGCCTTGCCCACCCAAGTACAGGATCGCTACTACGCCGAGAGCGCGCGCATCGCCCTCGCGCTCGGCGCCCGGCAGGTGCCGGCATCCCGCATCGAAGTGGAGGAGTACCTGCGCCAGATGCGCGCCGAGCTGGTCTGCGACGATCGCACCCGTGAAGTCGCCCGGCTGCTGCTCGCCGCCGGACCGGACGATTTCCTCACCAAACACTTCGGCCGCCTGTTCAAGCGCGCAGGCCTGGACCTGCTGCCCGATTGGGCCACCACGCGACTCGGGCTTCGCCTCGGCTTCGTCCAGCGCCAGACGGTACGCACCAGCGTGCGAACGCTGGCCCCTTTGATCCGTTATTCCGTCAGGGGCACTGCGAGCGAACGCGCAAAGCAAAGGATGAAAGACGCCTCTAGCTGAAACTCCTAAGCGAAACGCCTTCCCCTCGGCACAGCGAGTGGTTGCGATCACTTCGCTCGATCTCACTGACACCGATCCACGCCACGCCAATCTTCGCCACTCGAGCCGACTGAAGGCACTACTCCCCACGAAGCGATTGCGCTGTCGCGAGTTCAACTTCGTCCCCAGCATCCCGACTCCAGCATCCTGACTCCAGCAACTACAACCCTGCGACCAAAGTCTCCCCGGCTACCATCGTATAATGTATACATTAAATTTTAATGTGCAGTATTGCCTCTATCGGGGCATCCATATTTTACCGGTATCGGTAATAACCCATCGATAAAATGATGCGATTAATTTATCGATGATGTCTTTTTACCCGGTAGTTTCATTCGTTACCCCAAGAGAAAAACGAGCACAGTGATTCGCTGCGCCGAGCTCCTGTACGCGCATTGAACGCCCAGTATCTACCCAGGCATGGGCAACCTGAGACCGCCGACGCTAGGATCCATTCCACGCCAGGGCCGATGCTTCGAGCGCAACCATCAAATCCGTTGGCAAAGGAGTCATCCCCATGACGTCGGCGGCAATTCCGTGCAAGAAGAGCAACGTACGACTGAAGATATTCGCGGTCCTCTGGCTCCTCGTTTTACTCAACTTCATCGACAGGGCGGCGCTGTCGATCTCCATGCCCTTCATCAGCGAGGAGTTCCAACTCAGCCCCGAAGCGCAAGGATGGCTGCTGGGTTCGTTCTTCTGGACCTACCTGCTGTTCCAGATTCCCGGTGGCTGGCTGCTCGACAAATTCGGCGCGCGAAAGATCGTCGGCGGCGCCGGTGCGCTCTGGGGCGGCTTTCAGCTCCTCGGTGGCTTCGCGATGAGCGGCGCCTTTTTGACCTTCACCCGTCTCGGGCTCGGCGCGACCGAAGCCCCGGTCTTTCCGGCGGCCGCCAAGCTCAACTCCCGCTGGCTCCCATCGAAGGAGCGGGCGCGTGGCGCCACCTTCATCGATGCGGCAGGGCCATTCGGCTCCGCGGTCGGCGGGATCATCGTCACCGGGCTGATCGGGATCACCGGCGGGTGGCGCTGGGCCTTCGTCATCACCGGCGGCCTGACGATCGTCGTCGCCGTGCTGTACTACCTGTACCTGCGCGATACGCCAGAGGAACACCCTCAGGTGAACGACGCTGAGCGCGCGTACATCCAGCACGACGCCGACGTTGCCGATACCAGCGACGACCGTGCGCTGCCCCGAGCCAATGACTACCTGCGCTCGGGTTCGTTCTGGGCGCTATGGCTCGGCCGGCTCGGCTGGGCGACCGTATGGTGGGGCATCATCTCTTGGACGCCTTCGTATCTCTCCACGGCGATGAACTTCAACCTCGCGAGCCTCGGATGGGGAACCTTCGCCGTTTACGCCATGGGCGTGCTGGGGCAGCTGGTGGCCGGATGGGCCACGGACCGCTTCCGCGCCAACGCGACCAACTACAACGTCGTGATGAAAACCATCCTGGCCATCTCAGGTATAGGCACCGTGGCCGCGATCCTCACCCTGCCGATGATCGAAAACGGCTATGTCGCCCTCGCAGCGCTTGGCATTGCGGTCTTCTTCAACCAGTTCGGCGGCATCTATTGGGCCTTCCCGGCGTGGCTTGCACCCAAGCAGCAGGTCGGCACGGTGGGCGGTGTGATGAACGTCGCCTCGAGCCTGGGCGGCGGCTTCGCCCCCGTGGTCATGGGCTACACGATCGCCGCGACCGGCGGTTACGCCGGCGCGTTCATCTTCCTCGCCGCCGCCGGCGGCCTCTATCTGGCCGGTTCTCTTGCGATCAACTTCAATCGCCCTCTAGCGATAGCGCGCGACGAGGGCATCAACGGAGCCCAATCATGAGTGCATATACCGGTCCGATCGTCGACGCCCACCACCACTTCTGGGAGCCCGAGCTCGGGCGCCAGCCGTGGCTGCTTAGAGAGGCGCGGATTGCGTTTCGCTACGGAAACTACGACAGCATCAAACGTTCGTTCCTTCCGCCCGACCTGCTTGCCGCCGCCCAGGGATTCGACATCGTGGGAACGGTGACCATGGAGACCGAATGGGATCTCGACGATCCGATCGGGGAGATGGCGTACACCCAATCCATCGCCGATGAATATGGACTACCGACTGCCGCCGTCGCCCACGCGATACTCAGAGATCCCGACGTCGAATCGGTGATCGCACAGCTGGCCGAGCGCCCCTTGGTAAGGGCGGTGAGGAACAAACCAGGTCAAGCCGCCTCACCAGCCAAAGCCAGCGCCCACCCGAGCCTGCTCACCGATGCCCAATGGCAGAAGGGGTTTGCCTTGCTCAGCCGCTATGGTCTCGATTTCGAGCTCCAGGTGGCATGGTGGCACTTGAGCGAGGCAGCCGCGCTGGCTGCCCGCTATCCAGACACCCAGATCACGATCAATCACACTGGATTGCCCTCGGACCGGTCGCGAGAAGGCATAGAAGGATGGGCGAAGGCGCTCGCGCTGGTGGCAAAGCATGAAAACGTCGCGATCAAGATCTCCGGAATCGGGCTGGCCGGCGTGCCATGGACGGTTGAAAACAATCGCGAAATCGTCCTGCGTACCGCCGACATCTTCGGCCCTGAGCGGATCATGTTCGCAAGCAACTTTCCGGTCGATGAGCTGACCGGCAGCTACCAGGAGATCTACGGCGGCTTCGTCGAGATCACCCGCGACTGGTCGGCTGCGGAACAAACGGCCGCCTTCATCGGCAACGCGGTACGCTACTACCGGCTGCCTCCCAGCCTGCTTAAGTCATGACGCCTCGCACGATGAACCACGTTCAAAACCCGTTCATAGCGAACATCCGGTGAGCGAGGGCAGTCGAACCACGGCCTTACCGCCGCCGCACGATCCCTCGACTGGCGCCCTTGATTGCCGAGTTGGTACTCGACCTCGGCGCATATAGGCGCCGCTCGGGACGAACGGGTTGATAAATCCGTTCGTGGTGAGCCTCCTGTGCCATCGCGATGGCACTGCGCATGGACCTTGAACCCGAGTAGCATGGCTGTGTTGCCGCAAGCAGCGTGGCCGCATGTCTTTTGGTGCCGGGTGCCCGGTGGTGAGAATGGCTCTGGTCGTGGGCTGCTGCGCATTATGGTGAGCCTGGCTTCCCGTTGGAAAGATTTGTCTTCCCAGAACACGACCGGGCTTGCGGTAACCCTTTCTCCATCGACCCGTTCCCAGGAGCTATGAGATGGCCCACTTACCGGTATTGGATCCATTGGCAGCCTTCGTGGATGTCGGCAGCGAGCAGATGTATGTGTCGATTGCCGGGGGGGAGCCGAAGGTCTTCGGCACGTTCACGGCACAGCTGCATGAGCTACGTGACTGGCTGTTGTCGCAGAAGGTGAAGTCGGTGGCCATGGAGGCCACGGGGATCTACTGGCTGCCTCTGTACAGCGTGCTGGAAGCCGCGAAGCTACAGGTGCTGATGGTCAACGGTAAGCACACCCGCAATCTGCCGGGTCGCAAGACGGATATGAAGGATTGCCAGTGGGGAGCGACGTTGCACGCGCACGGACTCTTGCGGGCAGGCTTCGTGCCCCCAGCCGAGATCCGGCGCTTGCAGGATTACCTGCGATTGCGTCAGGACCACATCACGCTGGCCGCAGGGCATGTGCAGCATCTGCAGAAGGCCTTGGAGCGGATGAACATCAAATTGCACGATGTCATCAGCAACCTGGTGGGCCGCAGCGGCATGGCGGTGATCCGGTCGATGCTCGAGGGTGAACGCGATCCTGAGCGACTGCTGGCTTTGTGCGACGTGCAGATCCGCCAGCAGAAGGCCGAACGGATCAAAGCCTCTCTGCAAGGGACCTGGGCCGAGGAGCATCTGTTCGCGTTGCGCCAGGCGCTGGAAAGCTGGGAGCACTACCAGCGTTTGATCAGGGCTTGCGACCAACAGATCGAAGCGGTGCTCCGTTCGATCGACGTCGATCCTCCGACGTCGCCGCCGTCCAAGGCGCACAAGCGAGGCGGTGCCAATGCACCCCAGATCGATGACCTGCATCCGATGCTGGTGGCTCTGTGTGGAGGCAATGATCTCACCGTGCTTCCCGCCCATACGGACTACAGCGTCCTGCAACTCATAGGTGAAGTGGGAACCGACCTGACCCAGTGGCCGACCGAGAAACACTTCACCGCTTGGGCCGGGCTGGCCCCCGGGAGTCATCAGAGCGGTAAGCGCCAACGCTCGGCCAAGCGCAGGCGTAATCGTGCTGGGCGCCTGTTTTGCGTCATGGCCCGCAGCCTCGCTCGCAGCAAACACATTGCGCTGGGCGGTTTTTACCGTCGGATGGCGGGTCGCCGAGGTGGATTGATCGCCAATATCGCCCTGGCGCGCAAACTCGCGGCGCTGTTCTGGCGCGTCATGGTCAAAGGATTGGACTATGTCGAACACGGACTCCAGTACTACGAGGCACAGGCGCTGGAAACCAAACAACGTTCCATGCGTCGACTCGCCAAGCAGCTCGGGTTCTCCGTGACGCCTATCCAGACTGAAGCTCAAAATGCTTCTGCCTGAAAGTTGAGGAAGAACGATATGACGACCGCCCAATCTCCCCCCTGATCATCCCCCTGTCGAGGAGAACTCGGAGGGGGTTCATGGAAAGCGCCCGAGGAACGAGGGCAGTCGAGCCATGGCCTCACCGCCGCCGCTCGATCCCTCGACTGGCGCCCTCCATTGCCGTGCTGGTATTCAACCTTGATGCGTATGGGCACCGATCGGGACGAACGGGTTGATAAATCCGTTCGTGGTGAGCCTCCTGTGCCATCGCGATGGCACTGCGCATGGACCTTGAACCCGAGTAGCATGGCTGTGTTGCCGCAAGCAGCGTGGCCGCATGTCTTTTGGTGCCGGGTGCCCGGTGGTGAGAATGGCTCTGGTCGTGGGCTGCTGCGCATTATGGTGAGCCTGGCTTCCCGTTGGAAAGATTTGTCTTCCCAGAACACGACCGGGCTTGCGGTAACCCTTTCTCCATCGACCCGTTCCCAGGAGCTATGAGATGGCCCACTTACCGGTATTGGATCCATTGGCAGCCTTCGTGGATGTCGGCAGCGAGCAGATGTATGTGTCGATTGCCGGGGGGGAGCCGAAGGTCTTCGGCACGTTCACGGCACAGCTGCATGAGCTACGTGACTGGCTGTTGTCGCAGAAGGTGAAGTCGGTGGCCATGGAGGCCACGGGGATCTACTGGCTGCCTCTGTACAGCGTGCTGGAAGCCGCGAAGCTACAGGTGCTGATGGTCAACGGTAAGCACACCCGCAATCTGCCGGGTCGCAAGACGGATATGAAGGATTGCCAGTGGGGAGCGACGTTGCACGCGCACGGACTCTTGCGGGCAGGCTTCGTGCCCCCAGCCGAGATCCGGCGCTTGCAGGATTACCTGCGATTGCGTCAGGACCACATCACGCTGGCCGCAGGGCATGTGCAGCATCTGCAGAAGGCCTTGGAGCGGATGAACATCAAATTGCACGATGTCATCAGCAACCTGGTGGGCCGCAGCGGCATGGCGGTGATCCGGTCGATGCTCGAGGGTGAACGCGATCCTGAGCGACTGCTGGCTTTGTGCGACGTGCAGATCCGCCAGCAGAAGGCCGAACGGATCAAAGCCTCTCTGCAAGGGACCTGGGCCGAGGAGCATCTGTTCGCGTTGCGCCAGGCGCTGGAAAGCTGGGAGCACTACCAGCGTTTGATCAGGGCTTGCGACCAACAGATCGAAGCGGTGCTCCGTTCGATCGACGTCGATCCTCCGACGTCGCCGCCGTCCAAGGCGCACAAGCGAGGCGGTGCCAATGCACCCCAGATCGATGACCTGCATCCGATGCTGGTGGCTCTGTGTGGAGGCAATGATCTCACCGTGCTTCCCGCCCATACGGACTACAGCGTCCTGCAACTCATAGGTGAAGTGGGAACCGACCTGACCCAGTGGCCGACCGAGAAACACTTCACCGCTTGGGCCGGGCTGGCCCCCGGGAGTCATCAGAGCGGTAAGCGCCAACGCTCGGCCAAGCGCAGGCGTAATCGTGCTGGGCGCCTGTTTTGCGTCATGGCCCGCAGCCTCGCTCGCAGCAAACACATTGCGCTGGGCGGTTTTTACCGTCGGATGGCGGGTCGCCGAGGTGGATTGATCGCCAATATCGCCCTGGCGCGCAAACTCGCGGCGCTGTTCTGGCGCGTCATGGTCAAAGGATTGGACTATGTCGAACACGGACTCCAGTACTACGAGGCACAGGCGCTGGAAACCAAACAACGTTCCATGCGTCGACTCGCCAAGCAGCTCGGGTTCTCCGTGACGCCTATCCAGACTGAAGCTCAAAATGCTTCTGCCTGAAAGTTGAGGAAGAACGATATGACGACCGCCCAATCTCCCCCCTGATCATCCCCCTGTCGAGGAGAACTCGGAGGGGGTTCATGGAAAGCGCCCGAGGAACGAGGGCAGTCGAACCATCGCCTTACCGCCGCCGCTCGATCCCTCGACTGGCGCCCTCCATTGCCGTGCTGGTATTCAACCTTGATGCGTATGGGCACCGCTCGGGAAGAACGGGTTGATAAATCCGTTCGTGGTGAGCGCCCGAGGAACGAGGACAGTCGAACCACGGCCTCACCGCCGCCGCTCGGGACGAACGGATTTCGAAAGAAATCCTAAGACTCCGCGCCCCCATCGTGATTAGGATGGTTCGAGCACACGACCACGAGGATGGGATGCAAAGGCGCGATGACGAGAGCACTTTTGGCTGGCTGCTCGACCGGGTAGCCAACGCAGGACAGGGTGGTGAGCGGGTGAGCCTCGGCGAGATCATCGACTCACTCGGCGAGCGGGCCTTCTGGCCGGTGGTGCTGCTCGCCGGCCTGATCACGGTACTGCCATTGATCGGCGACATTCCCGGCGTGCCCTCGGTGATGGCTATCCTGGTGCTGGTCTGCGGTGTTCAGCGCCTCGCCGGACGCAAGCACTACTGGCTGCCGGGCTGGCTGCTGCGACGCGGGATCGGGAGAGCTCGGCTCGAACGGGCCACCGCCGCCTGCCGTCGGCCGCTCGAGTTCGCCGGCAGGCTACTGCGACCGCGCTTCAAGGTGCTGATCACCGGGCCGGGAGAGTGGGCAGTGGTCATCCTCTGCCTCTGCGTGGCCCTGCTGCTGTTCCCGATGGAGTTCATTCCCTTCAGTGCCAATCTCGCCGGCAGCGCGCTGATCTTGTTCGCCTTGGCGATGCTGGCCCGCGATGGCCTGCTCGCGGTATTCGCCGTGGTGATCACCGTGGGCACCCTGTGGCTGATCGGTGGCACCCTGGTGGGTTGGATCAGCGGCTGGCTGGGCGGCTGACTGGCCGGGTGAGCGCCGCGAGCGCTCCCTGCCACCACCACCAGGAACGGATCATGCGTGAATGAAAAGGGCCGGACCCTGTGCATACAGGACCCGGCCCTCGATGGTCTGGCGCATCATGCGCCTCGCCATGGGTCGACCTCAGACGTCGAGGTTGGCGACCAGCGCGTTCTGCTCGATGAAATCGCGCCGCGGTTCGACCTCATCACCCATCAGGGTGTTGAACATCTGATCCGCCGCTACCGCGTCCTCGATCGAAACACGCAGCATGCGGCGCACTTCGGGATCCATGGTGGTTTCCCACAGCTGCTCCGGGTTCATCTCGCCGAGCCCTTTGTAGCGCTGGATGCTGAATCCGCGCTGGGCCTCGCCCATCAGCCAGGCGAGCAGCTCCTCGAAGTCGGCCACGTTCCTGCGCCGCTCGCCGCGGGCGACGTAGGCGCCTTCTTCGAGCAACCCTTCGAGGGTTTCGCCAAGTGCGATCATCGCCGCGTAGTCGGGCGAGCGGAAGAAGCTCAGGCCGAGCGCGTAGTCGGTGGTCACACCGTGGGCCTTGAGCGCGACGCTCGGGAAGTAGAGCTGGCGCTCGGCGTCGAAGTTGGCACTGAACACATAGGTCGCCGCACCCTCGTAGGCAAGCAGCGCCGCCATCCGTGCCGAGAGCGTCGCCATCCACTGCTCGACCTTGTCGCGATCGGCGAGGTCGGCCTCGCTCAGGCCGCCGACGTGGATCATCTGCTTGAGCACCTGGATCGGATACACCCGAGCGAGGCGATCGAGGCGCTTCATCACGTCGCGATACTGATCGATCAGCTTCTCGAGCCCGGCACCGGTGATCCCCGGAGCGGTCTCGTTGACGTGCAGACTCGCACCGTCGAGCGCGGTGCTGGTCAGGTACTGCTCCAGCGCGGCCTCGTCTTTCAGGTACATCTCCTGCTTGCCGCGCTTGATCTTATAAAGCGGCGGCTGGGCGATGAAGATGTGGCCGCGCTCGATCAGCTCCGGCATCTGGCGGAAGAAGAAGGTCAGCAGCAGGGTACGGATGTGCGAACCATCGACGTCGGCGTCGGTCATGATGATGATCGAGTGATAGCGCAGCTTGTCGGCGTTGAACTCCTCACGTCCGATACCGCAGCCGAGCGCAGTGATCAGGGTGCCGACCTCGGCCGAGGAGAGCATCTTGTCGAAGCGCGCCTTCTCGACGTTGAGGATCTTGCCCTTGAGCGGCAGGATCGCCTGGGTGCGGCGATCGCGCCCCTGCTTGGCCGAGCCGCCGGCCGAGTCACCCTCCACCAGGTAGAGCTCCGACTTGGCCGGGTCCTTCTCCTGGCAGTCGGCGAGCTTGCCGGGCAGCCCTGCGATGTCGAGCGCGCCCTTGCGCCGGGTCATCTCGCGCGCCTTGCGCGCGGCGTCGCGCGCACGGGCGGCATCGATCATCTTGTTGACGATGGTCTTGGCTTCCTGCGGATGCTCGAGCAGGTAATCGGCGAAGTTGCGCCCCATCTCCTGCTCGACCGCCGTCTTGACCTCGGAAGAGACCAGCTTGTCCTTGGTCTGCGAGGAAAACTTGGGATCCGGCACCTTGACCGAGATGATCGCGGTCAGCCCCTCGCGAGCATCGTCGCCGGTCGTCGCGACCTTGGCCTTCTTCTGCAGCTCCTCGGCCTCGATGTAGCTGTTCAGCGTGCGCGTGAGCGCCGCGCGGAAACCGGCGAGGTGGGTACCGCCGTCACGCTGGGGAATGTTGTTGGTGTAGCAGAGCAGGTTCTCGTTGTAGCTATCGTTCCACTGCATCGCCACTTCGACCCCGATGCCGTCTTCGCGCTCGACATTGAAGTGGAACACCGGACAGACCGTGGCGCGGTTCTTGTTCAGGTGATCGACGAAGGCACGCAGGCCGCCTTCGTAGTGGAACAGCTCCTCGCGGCCGTCACGCTCGTCGGCCAGCCGGATCGCCACGCCCGAATTGAGAAACGAGAGCTCGCGCAGGCGCTTGGCGAGGATTTCGTAGTGGAACTCGATGTTGGCGAAGGTCTGCGGCGAAGGCACGAAGTGGATCTGGGTGCCCGAGCGCTCGGTATCGCCGACCACCGCCAGCGGTGCCTGGGGCACGCCGTGGACGTAGGTCTGCTCGTGGACCTTGCCCGCGCGCCAGATGGTCAGCTTGAGCTTGGAGGAGAGCGCATTGACCACCGAGACGCCGACCCCGTGCAGACCGCCGGAGACCTTGTAGGAGTTGTCGTCGAACTTACCGCCGGCATGCAGCACGGTCATGATGACTTCGGCCGCTGAAACGCCTTCGGAGTGCAGGTCGGTGGGGATGCCGCGGCCGTTGTCGGACACGCTGACCGATTCATCGGCGTGGATGGTGACCAGGATCTCGCTGCAGTGCCCGGCCAGCGCCTCGTCGATCGAGTTGTCAACGATCTCGAACACCATATGGTGCAGGCCGCTGCCGTCATCGGTATCGCCGATGTACATACCTGGCCGCTTGCGAACGGCATCCAATCCCTTGAGGACCTTGATACTCGACGAGTCGTAAGCCTTTTCGCTCATGTCCGCTCCTAGGGGTGCTGATGGTCGGCGGATCGGGTCCGCCGCGTCTTGATCATGCCGGGTTCGAATGCAATCCTGTCGAACCCAGTCAGGCGTCGCCCGATACGCCAGCGCACGCCGTTCATGCCTCGCTCACCTGGCCCGCCCGCACTTCGAACGCCTTGACCTCGGTGGTGAAGCGGTAGCCGAGCGTGTCGCGCTCGATCACGGTGATGAAGCTCTGGCCGCGCTGCTCTTCGAGCAGCTCGCAGAAGCGCCGCCGGTGCTCGAGGTCGAGTTCGGCAGCGAGATCGTCGATCAGATAGAGACAGTGGTGCTCGGTGAGCGCTTCGAGCAGCTGCCCTTGGGCCAGCTTCAACGCACTCACCACCACTTTCTGCTGCCCGCGCGAGAGCACTTCCGCCGCCGGCCGCCGGCCCACCTTGAGCCGCAGGTCGGCGCGCTGCGGACCCTGCTGGGTGAAACCCATCTGGCGGTCGGTCTCGACACTCGCCTCGAGGATCTCGCCGAGCGGCCGGCTACGATCCCAGCCGCGGTAGTAACCGAGCGATAGCTCCGGCAGTTCGGCAAGCCGCGCCAGGGTCGCCATGAACAGCGGTTCCAGCCGGGCGACGTAGGCCTCGCGCATGCCATCCAGTCGCTGCGCTTCACGGGCCAGCTCCTGGTTCCAGGCATCGATCGACAATCGGTCGATTCTACCATGTCTGAGCAGTGCATTGCGGTGTTTCAGCGCCCGCCGCATCCGTTTCCAGCAGTCGAGGAAGGCCTGTTCCACGTGAAACACGCCCCAGTCCAGATACTCGCGGCGCGCCTTCGGCGAACCCTCGACGAGCTCGAAGGTTCGACTGTCGATCAGCTGCAGCGGCAGCCGCTCAGCGAGCTGGCTGACCCGCTCGATCCGTTCGCCGGCAAGCTTCATTACCGGCGTATCGGCATCGCGCCGGCGCTCGAGCCCGAGGGGAATCGGAGGATCGCCCTGCAGCCTGCCGAACACGGTCAGCGCATCGCAGTCGAAGTGGATCAGGGTCTTGAGCTGGCGAGCGCGGAACGAGCGCGCCAGGCCGAGCAGGTGCAGGCCTTCGAGCAGGCTGGTCTTGCCGCTGCCGTTGGCGCCGGAGATCAGGTTGATACCGGGCGAAGGACGCAGTTCGGCGCGCATGAGGTTGCGCAGGCCGGTGAAGTGGAGTCGATCTAGCGGCATGGTGTCGGCGACGATGCGCACGTGCCCGCCGCCGGACGACGCCCGGCGGCGGATACGCTCACAGGCGCATCGGCATGACCACGTACTTGGAGCCCAGCGTCGCCGGGGTTTCCTGGTCACCTTCGAACACCGCCTCGAGCAGCGCGCTCGAATTGGCGTCGGACAGCGTGATCAACACCCGGTCGGTACCGATGACGTTGAGCACGTCGACCAGGTAGCCGACGTTGAAGCCAATCTCGAGGCTCGCCCCCTGGTAGTCGACGGTGACGTTCTCCTCGGCCTCCTCCTGCTCCGGGTTGTTGGCCTGGACGCGCAGGTTGCCCTCTTCGAGATACAGCCGCACGCCGCGGTACTTCTCGTTGGAGAGAATCGCGGTGCGCGAGAGCATCTGGCGCAGCTCGCTACGCTCGGCGATGATCTTCTTGTCACCGCCCTTGGGCACCACCCGCTCGTAGTCGGGGAACTTGCCGTCGATCAGCTTGGAGGTGAAGACGTAGCCACCGGTGCGCGCGCGCAAATGGTTGGGGCCGAGCACCAGGGTGATCGGCGCGTCGCTGTCGTCGAGCAGACGACCGAGTTCGAGCACCCCTTTGCGCGGCAGGATCAGCTTCTGGCTGCCATCGAACTCGACGCCGGCGGAGCTCTCGCTGACCGCCAGACGGTGGCCGTCGGTGGCGACCACACGCACCACGCCGGAAACCAGCTCGAACAGCATGCCATTGAGGTAGTAGCGCACGTCCTGCTGGGCCATGGCGAAGCCGGTGGCATCGATCAGGCGCTTCAACACTCCCCGCGGCAGGGTCAGCTCGGCATCGTGCTTGCTCTGCTCGATGTTGGGGAACTCGGCCGCCGGCAGGGTCGAGAGGGTGAAGCGCGAGCGCCCGGAACGCAGCACCGCGCGGCCGTCCTCGAGCGCCAGGCTGATCATCGCGCCCTCGGGCAGCGAGCGACAGATGTCCATCAGCTTGCGCGCCGGCACGGTGGTGGAGCCAGCGGCCTCGAGCGAATCGAGCTCGGCATGGCCGATCAGCTCGACCTCGAGGTCGGTACCGGTCAGCGCCAGGCCATCGCCGCCGGCGATCAGCAGCACGTTGGAAAGCACCGGCAGGGTCTGGCGCCGCTCGACCACGCCTGCAACGAGCGACAGGGGACGTAGCAGGGCTTCACGCGAGATGGAGAATTTCATGAGGGGTCCACTCTCTTCTTGGATCGTCTTGGGTCTCTAATCGGCTCGGGCGCCGCCGAAGGCGGCCGTGCGTTCAACTGGTCAGCAGGCGCAGCAAATTCTTGTAGTCCTCGCGGATATCGGCGCTCTCCTCCTTCAACGACGCAACCTTGCGACAGGCGTGCAGCACCGTCGTATGGTCGCGCCCGCCAAAGGCGTCGCCGATCTCCGGCAGGCTGTGACTGGTCAGCTCCTTGGCCAGCGCCATCGCCACCTGGCGCGGACGCGCCACCGAGCGCGAGCGGCGCTTCGAGTGCAGGTCGGAGACCTTGATCTTGTAGTACTCGGCGACGGTGCGCTGGATGTTGTCGACCCCGACCTGCTTGTCCTGCAGCGCCAGCAGGTCCTTGAGCGACTCGCGAATGAAATCCTGGTTGATCGGCCGGCCCATGAAGTGCGAGTCGGCGATCACTTTCTTCAGCGCCCCCTCCAGCTCACGGACGTTGGAGCGGATCTTCTGGGCGATGAAGAAGGCGGCGTCGTGCGGCAGGTCGACCTTGGCCTGCTCTGCCTTCTTCATCAGGATCGCGACGCGCGTTTCAAGCTCCGGCGGCTCGATCGCCACGGTCAGCCCCCAGCCGAAGCGGGACTTGAGACGCTCCTCGACGCCGGAGATCTCCTTGGGATAGCGATCCGAGGTGAGGATCATCTGCTGGCCACCTTCGAGCAGCGCATTGAAGGTGTGGAAGAACTCCTCCTGGGAGCGCTCCTTGCCGGCGAAGAACTGGATGTCATCGATCAGCAGCGCATCGACGCTGCGATAGAAGCGCTTGAAATCGTTGATCGCGTTGAGCTGCAACGCCTTGACCATGTCGGCGACGAAACGCTCGGAATGCAGATAGACCACCTTCGCATTCTCGCGCAGCCCGGCCAGATGATTGCCCACCGCATGCATCAAGTGGGTCTTGCCGAGGCCGACACCGCCATAGAGAAACAGCGGATTGTAGGCTCCGCCCGGATTCTCGGCGACCTGGCGAGAGGCGGCGCGAGCGAGCTGGTTCGACTTGCCCTCGACGAAGGTCTCGAAGGTGAAATTCGGATTGAGCCCGCTTTGGTGCTTGAGACTGCCCTCGACCTGCACCTGCCGATTGGGGCGCCGCGCGCTGGCCTCTTCTTCGACCGCCGTCTCGCCCACCGCTTCGACAGCGTTCTCCGCCTCGCCGGAGAACGACGCCCGCGACGGTGCGCTGCGAGGCATCATCGGCGCGGCCGGGCGCACCGGCTCGGTCGGCCGGGGATTGGAGACGCTGCGCCGGCTGCCGATCCCGAGCGACACCTTGGGCGGCTTGCCGGGCGCGAGTTCGCGAAGCAGCTCGTTGATCCGTTTCAGGTACTTGTCGCTGACCCAGTCGCGCACGAAACGGTTCGGCGCGAGCAGTGCAAGGCCATTGGCCTCGCCCTCCTCCGCCTGCAGCGGACGTATCCAAGTATTGAACTGCTGGGAGTTCAGTTCGTCCTGAAGGTATTCGAGACATTTCTGCCAGAGTGCTATCGACACGCGAACTCGTCATCCTTGCGAAGTGGAGGGCCATGCACGCGGACTTCCGGCACCGGAAGGGCGGAAGGCGATTCGGACTCAATGGCTATATTACGGACCCGCTAGTGTATCGGGGGGCGCAGGAGTTATCCACACCATCTATGCAATTGAAGAGGTTGTGCATAACTCAGGAAAAAAGCGCTCTGAAACTGCTTCCAAGGCCTATGACACAGCCACTCCCCAGCTTGCCCATAGCTTTCCCCCTGACTATCCACAGCTTTTTACACACAGCCAAACCCTCCCTTAGCAAAAAAAATCATACTTGGTAAGAGAAAAATTGCGCCGCCTGCGCGTATTCACTAGAATTCCCGCTCTTGACGGGACCGCAGGTGTTTGCACCGGCGTTTTTCCATCTCTCCACCACTCCCTCCGTCTCGAGGAAAGCAGTCATGAAACGCACTTTTCAGCCCAGCGTCCTGAAGCGCAAGCGCAACCATGGTTTCCGTGCTCGCATGGCCACCAAACGCGGCCGTCAGGTCCTGGCTCGTCGTCGCGCCAAAGGCCGTAAACGCCTGAGCGCCTGATTTCAAGAGAGGCCACCATGGCCGGTCAGGACGCGATCCACGGCTTTCCCCGCAGTCTGCGAATCCTGACCAGCGGGGAGTACGGCCACGTCTTCGAGCATGCGTGCTTCAAGGTTCACGGCAAGGGGCTATTGGCGCTCGCCTGCCCGAACCAGCATGGGCACGTTCGAGTGGGCCTGGTGTTCAGCCGTAAGAACGTGCGCCGCGCCGTCGATCGCAACCTGCTCAAGCGCCTGACCCGCGAGTCGATACGCCTGCGCCAGCACCGGCTGCCAGCCGTCGACATCGTGGTACTGTCGCGCCGAGGAGTTCTCGAACTCGACCGGGAGACCCTCCGCCGGCAGCTTGCCGGCATGTGGCGCCGCCTGGAGCAGGACGTGAAGCGACGAGCCCCCGCGCCTGATCGCGAACCCGCCTGATCCCGTCCCTGCCCGTTCCCGGCGCGAGGGATGGAGTGCCAAGGGAGATATCTCCCCGCGCACGCCGCCGGTGAAAGGCCTCCCGCTCGAGACGACGCGCCGAGCCGTCTTCAGCATTCATCAAAGATACGCCACGACACCCTTTCACCGGGCTCATCCCTCATGGATCTGAAACGCATCATCATCCTGATTCCGCTGGCGATCCTCGCCTATCTGCTGGTCGTACAGTGGAATCAGGACTATCACCAGCCGACCCCGGAGCCGCAGGCACCGACGCTCGCCGCCAACTCGAGCGACGCGACGCAGCCCAGCGATGTGCTCGACGCGCCCGAATCGACCAGCGAGCGCGCGACCTCTCCATTGGAGAACGGGCAAAGCGCCAATCCAGCGCAGGAGAACGCCTCCAACTCGCTGGTCAGCGTCGACACCGACGTGCTCGACCTGCGCATCGATCCGCGCGGTGGCGACATCATCTATGCCGCTCTTCCGGAACAGCAGCAGGCGCTCAACTCCGAGACGCCGTTCGTACTGCTCTCCGACAGCACCTCGCGCAGCTACATCGCCCGCTCAGGCCTGCAGCTCGAAAACCACCCCGGCCGGATCATCTTCTCGCCCGAGCAGACCGACTATCGGCTCGCCGACGGTGAGCGCCAGCTGGTGGTCGAACTGAACGCCAACGTCGACGGCATCGCGGTGACCAAGCGCTACACCTTCGAGCGCGGCTCCTACGCGGTGAGAATCGACTACCTGGTCGACAACCAGAGCGCCGAGCCCGCGACCGCCCGCTTCATCGGCCAGCTCGCGCGCGACCAGTCCGCCGACCCGACCACCACCGGCGGGATGGGGATGAAGTCGTACCTCGGCGCCGCCTTCTCCTCACCGGACAGCCGCTACGAGAAAGTCAGCTTCGACGACATCCGCAACGGCCGCTTCGCCAATCGCGACGTCCAGGGCGGCTGGGTCGCGGTGATCCAGCACTACTTCGTCTCCGCCTGGGTGCCGAACCCGAACCAGAGCAACCTGTTCTATGGCGACGTCGATGCCGCCAGCCGCACCGTGGCCGCCTTCGCCGGCCCGAGCATGCAAGTCGCGGCCGGCAGCCAAGGCGACTTCGGCGCGACCCTCTACATCGGACCGAAGATCCAGAGCCAGCTCGCCGCCACCGCGCCCAACCTCGAGCTGACCGTCGACTACGGCTGGCTTTGGTTCCTCGCCGCGCCCCTGTTCTGGCTGCTGTCGAAGATCCACGGGCTGGTCGGCAACTGGGGCTGGTCGATCGTGCTTTTGACCTGCGTGGTCAAAGCGGTACTGCTGCCGCTCTCCGCCAAGGCCTACAAGTCGATGGCGAGGATGCGCAAGATGGGCCCCGAGATGCAGCGGATCAAGGAGCTGCACGGGGACGATCGGCAGAAGATGTCCCAGGAGATGATGAAGTTCTACCAGAAGGAGAAGATCAATCCTCTGGGCGGCTGCCTGCCGATGCTGGTGCAGATGCCGGTCTTCATCGCGCTCTACTGGATGCTGATGGAGTCGGTCGAACTGCGCCACGCGCCGTTCATGCTGTGGATCCAGGATCTCTCGGCGATGGACCCGTACTTCATCCTGCCGATCCTGATGGGCCTGTCGATGTTCGTGCAGCAGCAGCTCAACCCGACCCCGCCGGACCCGACCCAGGCGAAGATCATGAAGATGCTGCCGATCATCTTCACCTTCTTCTTCCTCTGGTTCCCGGCCGGCCTGGTGCTGTACTGGATCACCAACAACGTGCTCTCGATCGCCCAGCAGTACATGATCACCAAGCAGATCGAGAAGGCCGACGAGAAGCGCGAAGCGCAGAAGAAAGCCGAACAGGCCGCCGAGCACCAGAAGAAGCTCGAGCGCCAGAAGCAGAAAGAGCAGAACGTGGAAGGCAAGTAAACGCCCGCCCACTGCAGCAAGCGAAAGGCCCGCCTCGAATCGAGGCGGGCCTTTCGCGTTTCAGGATTCTCAGGGCCAAAGCCGAGCTCCTCCACCATTCATGTCACTCGATACGTCGTGCAAGCCCCTCGAGGGCTCGGGATGCGCGCAAGCTTGTCGAATCACGCTTCCTCGGGATGCTCGGGTAGCCGACAAGGAACGGGCCGAGTCGAACCACGGCCTCGTCGCCACCGCCCGATCCCTCGACTGGCGCCCCTCATTGCCGAGCCGGAACTCGACCTTGGCGCACATGGGCGCCGCTCGGGACGAACGGGCTGAGGGTTGGCGCCGAGCCTGAACCCAGCCCGTTCGTAATGAGGAGAGAGGACGGGCTTATCTGTCCGTTCGTGGTGAGGAGCGAGGAACGAGCGTCTCGAACCACGGCCTCGACCACCGCTTCAGCGTGCGAAGGGGTCCTTGCCGGCGTAGGCGTTGCGGTGGATCACTTCGCTTTCTAAATAGGCGAGCACGGCATCGTCGACTTCCACCCCGAGACGCTTGGATTCGCGCTCGCGCAGTACGCAGTCCTCGCCAGGGTAGAGCACGCGCTCGACGCCGGCGGCGGGGATGGAGGCGCTGAGCTCGCGCATCGCTTGGGAGACGCGGCAGCGAAACGCGCGGGCATCGGTGAAGGCGGCGGGATCGATCACCAGGTGCAGTTGCCCCAGTTCGCGCCCGGCCGAGAGGTCGTGGTACATCGAGGAGACATGCTTGCCGAACGGCAGGCCGAGCAGCATGCCGGCGAGCACGTCGACCATCATCATCAGGCCATAGCCTTTGGGCCCGGCGATCGGCAGCAGCGCACGCACGGCATCGGCGTCGGTGGTCGGCGCGCCACTGGCGTCGACCGCCCAATCGGGTGGGATCGCCTCGCCGCGTATCCGCGCATTGAGCACCTTGCCCCACGCCTGCACCGTAGTCGCCATGTCGAGCATCATCCGATCGTCCCCCTCGCCCGGCGCGGCGAAAGCGATCGGATTGGTACCGTAGTAGGGCTCGGCGCCGCCGTAGGGCACCGCCATGGGGTCGGACTGGCACATCGACAGTGCGACCAGCCCTTGTCGGGCGGCCTGTTCGACGAAGAACGAAAGCGCCCCGCTGTGGCCGATCCGGCGTACGCCGACCGCGGCCACGCCTTGCTCGCGGGCGATCTCGATCGCCACCTCCATCGCCTCGAAAGCGGCGACGTGGCCGGCGCCGTTGTCGCCGTCGAACACCGCCGCGGCGGGTGCCCGGCGCTCGACCACGAAGCGCGGCGCGGGGTTGGTGCCTCCCTTGCTGATCCGCTCGGCGTAGTACTCGACCCGCAGCGCGCCGTGGGAGTGGACCCCACGGGCGTCGGCATGAACCAGCGAGGCGGCGACCATGCCGGCGTGCTCGGCGCTCAGCCCTGCCAGCACGAGCTTGCGGACGATCAGCGCAGTGAGCTTCTCGTGCGCGATGCGTGTCACACTCAGCCCTCCACCGATGCGCCGATACGCGCAGCCAGCCGCACCAGCGCCAGGTCGCGACCGCGCCCGGCGAGCAGTGAGATACCCAGCGGCGCGCCGTCCTTCTCGGCGAGCGGCAGATTGACCTGGGGCAGGCCGCAGAGCACCGCGATTCCGAGCAGGTGGTGGGCAATGGTGCGAGCCGTCTCGATCTCCTCGTCCTCGGCGTCGAGGCGCGGCGCGATGTCGGCGACGGTAGGCATTACCAGCACGCGGTCGCCGAGCATTGCATCCACCGCATCGCGAAAGCGCGCCCGAAAGGCGGTGGCCTCGGCCAGCTGTTCATCGCTTACCTGCCGCCCCCAGATGAAGCGAGCGCCCACATCCGGGCCAAGCACTAGGCCGTGGCGCAGGATCGTCTCGCCCTGCGCCTGCCAAGCCTCGCGGCCCTGGATGTAGCGAAACGCCCAATAGGCCTCCTCAAGCGACGGCCACGCGTCGCTGAACGCCTCGATACCACTGCAGGCGCGCTCGATATGCGCCAACGCCGGCACCAGCGCGGCGCGAGAGGCCGCTGGCAGCATCTCCATCAACACGGCGCTGGACAACGCCGGCGACTCGGTCAGCGGCGCGCTGTCCTCGCCGAGCAGACACTCGGCGACCCGCTGGAACACTTCAGGCTCGCGCGCGAAGAAGCCGCAGGTGTCCATGCTCGCGCACAGCGGCTGGCAGCCCTCCAGCGAGATCCGCCCATGGCTCGGGCGCAGCCCGTACAGACCGCAGTAGCTCGCAGGCGTACGCACCGAGCCGCCGGTATCGGTGCCCAGCGCAAAGTCGCACAGGCCGTTCGAGACCGCCGAGGCCGAGCCCGAGGAGGAGCCGCCGGGAATCCGCTGCGGTGCGGCGCCGTTACGCGGGGTGCCGAAATGCGCGTTCTTGCCGCTCATCGAGAAGGCCATCTCATTGGTCTGCGCCTTGCCGATCATCCTCGCGCCAGCGTCGAGCAGCCGCTGCACGGTGGGCGCGGTGGTGCGCTTGATCCCCGACATCGCCAAGAGCGTCGGGTTGCCGCCGGAGGTCGGGTAGCCGGCGACATCGAACAAGTCCTTGACCGCGAAGCTCAGCCCCGCCAGTGGCCCCTGCTCGGCATGCGCGACGCTGGCCGGCGGATAGGGCATCAGCGCGAACGGCTCATCGCCCTGTACATCCTCGGTATTCATCGATCCATTCGCTCCTGTTGGCGGGGTTGGGGATCGGCGTCGCTGCGTCCCATCGCCCAGTGGCAGGCAACGCGATGCTCGCTGCCAATCCTTTCGCTGGGCGGCAGCTGGCTCGAGCAGATCGCCATCGCGTGGCGGCAGCGCGGGGCGAAGGCGCAACCGGGGGGCAGCGCGGCGAGGTCCGGCGGGGAGCCGGGAATCGTCTCCAGCCGCTGGCCCTTGGCCAGCCCGCCATCCGGACGACTGGCGAGCAAGGCGATGGTATAGGGATGGCGCGGCGTGCGCAGAAGCTCCCTGACCGGCGCCATCTCGACGATCCGCCCGCCGTACATCACCGCGACCCGATCAGCGACCTCCGCGGCGGCGGCGATATCGTGGGTGACGAAGATCAGCGCCAGGCCGAGCTCGCGCCTGAGCTCACGCAGCAGGATCAGGATCTGGATCTGCACCGTGGCGTCGAGCGCAGTGGTCGGCTCGTCGGCGAGCAGCAGCTTGGGATGGCAAGAGAGCGCCAGCGCGATCATCGCGCGCTGGCGCATCCCTCCCGACATCTCGTGGGGGTAGGCGTCGAGGCGCGACTCGGGGCTCGGGATGCGCACGCTCTTGAGCGCCTCGAGCGCCCGCGCGCGCGCCTCACCACGCGACAGCCCGCGATGCCGGCGCAGCCCCTCGACGATCTGCTGGCCGACGGTATAGACCGGGTCGAGCGCCAGAAGCGGCTCCTGGAAGATCATCGCCACCTCGCCACCGCGCAGCCGCGAAAGCTCGCCGCGCGACATCGCCATCAGTTCGCGCCCTTCGATCTCGATCTGGCCCTCGATCCGGGTACTGCGCTCGGGGTGCAGACGCATCAGCGCGCGCAGGGTGACGCTCTTGCCCGAGCCGGATTCGCCGATCAGCGCCAGCGCCTCGCCCCGCGAGACGCTGAGATCGACGCCGTTGACCGCCTCGATGCGCTTGCCGGCCTGCTCGAAGCGCACCTTGAGACCGCGCGTCTCGACCATCGCCGCCGGTTGCCGGTCGCTCATGCTGCCTCCTCGCTAGCGGATTGATGGGCGGCGCGCGGCGCGCCCGTAGAACGTTCCCAGCGCCTGCCGCGGTCAGGCATCGACGCACTGCGCCTTGGCGGCCTGCGAGTGCTGAGACCCCGGCACCACCATCCAGCACGCCGCCCGATGGCCCTCATCGAGCTCCGCGAACGGCGGCTTTTGTTCCGCGCAAAGCGGCTCGGCGTAAGGGCAGCGAGTGTGAAAACGGCAGCCGCTGGGCGGATCGATCGGGCTCGGCGGGTCGCCGACCAGCGGCGGCGCTTCGGTGCGCTGGTCAGGGTCGAGCGAGGGCATCGAGCCGAGCAGCGCGACCGTGTAGGGGTGCGCCGAGCGCTCGAACAGCGCCTCCGCCGGGCCGATCTCGATCACTTCGCCCAGGTACATCACCAGGATGCGGTCCGAGACGTAGCGCACCACGTGAAGATCGTGGCTGATGAACACGTAGGTCAGCGCCATGCTGCGCTTCAGATCGTCGAGCAGGTTGAGCACCTGGGCCTCGACCGACTTGTCGAGCGCCGACACCGCCTCGTCGAGGATCACCAGCCGCGGCTCCAACGCCAGGGCGCGGGCGATATTGACCCGCTGGCGCTGGCCGCCGGAAAGCTCATGGGGATAGCGCCCGCCGAAGCGCTGGGGGTCGAGCCCGACGCGATCGAGCAGCGAGCGCGCACGCGCCATCGACTCGCGCTTGCCGACGCCGTGGACCCGCGGCCCGAAGGCCACCGACTGCTCGATGGTCATCCTCGGGTTGAGCGACGAGTAGCTGTCCTGGAACACCATCTGCACCTGGCGGCGGAACTCGCGCAGCGGCAGCTGCTGCCCGCCGACCGTGGCGGCGTCGAAGATCAGCTCGCCGGCATCATGCTTGATCAGCTGCATCAAAAGCCGCGCGGTGGTCGACTTGCCGCAGCCGGACTCACCGACCACGCCGAGGGTCTCGCCCTTGCGCACCTCGAAGTCGATGCCGTCGACCGCGCGCACCACTCGCCGCTTGCCGGCCCCGCCCCTGACCGAGAAATGCTTCACCAGGCCGCGCACCTTGAGCAGGGGCTGGATCGGCCCGCCGAGATCGCGCGGATCGGCAGCGCGGGAATCACTGCTGGATTGCATCGTCAGCTCCTCACCGCCATCGCCGCGCGCAGGCGATCGGCGAAGACATTGAACGAGATCGAGGTGATGAAGATCATCACGCCAGGCAGCGCGGCGATCAGCGGCTGGGAGTAGATCGCCGTGCGCAGGGTGTTGAGCATCAGCCCCCACTCCGGCTCCGGCGGACGCACGCCGAGGCCGAGGAAGGAGAGCCCGGAGGCAAGGATCATCGACACCGAGATCAGTCCGGTGGAGTAGACGAAGATCGGCCCGATCACATTGCCGAACACCTGGGTACGGATGATCAACAGCGCACTGGCGCCCGAGGCGCGCGCCGCCTCGATGTAGTCGCGCCCGCGCACCTGGGTGGTGACGCTCTCGGCGACCCGCGCCACCTCGGGAATGAACACCAGGGTCAGCGACAGCAGCGCGTTGCCGATCCCGGCGCCCAGCGCACCGGAGATCGCAATCGCCAGCAGCACCGAGGGAAAGGCGTAGAAGACGTCGATGGTGCGCATGATCACCGCGTTCAACCAACCGCCGGCGTAGCCGGCGACGATGCCTAGGGCGCTGCCGATGAAGAACGCCAGCACCACCGGGGTGATGCCCATGAACAGCGAGAGCCTGGCGCCGAGGATCAACCGCGAGAGCAGGTCGCGCCCGAGCTCGTCGGTGCCGAGCGGGTGCCCTTCGGTGCCGATCGGGCGCAGCCTTCTGATCATCGAGGTGGCGTAGGGATCGTGCGGGGTAAGCCACGGCCCGAACAGCGCCATCGACAGCAGTGCCACGATGATCAAACCCACCACCAGAGCGAGGCGATCGCGTACCAGCCGGCCGCCGACCGTGCGCCAGTAGCCGCTGGAGCGATGCACCAAGGGGGCGACCTGAGCGGGGTCGACCACCGGGGAAGTCGTCATGTTGATTCTCCTAGGTGTTCTCGCCCTAGCTGCGCTCGATGCGCGGGTCGAGCAGGGCCTGGAAGATGTCGACGCAGAGATTGAGGCTGACGAAGAACAGCGCCAGCACCCAGATCGAACCCTGGAGCAGCGGCATGTCGCGCTGGAAGATCGCGGTATTGAGCAAAAGCCCGGTGCCCGGCCAGGAGAACACCGTCTCGACCAGGATCGAGCCGCCCATCAGGTAGCCGAGCTGCAGCCCCATCACCGCCAGCGCCGTGGGGGCTGCGTTCTTGACCACATGGCGGAACACCGCCGCCTCACCGAGGCCGCGCGCGCGCAGGCCGACGATGAACTCCTGTGCCAGGGTCTCGGCGACCACGGCGCGCACGGTGCGGGAGATGATCCCGGTGGGAATCACCGACAGCGTGATCGCCGGCAGGATCATGTACTGCAGGTGGTCCCAGTTCCACTGCCAGCCATCAGAACCCGTCGGCCCACCGCCAGTGGCCGGCAGCCAGTAGAGCTGCGAGGCGAAGATGATCACCAGCACCATACCGAGCCAGTAGTGCGGCACGCTGACACCGAAGATCGACAGCATCGACGCCAGCTTGTCGATCCAGCTGTTCTGGAAGTAGCCGGCGACGAAGCCGAACAGGCTGCCGAAGCAGAAGCCGAGCAGGGTCGCCAGCACCGCCAGGCGCAGCGAATTGACCGCCGCCACCAGCACCTCGTCGATCACCGGCCGGCCGGTGGCGATCGAGGTGCCGAGGTTGCCCTGCAGCGCGTTGAAGAGCCACTTGAAGAACTGCACCACGTAGGGCTGGTCGAAGCCGTAGAGCGAGATCATCTGCTCGCGCAGCGCCTGCGACGCATCCGGTGGCAGCACCGACACCAGCGGGTCTCCCGGCGATAGATGCACCAGCATGAAGCAGACCAGCGCCACGCCGAGCATGATCGGGATCGTCAGCAGCAGCCGACGCACCACGTAGCCTCCCATCGCTTTCTCCCGGGACCGGTCAGTCTTCCATCGACATGGTGGCGAGGTCGATGAACCAGCTCTGCGGCTGAACCACACCCTGGACCTTCGGCGAGATCGCGCGCGGACCAACGTCGTGGGCGACGAACAAGAACGGCGTCTCGTCGACGATCGCGGCGTGGAGCTTGGCCGCGGCCTCATCGAGCGCGGCGGGCTCGAAGGCATTGCGCGCCTCGCGGGCGAGCTCCTCCACTTCAGGAGTCGAGAAGTAGCCCCAGTTGGTCGACGCCGGCGGGAAGGCCGCCTCGGTCGCGAAGCGGATCATCGCGAAGTAGGGGTCCATGGTCGCCGCGCTGACGTTGATCCCATTGGCGCCCTGGGCGGCCGGATCACGAGCGCCGAGCCGCCAGTTGGTGAACAGCGTGTTCCACTCGGTGACATCGAGCTCGGTATCGATGTAGCAGGCGCGCAGGCTCTCCTGGATGAACTCGTTCATCGGCAAAGGCTGCATCTGGCCGGAGCCGGAGGCTGAGGTCTGGACCTTGACCCGAACCGGGTTGTTGGGGCCGAAGCCGGCCTCCTCCATCAGTTCGCGGGCGCGATCGGGATCGTAGGAGATCTGGAACTCAGGCTCGCCGCGCCACGGCGAACCCGGCTCGAAGATCCCAGTCGCCTCGACCATGTAGCCACCGAGGTACTCCTTGAGATCCGCGCGGTTGAGACACAGATTGGCGGCCTGGCGAACGCGCTTGTCGTTCCACGGCGAGCCCTCGACGAAGGAGAACTGCCACGGCCATAGGTGCGGCTGGGTATTGGAGTAGATCTTGAAGCCGCGGCTTTCGATCTGCGGGATCGCATCGGGCGCCGGCGCCTCGATCCAATCGACCTGGCCGGAGAGCAGCGCGGCGGTACGCGCATTGGCCTCCGGCAGCGGCAGCAGCACCACGCGGTCGACCTTCGGCACCCGGTCCGGGTTCCAGTAGTCGGGATTCTTGGCAAGCGTCAGCTGCTGGCGCGGCACCAGCCGCTCGAGCTTGAACGGACCACTGCCGACCGCATGGGCCGCGAACTCGGTCCACGCCTGCTGGCTGCGGGTCGCCGCATCCGCGCTCGAGGGCGTCGCATCATAGAAACCCTGCCAGGCCGAAGGCGAGGCGATGAACAGGTTGGTCAGGTTGAACGGCAAGAAGGCATCCGGCTCGGAGGTCACCAGTTCGACGGCGTAATCGTCGATCTTGTGCGCCGAACGCAAAGTCGGCATCCGCGACAGCGTATTGCCGATTTGACCCGGCGCGTACTGCGGCGCCTCGCTGTTCAGCACCTTGTCGACGTTCCAGACGATCGCATCGGCATTGACCGGCGTGCCGTCATGGAACTCGACACCCTCGCGCAAGGTGAAGCGCCATTTGGTGTGATCCTCGGCATCGACCTGCCACTCGGTGGCAAGGCCCGGCACCAGGCCGCTCGGCGCATCGCCCTGGGACAAATCCCACTGGACCAGCGAATCGTAGATCGGAATACCGCTGAAACGATTGCCCTCATAGCCCTGGTCGGGCTGACCGTGGGTCAGCGGGATGTCACCGGCGGTCATACCGATGCGCAGCGTAGTCTGCGCAGCGGCAAGGCCCGGCAGCGCAAGTGCCGTAGAGATAGCCAGAGCGAGCGCCGCCCGGCGCAAACGGGTCGCCGGAGCGAGAGATCCGAAGTCCATATCGTGGTCCTGTGCTTATCGTTGTTATCCGAGCGCAGCCAAAGCGCTGACTTGTTAAGCAAAGCAAAGCGCACGCCAACCACGACCACGGCAACGCCAGCCCCCACCCCTTCGTAGTGAGGAGCGAGGGACGAGCCTCTCGAACCACGGCCCGACGTCAAGGCCAACCCAAACGCCAGCCCCAAGATGGTGCCAACACCACCCCCACCGACACCACCCCGCCAACAATTGGTGCACCCACCCCCAACCCACACAAATTGGTCGCTGAGCAAGCGAGGCCTTATCATTTGCCGCCTCGGATGACACGCAAGCGTCATCCGCCATTCACGGCGTGCCGAGGAGCTTCGCATGGCCACTTCGTCCCCCCTTACGCTGTCCACCCTCGACCAGGACACCATCAGTGCCCAGGCGACCCCGCCCGGACGCGGCGGGGTCGGCATCGTGCGAATCTCAGGCCAAAAGGCGAGCGCGATCGCCGAGGCCCTGCTCGGCTATCGCCCGCGCCCGCGCCACGCCCACTATGGCCCCTTCCTCGACCACGACGGCAGCGTCCTCGACCAAGGCATCGCGCTCTACTTCCCGGGGCCTCACTCGTTCACCGGCGAAGACGTGCTCGAGCTCCAGGGCCACGGCGGCCCGGTGATCATCGACTGGCTGCTCGAACGCACCCTCGCCCTCGGCGCGCGCCTCGCCCGGCCCGGAGAGTTCTCCGAACGCGCCTTTCTCAACGACAAGCTCGATCTTGCCCAGGCCGAAGCGATCAGCGACCTGATCGAAGCCAGCTCGCGCGCGGCCGCCGCCAACGCACTGCGCTCGCTGTCGGGCGAATTCTCACGCCGGGTGAGCGCGCTCACCGACGCCCTGGTCGAGCTCAGGGTCTACGTCGAAGCGGCGATCGACTTCCCCGAGGAAGAGATCGACTTCATCAACGACGGCGTCGTCGCCACCCGGCTCGCCGAGCTGCGCCAACGCCTCGACCAAGTGCGAGCCGCAGCGGCGCAAGGAGCGCTGATGCGCGAAGGCATGAGCGTAGTGATCGCCGGGCGCCCCAACGCCGGCAAATCGAGCCTGCTCAACGCCCTGACCGAGCGCGACAGCGCGATCGTCACCGACATCGCCGGCACCACCCGCGACGTACTGCGCGAACACATCCACCTCGACGGCATGCCGCTGCACGTGATCGACACCGCAGGGCTGCGCGACACCCCCGACGCCGTAGAGCAAATCGGCGTACAGCGCGCCTGGGCCGAAATCGAGCGCGCCGACCGCGTCCTGCTGCTGGTCGACGCCACCGAGACCCAATCCCTCGACCCGCTCCATATCTGGCCCGAATTCGTCTCCCGCCTCCCCGACCCCGCACGGCTGACCCTGGTGCGCAACAAAGTCGATCTTAGCGGCGAAGGCGACGCCAGCGAACTATCCACAACCCCACCCGTCATCCGCCTCTCAGCCCGCCAAGGAGTGGGTGTGGATAACTTGAAAGCCCACCTCAAGCAAGTGATGGGCTACACCACCACCAGCGAAGGCCAATTCTCCGCCCGCCGCCGCCACCTCGAAGCCCTCGAACGCGCCAGCGCCGCACTCACCACCGGCACCGCCCAGCTCCAAGGCGGCGGCGCCGGCGAACTGCTCGCCGAAGACCTCCGCGCCGCCCAGCAAGCCCTCGGCGAGATCACCGGCGAATTCACCGCCGACGATCTGCTCGGGGAGATATTCGGCAGTTTTTGTATTGGGAAGTGAGGGGAAACGGCTCTTGATCCACCCACTTGGGCCGTACGGGATGCGATATGCTGATCCCAGGAAACCTACGTAGGTGAGCAGTCACTCGCCAAGAGCGCATGAGAAAGTGGAAGGGAGCGGTTAATGACGCGAATGTGGATGGTCCGCAGCGAAGGTGGAAGCCTGTACGACACATTCCGCGAACGCAGCGTAGCTGCGATCGGCTGGAACCAACTGGCGGCTCACGCCAAGCCCGGCATCGGGCGCAAACAGCTGATTGCCCTCTACCAGTCCGCCGAACCGCAGGCGAAACAGGGCACCGTGATCGCTGGAGCTTCGCAAGTCTGGCGCTTCGTCAACGAGATCCAGAATGGCGACTGGATCGTGACCTACTCGCCGGCCAATCGCCTCTACTCGATTGGCAAAGTCACCGGGCCCGCCGAGCATCATCCCGAGTGGTCCGAACAGAACATGTCGATGGCACGCAAGGTGCAGTGGCAGCAGCAGGAACTCACGCGTGACAGCCTGGGCACCAGCACCAAGAACAGCCTCGGCTCGACTCTGACTTTGTTCGAAGTGCCATCCGGTGCGGCAGCTGAAATACTGGCGGCGCTAAAGGGCAAGCCGTTGCCAGCGGTGGAAGAAGAGGCAGAAGAAGCCATCGCCGACCCGCTGGCCGATATCGAATCGCAGGCGCTGGAGCGGATCAAGGACAGGGTCAGCGAACTCGACTGGGATGACATGCAACAGCTGGTCGCCGGCATCCTGCGCGCCATGGGCTACAAGACCCAGGTCTCGCCGCCAGGCTCGGATCGAGGCAAGGACATCGTTGCCTCGCCCGACGGCTTCGGCTTCGAGCATCCGCGCATCGTCGTTGAGGTCAAGCACCGCAAGGGACAAATGGGCAGCCAGGAGATTAGAAGCTTCCTCGGCGGCCGCCACAAGGACGACCGTGGGCTGTACGTCAGCACCGGCGGCTTCAGCAAGGATGCCCAGTACGAAGCCGACCGCGCCTCCATTCCGCTGGCGATGTGGACGCTGGATCATGTGGTCCGTGCCCTGATCGAGCATTACGACGCCACCGATGCCGAAACCAAACGCATCGTGCCGCTGAAACGGCTGTACTGGCCTGCTTGAAACAGCTCATTTTGTAGTTAAGGAAATAAAGTGGCATCTACTACAGATCAACAGGTCCAGCGCTTCATCACCACCCTCTCGTCCTATGGGGGAAGCGCAGGAAACCAGCGCCTTCGCGAGGCATTGGACTGGCAGGAAATCACGTATCAGCTCATCAAGCAGCAACTGATCGACGACGGATGCATCCGTGCTGGAAGAGGAAGAGGCGGTTCAGTGGCCCTGGTCGGAAGTCTCTCGCCAGCGCCAGGGCCCAACGTGGAGCAGTCGGAAGACATTGAACGGCAGCGTAACGAGCCCCGCAAGAAAGCCAATGATGATGCAATACGAGGCCACAGCATGAGACCCATCGAACAACAATTCTTCAACGACTTGGAGAAGAAGCTCTGGAGCGCCGCCGATAAACTGCGCTCCAACCTCGACGCAGCCGTGTACAAGCACGTCGTGCTTGGACTGATCTTCCTGAAATACGTATCCGATGCCTTCGAAGAGCGACAGCGTGAGTTGCGCGCCCAATTCACCGACCCAAACCATGACTACTATTTGGATCCGCAGGACTACGGCGGAGAAGGGACGCAAGAGTACAAGGATAACCTTTCCGATGAATTGGAACTCCGCGACTACTACACAGAGAAAAACGTGTTCTGGGTGCCGGTTGAAGCGCGCTGGCAAACCCTGCGTGATTGCGCGCAACTGCCGCCAGGCGAGGCCTTGCCATGGAACGTAGCCGGCAAAAGCATGCCCGAGAGAATGCGCTCGGTTGGTTGGCTGATCGACAACGCCATGGAGGCCGTCGAGCGCGAGAACGCCCGGCTGAAGAACGTGCTGAACAAGGACTTCGCCCGCGTGCAGCTCGACTCCAGCAAGCTGGCCGGGTTGATCAGCCATTTCTCAGATACCGACTTCGCTGCGCGCGAATACAAGGGCCAGCCGCTAGACCTGAAATCCAAGGACATCCTCGGCCACGTCTACGAGTACTTCCTCGGCCAGTTCGCTCTGGCCGAAGGCAAGAAGGGCGGCCAGTACTACACGCCCAAGAGCATCGTTACCCTGATCGTGGAAATGCTCCAGCCGTTCAAGGGGCGCGTCTACGACCCGGCCATGGGCTCCGGCGGCTTCTTCGTGCAAAGCGAGGAGTTCATCGAACAGCACGGCGGCAAGGCAGCCAATGGTAGCAGTGGGCAGATCAGCGTTTACGGGCAGGAGAGCAACCCCACCACCTGGCGGCTGGCCGCGATGAACATGGCCATTCGCGGTATCGACTTCAATTTCGGCGGCCGCCCTGCCGACACATTGCTGAACGACCTGCACCCGGATCTGCGTGCCGACTTCGTCATGGCCAACCCGCCCTTCAACATGAAGGAATGGTGGAACGAAAAGCTCGCCAACGATCCGCGTTGGATCGCCGGCACGCCGCCACAGGGCAACGCCAACTTCGCCTGGTTGCAGCACATGCTCTGGCACCTGGCGCCCACCGGCAGCATGGCGCTGCTGCTGGCCAACGGCTCGATGAGCTCCAACACCAACAACGAGGGCGAAATCCGCAAGCGGCTGATCGAGGACGATTACGTCGAATGCATGGTCGCGCTGCCCGGCCAGTTGTTCACCAACACCCAGATTCCGGCCTGCATCTGGTTCCTGACCCGCGACAAGCAGAACGGCTTCGCGCTGGACAAGAAGAAGCGCGACCGGCGCGGCGAGCTCCTGTTCATCGATGCCCGCCAGTTGGGCTACATGAAAGACCGCGTGTTGCGCGACTTCACCCCGGACGACATCCAGAAAATCGCCGACACCTTCCATGCCTGGCAGCAGGGCGAGGGGTACGAGGATGTGCCCGGTTTCTGCTACTCCGCCGCCCTGGAAGACGTGCGCAAGCATGAGCATGTGCTGACGCCGGGACGCTATGTGGGGGCGGCGGAACAGGAAGAAGACGGTGAGCCCTTTGCCGACAAAATGCAGCGGCTGACGGCGCAACTGGCGGAGCAGTTTGCGGAGAGTGCGAAGCTGGAAGAGGAAATCAAGAAGAATTTGGCGGGGTTGGGTTATGCAATCTGACTTGCCAATGGGTATATGGCCCTGCAAGGAACTAATTGACTGTACGATTGATGGGTTGATTTCGTACGGCATTGTTCAACCGGGACAGCACGATAACGAAGGTGTTCCGATTGTGCGCGTGAATAATTTCAATAATGGACGGCTAGATATTTCAAATGTGCTTCGCGTAGCTACCTCCATCGAGGAAAACTACAAGCGAACACGCCTTAGTGGCGGCGAAGTTTTGCTTACTCTTGTAGGAAGCACAGGTCAGACGGCCATTGTCTCAAATGATCTGGCGGGGTGGAATGTCGCGCGTGCTGTTGCAGTTATTCGTCCGTCTCAAGAAATCGGAGCCAAGTGGATAAATATTTGTTTGCAGTCAGCCGAAACCAAACGTTTCTTGGATGACCGTGCGAACACAACTGTTCAGAAAACATTGAATCTTGCTGACGTAAAAAATATTCCCATACCAATTCCGCCAATATCTGTAAGGCATGGCATAGAGTCGGTCATCACCTCAATAAACGAAAAAATCGACCTCAATCGCCGCATCAATCAAACCCTCGAAGCGATGGCGCTAGCCATCTTCAAGTCCTGGTTTGTCGATTTCGACCCGGTCAAGGCGAAGATCGCCGCCATCGAGCAAGGCGAAGACCCGCTGCGCGCCGCCATGCGCGCCATCAGCGGCAAAACCGATGCCGAACTCGACCAGATGCCCCGCGAGTATCATGCCCAACTCGTTGCCACGGCCGAGCTGTTTCCCGATGCAATGGAAGAGTCGGAGTTGGGGGAGATTCCGAAGGGGTGGGCATTTCAAACCGCGGATTTGTTAACGGAAGTCGGCATTGGCAAAACTCCACCAAGAAAAGAGCCCCAATGGTTCACCGAGGGTGAAGGAGATTGGCGCTGGGTGTCCATCAAGGATATGGGAACTAGTGGGGTTTTTCAGCAACGATCTTCAGAGTTCCTGACTTCGGAGGCCGTCTCGCGCTTTAATGTGCGTGTCGTGCCAGACAAAACCGTTTTGCTTAGCTTCAAGTTGACTATCGGTCGAGTAGCCATCACTGATGGCACGATGGTGACCAATGAGGCCATTGCTCACTTTAAGTTGCCCCTCGCTGCAACGATCTCGTCAGAATACCTATATCTGTACCTGAAGAACTTCGACTATTCGACGCTTGGTAGTACGTCGTCTATTGCGGATGCAGTCAATTCAAAGACCATTCGTGAGATGCCGATCATCGTAGCCAATTCTGATCTGATTGGTTGCTTTACAAAATCAGTCATCCCTATCTTTGAGGAAATGCGAAACCGGCAAAATGAGATTGCAACCTTGGGCGCGACTCGGGACACTTTGCTGCCCAAGCTTCTTTCTGGTGAGGTCGAGGTGCCGGCATGAAGCATCTCAGACCCATGTTTGCAGATGCCTTAGCGCAAGAGCAGAATCTCTATGTCGATAAAGGAAGGATACATATCCGAAACAAGCACTGGGCACCGGATGAAATCCTGGAGGGATTGCTTGACCCAGATGCATACAATGATCTTTTTCTGGACTGGGTACAGGAGCGCAAAGAAGAACTGATCGAATCAGCAAAAACAATATTGGATGAATTTGACTTGCAAGACCGGTTTGGAAAGCTCAAAGAGGTTTATGCCAGAGGGGCAGTTGTACCTTTTGTAGGCGCTGGTTTGTCAGTTCCAAGTGGTTATCCTGGGTGGACTACTTTTCTCAAGCAACAGAACCGCGAGACGGCGATTGATTTGGGTGAGTTCGATAAAATGCTGGATGTTGGCCAATATGAGGAGGCAGCCCAGAAACTAGCAGATGCACTTGGTCCCGCTTTCAACGAAGGAGTGGAAAACGCCTTTGGGCGTTCGCGTGAAATTTCGGGTTGTGTGCAGATATTGCCTCATGTCTTCGACTCCTGCGTGATTACAACGAATTTCGATGATGTGGCCAAGCGTTGTTACGAAGCAGAAGGAAAGCCATTTTCCGAAGAACTGTCTGGAGAGTTCTCCCAAGAATTGCCAAGGAAGTTGGCAGAGGGGAAGAGGATTCTGCTCAAACTGCATGGAACATCCACGAGCGCTCGAAGCCGAATTCTTACGGCTTCGGAGTATGACAGGCACTACAGTGAAGGAAATGAGCTGCAAAGAGCGGTAGAGGCTATCTGTACCAAGACGCTGCTTTTTATTGGTTGCAGTCTTACGGTCGATCGAACCCTTTCAGCAATGAAGGCACTTGTGCAAGCCAAAGGGCATGACAACATCGCACGCCACTATGCGTTCTTACCTGTACCAAACAGCAACGCTGAAAAAATTGCACGCCGTGATGCACTGATGGAATGCAATATCTATCCAATTTGGTACCCCGCAGGCACGCACGATGAGTCCATTGAGGCTCTCTTGATGGCGCTTATGGAGGACGGGCTGTGATTACAGAACAAGAGCTCGAAAATTACGGCATCTCTTGGTTTCAGGAGCTTGGCTGGCAGCACGCTCAGGGTTCAAACATCGCACCAGATGGGGAAAACCCTGCCCGTACGGACTATCGCCAGTCCGTACTGCACGAACGCCTGTTGGCCGCGCTGACGCGCATCAATCCGCACATCCCTACCGCCGCACTGGAACAAGCCACGCATGAACTGCTGACGGTCAGCGAATCCCTGCTGATCGCCCGCAACCACCACGTGCATCGGCTGCTACTGTCTGGCATCCCGGTCGAGTTTGCTGTGGGCGATGACAAGCGCAGCGATCTGGTCAACCTGATCGACTTCGCCGAGCCACGCAACAACGATTTCCTGCTGGTCAGCCAGTTCACCGTGACCGGCACCAGGCAGCCACGCCGTCCGGACCTGGTGGCCTTTGTCAACGGCCTGCCGCTGGCGGTGATCGAACTGAAGAACCCAGCCAACGAGCAGACCGACATCTGGGATGCCTTCAACCAGATCCAGACCTACAAGGACGAGATCGGCGACCTGTTCAATGCCAATGTGGCGGTGGTGGTCAGCGACGGCTTTACGGCGCGTCTGGGCTCATTGACGGCGAATCAGGAGCGCATGCAGCCCTGGCGGGCGATTGCCAATGAGGACGACCGGCCGCTGCTGGAGTTCGAGTTAGAAACGCTGGTGCGCGGCTTCTTCGAGCCTGCGCTGTTTCTCGACTACGTGCGCCACTTCGTGCTGTTCGAACAGGACGCCGACCAGATCATCAAGAAGATCGCGGGCTACCACCAGTTCCATGCAGTGCGCGAGGCGGTGAATGCCACGGTGATCGCCGCCAGCAACCCGAGCAAGGGCTTGTTGGAAGTGCAGGAGCCGCGTGCCACCTACGGCAAGGAAGTGCAGCCCGGCAGCCGCAAGGCCGGCGTGGTGTGGCATACGCAAGGCTCGGGCAAGAGCATCACCATGGCCTGCTACGCGGGCAAGCTGTTGCAGCAGCCGGAGATGAAGAACCCCACGCTGGTGGTGGTGACGGATCGCAACGATCTGGACGGGCAGTTGTATGGCACCTTCTGCGCCGCCGAAGACCTGCTCCGGCAGACGCCGACGCAGGCGGGCAGCCGCGAAGAACTGCGCGAGATGCTGGCCTCGCGTGAGGCGGGCGGCATCATCTTCACCACGGTGCAGAAGTTCGCGCTGCTGGACGACGAGGAACGGCACCCGCTGCTGTCGGGCCGCAGCAACATCGTAGTGATCTCCGACGAGGCGCACCGCAGCCAGTACGGCATGAAAGGGCGACTAGACACCAAGACCGGCAAGTACGTATTTGGCTACGCCAAGCACATGCGCGACGCGCTGGCCAACGCCACCTTCATTGGCTTTACCGGCACGCCCATTGCCCTGGAAGACAAGGACACGCGGGCGGTGTTCGGCGACTACGTCAGCATCTACGACATCCAGGACGCGGTGGACGATGGCGCCACAGTGCCGATCTACTACGAAAGCCGCCTGGCCAAGCTGGACGTGAACCAGGCCGAGATCGACGCACTCAATGCTCAGGTAGATGAGGTCATCGAGGACGAGGAAGACATCACCGCCCGCGAGAAGACCAAGAGCGATTGGGCCGCACTGACCAAGCTGGTGGGCGCCAGGCCGCGTCTGGAACAGGTGGCTGTCGACTTGGTGCAGCACTTCGAGACGCGCACGGCCACGCTGGAAGGCAAGGCGATGATCGTGTGCATGAGCCGCGACATCTGCGCCGAGCTGTACAACGCCATCGTCGCCCTGCGCCCGGACTGGCATGGCTCTCCATTAGGCGCAGCCGCTGACCCGGAAAAGGGAGCAATCAAGGTGGTGATGACCGGCTCGGCGGCGGACAAGCCCTTGCTGCAGCCGCACCTGTACAGCCAGCAGGTGAAGAAACGCCTGGAAAAGCGCTTCAAAGACCCGGCAGATCCGTTGAAGCTGGTGATCGTGCGCGACATGTGGCTGACCGGCTTCGATGCGCCCTGCTGCCACACCATGTACGTGGACAAGCCCATGAAGGGCCACAACCTGATGCAGGCCATCGCCCGCGTCAACCGGGTGTTCCGCAACAAGCCCGGTGGACTGGTGGTGGATTACATCGGCATCGCCAACGAGCTGAAGGCAGCGCTCAAGACCTACACCGAATCCAAGGGCAAGGGTGACCCGGCGCACAACGCGGCCGAGGCCCTGGCCGAGCTGCTGCGCAGGCTGGATGCTGTGCGCGGCATGATGAGTGGCTTCGACTACAGCGGGTTTGAGACCGATGCGATGAAGCTGCTGGTGCCGGTGGCCAACCATATCCTGGGGCTGAAGGACGGCAAGCAGCGCTTCCTCGATGCCATGCTGGCCGTGAGCAAGGCGTTTTCCCTGTGCAGCACGCTGGATGAAGCTGCTGCGCTGCGCACCGAAATTGCCTTCTTCGCCGCCGTCAAGGCCGCCATCGTCAAGTTCACCACAGTGGACCGCAAGCGTTCCGACGCGGACAAGAACAGCGCGCTCAAACAGATCCTGGACAACGCCATTGTGGCGGACGGCGTGGCGGATATCTTCGCCCTGGCGGGCCTGGACAAGCCCAACATCGGGCTGCTTTCGGATGAGTTTTTGGAAGACGTGCGCAACATGCCCAGTCGTAACCTGGCGGTAGAACTGCTGGAGAAGCTGCTACGCGATGAGATCAAGGCCCGCGCACGCAATAACGTGGTGCAGGAGAAGAAGTACGGCGACCGGTTGCTGGAAACCCTGCGCAAGTACCATAACCGTGCGGTGGAAACGGCGCAGGTCATTGAGGAACTGATCCAGATGGCCAAGGACTTCCAGGCCGCACTGGAACGCGAAGCCGCGCTGGGCCTGAATCCGGACGAAATCGCCTTCTACGACGCGTTGGCCAACAACGAAAGCGCCGTGCGCAAGCTGGGTGACGACACCTTGAAGAAGATCGCCGTCGAGATCACCGAGAAGCTGCGCAACAGCACCACGGTGGATTGGCAGGTGCGTGAGAGCGTCCGCGCCAAGCTGCGGATTCTAGTGCGACGCACGCTGAAGAAGTGGAAGTACCCGCCGGTAGGTGAGGATGCCGCAATCGAACTGGTGCTGAAGCAGGCGGAATCGCTGTCGAACGCTTGGTCGAAGTGATGACTGCGTAGGAGTACTTGGAATGAATAGCAAAAAACTGATTCGCAACAGCACCGCCGAGTTCCTGATCTTCACTGGCCAGGCCGGCGAGCAGAGCATCGAAGCCCGCTACGAGGACGAGACCCTGTGGCTGTCGCAGAAGCTGATGGCCGAGCTGTTCGGGGTGGATGTGCGCACCGTCAGCGAGCACCTGAAGAACATCTTTGGCAGCCATGAGCTCGCGCCTGAGGCAACTATCCGGAAATTCCGGATAGTTCAGCAGGAGGGTCAGCGGGAGGTGTCCCGGGCGGTGGATTTCTACAACCTCGATGCCATCATTTCCGTCGGCTATCGGGTCAACTCCCTACGCGCAACGCAGTTCCGCCAGTGGGCGACCGGTGTCCTGCGTGAGTTCGCTATCAAGGGCTATGTGCTGGATCGTCAGCGCATGGAAAACGGCAGCTTCCTGGGCGAGGACTACTTCGAGCGGCTGCTGGCGGAAATCCGCGAGATCCGCCTCAGCGAGCGACGCTTCTACCAGAAGATAACCGACATCTACGCCATCCACGGCCATACCGCTGCAGAGTTGATCCGCAAGCGGGCCGATAGCAGCAAGCCACATATGGGGCTGACTTCCTGGGCGAGCGCGCCCGAAGGCAAGATTCTGAAAACCGATGTGGCCGTGGCCAAGAACTACTTGACCAAGGACGAGTTGGATTCATTGGGTCGTATCGTCAACGCCTATCTGGAGCTGGCCGAGGATCGTGCTCGCCGCAAGATTCCCATGAGCATGGAAGACTGGTCCAAGCGGCTGGACGCCTTCCTCGAATTTGATGAACGGGAAGTGCTACAGAACAGCGGCAAGATTTCTGCAAAACTTGCCCAGACGCATGCGGAAAGCGAATTTGAGAAATACAGAATTGTGCAGGATCGCCTGTTTGAAAGCGATTTCGACAAAGCAGTGAAAAAACTGGCGGCCGGTGAGCTGAACACCAGAGATGACGGATAGGCCTCAGGTTCCCAGATAGATCGACATCACTTTCAGCCTTTCATACCCGAGTTCACGGCTGATCTGCTGTCGGGCGTGTTGGTCACTCAATCGCTAGCTGATACTGAGCTGAACTTTACCAAGGCCACCCGCTGCTGGTGCTCTCCATCCCGTCAGTGCCTCATACCGCATCTGCGCATACCGATGTCGCAATCCATGCATATTGCTCAGCCCTGCCGCCTTGCACTGACCGTGGTAGACATGCCGCTGCTGGATATAGGTTTTGTGCGACGGAATCAATGATCCCGAGCCTGCCAGCCGATGGGCTTCATCCAGCACCGACGTCCCCCCGCTTTCAGTAGCGGGACCATTTAGAGCCCGGGGTTACTGTAGCTGAGCTTCTGCCAGTTGTTTTGCGTGGGCGGCGGGCGTCAGCCCGCCGAGTGATTTCTTTGGTCGTTCCTCGTTGTATTCCCGCCGCCAGCGCTCGATCTCGCTTCGGGCATGCAGCAGCGTCGGGAACCAGTGTTCGTTGAGGCATTCGTCGCGCAGGCGCCCGTTGAAGGACTCGACGTAAGCGTTTTGATTCGGCTTGCCCGGCTGGATCAAGCGCAGCATCACGCCCCGCTCGTGCGCCCAGGCCACCATCGCCTTGCCGCAGAACTCCTTGCCGTTGTCCGTTCGGACCACCTTCGGCAGGCCACGGCTTAGCGCCAGGCGGTCGAGCACACGACTGACCCCGTGCCCGGAAATCGCGCGTTCGACTTCGATCGCCACAGCTTCGTGGCTCGCGTCGTCCACGATCACCAGGCACTTGATGACGCGGCCGTCGGCCGTGCGGTCGAAGATGAAGTCCATCGACCACACTTCATTGGCCGCAACCGGACGGATCAGCGGTTGCCGCTCGCTCACCGGCACCTTCTTGCGCTTGCGTCTCCGCACCTGCAGCTTCGCGTGCTGATACAGCCGCTCCACGCGTTTGTAATTCACGGTATGGCCGCCTTGCCGCAGCTTGAGATAGATCATGCCCACGCCGTAGCGCTTGTGCCGATGCGCCAATGCCTGGATCTGCGCCCGCAGTTCGACATTGCGATCCGGACGAGGTGTGTAACGCAGTGCGCTGGCGCTCATGCCCACCGCGCGCAAAGCGCGCCGCTCGCTGAGTCCTTTTCCGACCATGTAGCGCACCTGCTCACGACGGGCCGGTGCGCTCACCATTTTTTTCGCAGTACGTCCTTGATCACCTCGTTCTCGAGGACTTGCTCGGCCAGCAGCTTCTTCAGACGCGCATTCTCGACTTCGAGTTCCTTGAGCCGCTTGGCTTCGGAAACATTCATCCCGCCGAACTTGCTGCGCCACAGGTAGTACGACGCCTCGCTGAAGCCATGCCGGCGGCACAGCTCCTTGACCGGCAGGCCGGCCTCGGCCTCACGCAGGAAGCCGATGATCTGTTCTTCGCTGAAACGCTTCTTCACGTCCAATCTCCTTCTCGTTCGGGATTGGACTCCAAAGCTGCCTGCTACTCAAGTGCGGGGGGACGTCGGCACCACGCGCTGCTCCTGTGTCGTAATCGAAACGGCTCGATCACGTCCGCCCTTGGCCCACTAGCCCCTGGATGAACTCCTCCCGCCGCAGGCCAAAGGCGGCCTGCAAAAGCAGGCTCATGCGGACATGAGGGTCGGTGATCCTGCCCAACTCGCCGCCCAATTCTTTGGCCGTGCTTTTCTCCAGCGGCGTCAAAAAGGTTGAACGAGGCCGTTTGGGTCCCATGACCAAGTCCTCGACTGGATCCCGTGCACGCCATTTACGAACGGTCTTGGGATTGAGGCCATAGCGGCGGCTCAATGCGGCGACCGAAGCCTTCGATCGCTGTATTTATTTTCGGATGGCGTGCGTAGTCGTGGCGCGTGGGTGAAGAATCTGAGCCATGGGTCCTCCAGAGACATAGGTTGATACCACAATCCCCTACACCCTGAGCCCATACAACTAGTATTGCTAACCAAGCTGAAGCAGGCGGACAGAGCCTAGCCAACGCCCGGCGCACCCGGGAACAAGGCCGGTCACGTGCCGCGCTGGAAATCCATATCGAATCCCTGCCTGAAGAACTGCAAACCAGCCTGACTAGCATCGACGGGCCGCCACCCTCGCGCATCCACCCCCTAGTCCTTTGGTCTAACCCCACCCTCCTCACCGCCTAGGCCGTGCTCCATCCCGCTTCCTTTTTCAACCACTTACCTCGCCGACGCGATCAAGCCGTTAGGCCACCAACCATGGGCCTTTCCTCGCGCTCGATGCGGGGCAGCGACACAAAGGTAGACGAGTTGGACATGCCGCCTTTGCCTCTCCACAAAAGAGAATGATTTACATTAATAGGCTGACCCACTGTTTTCTTCAGACTATCATCAGTTACCAAATCGGCGCGCTCAGCCTTGAAGCTGCGTCGATGGGCTGGTCGTGGGTATGGGTGTCTGAGCCAGCCGAAACAGACGTTTAGCAACGTTGATCACGCAAGGTGAACGGCATGGGAAATGAGAGTGGAAGTCGCGGGAGTGGAATACCGACGCTGCTGGTGGGTGTGCTGGTCGCGGTCGTTGGGGTGGTACTTGCCGCGGGCGGTGCTTGGTTGGCGGTGGTCGGTGGCTCCTGGTACTACCTGATCGCGGGTGTGGCGCTGTTGATCTCCGGTGTGCAGTTGATCCGCCGCCGGGCGTCGGGTGCGTGGTGGTACGCGGCGGTGCTGGTCGGCACGCTGGGGTGGACGGCGTGGGAGTCGGGGCTGAACTATTGGCGCTGGATTCCTCGCCTCGATGTGGTGCTGATCCTTGCGATCCTGGTCGCGCTGGTGATGCACCGCCTCGATGGCGGGCCTTCGCGCCGTGGCGCTTTCGCCAGCGCCGGTGTGCTGTTCCTGGGCCTGGTGGTCGCGGGTGCGCTGGCGTTCGTGCCGCGCGGCTACGACAACCCCGGCCAGCTGCCGGATATCGCGGCGGCGTCGCTGGCCACCGACGTAGGCACCCTGCAGCCGGCGGATCGCCCAAGCGATGAGGACTGGACCGCCTATGGGCGCGATTCGGCGGCGACGCGCTTCTCTCCGCTCGACCAGATCAACGTCGACAACGTAGGCAAGCTCGAGCGCGCCTGGGTCTATCGCACCGGTGACCTGCTCGATCACCGCTGGGGGGCGGAGACCACGCCGTTGAAGGTGGGCGACAGCGTCTATCTGTGCACCTCGCGCAATATCCTGATCTCGCTCGAGGCGAGCAGCGGCGAGGAGCGCTGGCGCTACGACCCGCAGGTGTCGGAGGATGCGATCCCCTATACCGCGGCGTGCCGTGGGGTGACCTATTACGAGGTACCGGCGCAGCGCCAGGCCGAGCTCGCGGATGGCGGCGTGTGTCAGGCGCGGATTATCTCGGGCACGCTCGATGGCAGGATCATCGAGGTGGACGCGCAGACCGGCCGCCCCTGCGAGGACTTCGGCGACAACGGCCAGGTCGATATCAAGGTCGGCATGGGCGAGACCCCGCCGGGCTACGTCTCGATCAACTCGGCACCGGTGGTGGTGCGCGATGTGGTGGTGACCGGGCACCAGGTGCTCGATGGCCAGCGGCGCTACCCGCCTTCCGGGGTGATCAAGGGCTTCGATGCGCTCACCGGCGAACTACGCTGGGCCTGGGACGCGGGCCGGCCGGATCGCAGCGAACCAGTGAGCGGTGACGAGACCTACGTGCGCGGCTCGCCGAACATGTGGACCACCGCCGCCGGCGACAGCCAGCTCGGGTTAGTCTACCTGCCGATGGCCAACGCCGCCGCGGACTACTGGAGCAGCTCGCGCACGCCGGAGGAGAACGAGTGGGCCGCCTCGCTGGTGGCGCTGAACGTCGAGACCGGCCTGCCCGCGTGGCACTTCCAGACCTCGCACGTCGATGTCTGGGACTACGATCCGGGCTCGCAGCCGACGCTGATCGACTTCCCCACCGACCAGGGCAAGGTGCCCGCGGTGATCATGCCGACCAAGCAGGGGGAGATCTACGTCTTCGACCGCCGCGACGGCACCCCGCTTTCCGGGATCGAGGAGCGCCCGGTACCGCAGGGCGGCGCGGAGCCCGAGATGCGCACGGCGACCCAGCCATTCTCGCTCTACCACTCGCTGCAAAAGCCTGAGCTGACCGAGCAGAGCATGTGGGGGATGTCGCCGTTCGACCAACTGTTCTGCCGCATCCAGTATCGCCAGGCCGACTACCGGGGCATGTATACGCCGCCGAACGCCGACAAGCCGTGGATCCAGTACACCGGCTACAACGGCGGGTCGGACTGGGGCAGCGTGGCGGTCGATCCGCAGCGTGGTGTGATCATCGCCAACTACAACGACATGCCCAACTACAACGAGCTGGTGCCGCGCGCCGAGGCCGACCGCCTGGGCTGGGTACCGCGCGACGAGATGGCGCAGGACCGCGGCGGCGCCGAGGGCGCGGGCGACCCGCAGCAGGGCACGCCCTACGCGATCAACGTCAACGCCGGCTGGCGCGTGCCGTTCACCGGCATGCTGTGCAAGGAGCCACCCTACGGCGGGATTCGCGCGATCGACCTGGCCAGCGGCGAGACGATCTGGGATCGCCCGTTGGGCACCGCTCGCTCCAATGGCCCATTCGGCATCCGCTCGGGCCTGCCGATCGACATAGGCACGCCCAACAACGGCGGCTCGGTGGTCACCGCCGGGGGCCTGGTGTTCATCGCCGCGGCGACCGACGATTTGATCAGGGCGATCGACATGCGCACCGGCAAGACCGTGTGGCAAGACGTGCTGCCCGCCGGCGGACAGGCCAATCCGATGGTCTATGAGGTCGACGGTCGCCAGTACCTGACGATCGTCGCCACCGGCCACCACTTCATGGAGACGCCAACCGGCGACTACGTGGTCACCTACGCACTGCCCGAGTAAGCGGCCACCTTGGCGAGGCCCCCGGCGGCACCGGGGTCTCGCCAGTCGATATCCGCCCGGCGGCAGGTCATCGTGCGATGGCTTGCCGCCGGGCTTTTTCATTCATCGAAGCGGAGCACGCTCAGCGGGGAAAGCCTTCGTGCAGCCCCGCCCAGCCCTCGTCGGTGGCGAACCATTCGACCAGGAAGTCGAGCAGGGTACGCAGCGTCGCCGGCAGGTGCTGGCGCGAGGTATAGATGCCGTAGATATCCAGCGTCTGGGGCTGGTAGCCGGGCAGCAGCGCGACCAGGCAGCCACTGGCGATCAGCGCCGCCGCCGAATGCAGCGGTTGCAGTACGATGCCAGCGCCTTCCACGGCGGCCTCGAGCAGCACCAGGGATTCATTGGCGCTCAGGTTGCCGTCGACCGGGATGTCCAACTGCTCGCCGTCATGGGTGAACCGCCACAGGCTCTTGCCGAAATAGGAGTAGGTCAGGCAGTTGTGCGCGCTCAGCTCCTCGGCACGCCGCGGTGTGCCATGGGCGGCGAGGTAGGCGGGCGAGGCGCAGACCACCGAGGCGCATCGGGCCAGCCGCCGGGCGATCAGGTTCGGATCGAGCTGGTTGGTGATCCGGATCGCCAGGTCGATGCGCTCCTCGACCAGGTTCACCGTCCGGCCGTCGACCTGCAGATCGATCGCGGTACGCGGGTAGCGCTGCAGGTAGGCGGCGACCGCTCTCGCCACCGCCGCCTGCGCCAGCGACTGCACGCAGGCGATGCGCAGCATGCCGTGCGGCTCGGCCGCCTCGGCATCGGCGACCAGCGCCATCTGCTCGGCGAGCCCGAGCATCTCGCGACAGTACGCAAGCGCGGTCTCGCCAGCGGCGGTCAGGCCCAGCCGGCGGGTGCTGCGGTGCAGCAGCCGCGCGCTTGCCCACCGTTCCACCTCGGCGAGATAGCGCGTCACCATCGCGCGCGACATGTCCAGCGCCTCGGCCGCGCCGGTCAGGCTGCCACGCTCGACGATGGCGACGAAGACCTGCGCGGCCTTGATCCGGTCCATTATTCGCTCGATCCAAGCAATTCAAAGTGGCATGTTAGCCGGTTTGCTGGCCGATTCGACCGAAACGGTGCGCTTTACCCGCGACTAGCTCGAAGCCTTCGAGCGCGAGGCGGTCGAGGGAGAGATACGGTGGCCGCGGTGAGTGGCCTGGTCATCCACAGGCGCTGCCGAGCAGCCGGCGGCGAGCGTCTCGATACTCTTGCTCGATGCGCTCGACGATGCGTGCCACGGGCTCGATCGCCTCGATCGCGCCCACGCCTTGTCCTGCGCCAACCACGTCGCGCCAGACCTTGAGCCCGCCATCGCCGAGGGTGAGCTTCTCGCCGTTCGAGGCCGGCAGGGCGCTGGGGTCGAGGCCTGCGTCGCGGATGCTGGCGGCGAGATAGTTGCCGTGGATGCCGGTGAACAGGTCAGTGTAGATCACCTCACTGGCACCTGCCTCGATCAGCATCTGGCGATAGCGCTCTGAGGCGTTGGCCTCGCGGCTTGCGATGAAGCGGGTACCGAGATAGCCGAAGTCGGCGCCGAGCGCCTGGGCGGCGAGCAGGTGTTCGCCGTGGGATATCGCGCCGGCGAGCGCGATAGGCCCGTCATAGAAGCGCCTCACCTCGCCGGCCAGCGCGAAGGGGCTTAATCGCCCGGCGTGTCCGCCAGCGCCGGCACAGACCAGGATCAGCCCATCGACCCCGGCGTCGAGGGCGCGCTTGGCATGACGCACGGTGGTCACGTCATGGAACACCAGCCCGCCATAGGCGTGCGCCGCCTCGACCACCCGGTCGGGGGCGTGGAGGCTTGAGATCATCAGCGGCACCCGGTGCTCGACGCAGGTGTCGATATCCTGCTCGAGCCTCGGATTGCTCGGATGAACGATCTGGTTGACCGCGAACGGCGCGATGGCGCGCTCGGGGTGCTCGCGCCGCAGTGCGTCGAGCGCGGCGGTGATGCGGCCCAGCCAGTCGCCGAGCTGCGCCTGGGGCCGGGCGTTGAGTGCGGGAAAGGCGCCGAGCACGCCGCTTGCGCACTGGGCGATCACCAGTTCGGGCGTGGAGACGATGAACATCGGAGCGCCGATCAGCGGCAGGCGCAGCTGGGCCTTCAATTCCTCGACGGTCATCGAGCGTCTCCTCTGGTATCGACTGAACACCAGTTTAAACACTCGTTTGAAAACCGGCTCTACGACGATCGGCCGAGTCCTGGACTTACCCACGCACATCGCTGAGGATCGAGTGACCCGGTTCGATCGAGCACCCAAGGAAACCATCGATGTTCGCCGCAGTCCGTCCCGCCAACGCCCGCGATATCGCACCGCTGCGCGAACTCGCCCGTAACACCTTCCTCGATACCTATGCAGAAGGCTGCGACGCCGCCAGGATCGATGCCTACATCGCCGAGGCCTATTCCCACCAGGCCCTCAGCGCGGCATTGGAAGACGCCGATATCACTGTGCTTCTGATCGAGCGCGCGGGTGAACTGGCCGGTTTCCTGCAGCTCCACGCGGACGACGCAAGAACTGCAACCTTCGACGCCGACACTCTCGAGATCGCACGACTCTATCTCGACCGCAGGGCCCAGGGGGCAGGGCTCGGCGCGCGGCTGATCGAAGCGGCGGCCGAGCGCGCGCGCACTCTCGGCAAGCGCCGGCTCGGGCTCGGCGTCTGGCGCCAGAACGACCGGGCGATCCGCTTCTACCAGCGCCAGGGCTTCGAGATCACCGGCACCCATCGGTTCGATTTCGCCGGCGAGATTCACCACGACTACACCATGCATCGACCACTTTCCCACCATCTGGAGATCCCCGCATGAGCCAACCGATCGTCGACCGTATCCTGCTGACCAACGACGACGGCATCGACGCCCCCGGCCTCGAAACCCTCACCCGGGTCGCCTCGGCGCTGGCCCGCGAGGTGTGGATCGTCGCGCCCGCCTTCGACCAGAGCGGGGTGGCGACTTCGATCAGCCTGCACCATCCGCTGCGCCTGGCGCACTTCGGCGAGCGTCGTTACTCAGTGACCGGCACGCCGGCCGACTGCGTGACCATGGCGGTGCGCCACCTGATGCGCGACGCCCCGCCCGACCTGGTACTGTCGGGTATCAACCGCGGCGCCAACCTGGGTCGCGAGACGCTCTACTCCGGCACCGTGGGCGCGGCGCTGACCGCACTGCTGCTCGGCGTACCCACCATCGCGCTGAGCCAGGCGTTCACCGATCGCTCGGCGGTGCGCTGGGCGACCGCCGAGCGGCTGGCCCCCGATACCATCCGCCGTCTCCACGCGATCGGCTGGCCCCGGGAGGTCGCGCTCAACGTCAACTTCCCCGACGTCGCCGCCGACCAGGCCGGTCCGATCACCGCCAGCCGCCAAGGGCGCGGCACGCTCGAGACGATCGACGTGGTCGAACGCACCGACCTTCGCGACCAGCGCTACCACTGGTTCAACATCAAGCGCCGCGAGCTCGACGACGACCCGCAGAGCGAAGCCTACCTGCTGCGCCACGGCAGAATCACCGTCACCCCGCTGCAGTTCGAGCGCACCGCCGAGCAGGCCCGCACCGAGCTGGCCATGCGGCTGGGCTGAGCCCGAGCGGAGCGGCGCACGCCCCTTGAACGCAAGAAACCGGCCCGAAGGCCGGTCTCTTTCTGCGCAAAACCGCTTCTTCAGATCTTCTTGACGAACTCGGACTTGAGCTTCATCGCCCCGATGCCGTCGATCTTGCAGTCGATATCGTGATCGCCGTCGACCAGACGGATGTTCTTCACCTTGGTGCCGACCTTGACCACGAGCGAAGAGCCCTTGACCTTGAGGTCCTTGATCACCGAGACGCTGTCGCCGTCGGCGAGGACATTGCCCACCGAATCACGGATCACGCCCTGCTCGTCGCTGGCGGCGTCCGCCGCCTCCTCGGTCGAGGACCACTCATGGGCGCAAGCAGGGCAGACCAGCATCAGTCCATCCTCGTAGGTGTAATCGGCCTGGCACTGGGGGCAGGGGGGCAGCTGGCTCATTCGAAGCTCCTCGATGCTAAAGACCGGCAATTGTATAGGGTTTTGAGCAATAGCGGTGAGCGCCGATCACGACCGGACATCGAGGAGTGGGGCGCACGCAGCGACGCCCCATGCAGCGCGAGTGGGTCCACCCACCCGCGCCCGGCCCCGAAGGGCCCTTGCAGCGCCCCGGTCGCCTGACGGCCCCGGGGCATGCGCTACGGCAGGGGGGCTCCACAGTGTCTACACACCGGCGGCGCTTCCTGGCGGCGGCGTTTCACATGAAACATCTGCTCTTCGCGGCCCGCGCCGCCCTGGATCAGGGTCAGCTTCGGCGGCGCGGGCAAAAGCGTCTGGCAGCTCTCGCTGGCCAGCGGTCGCAGCTCTCCCGCCTCGTAGTGCAGGCCCATGTCCTTGAGCAGATAGGCGGGCAGGCCACGCAGCGAACGTTCGGCGCGACGATGATGGCGACGCGCGCGCAGTGTGGTGAGGTGGTCGAGCAAGCCAGCGATGAAAGCCATGGTGGCGGTCTCCAAGGGCAGTTGGAGGCCACGGACCCGGCAAAGGTGGAATGATCGGTAAAACGATGATGATCAGACGACCGCGGCAAGATCCGCGGCCGGTCGATTGATTTCAGTTCCGGGCGCGCGGCGAGCGGAGTACTCGCATCCCATGCAGGGAGACGAGGGCCGGCGCGTAATTGACTCGGAAAGAAATCATCATGATCAGGTACTCCTGAGCGGCTGATACGCCCTGATTGCAAGGCGTCGTTGGATTAAAGCCAAGCTGAACGATTAAAGCAACGCTTTTTCTCCTATGCTTTGGAACTAAATTCTTGCCCCGCTGTCATCTGCCTTCAGCGCCCGCCCAACCCCCGCACCTGCGCCACCGCTTCGACGACCGCGCGCACGGCGCGGTCGACCTGGGGCTGGTCGATATCGATGTCGAAACAGAAGCGCACTGCGGTCTGCGCCTCCTGGCGGGAGATGCCGAGCGCGAGCAGCGCAGGTGAGGGCTCGTCTTCGCCGGCCTTGCAGGCCGAGCCGCTGGAGCAGATCACACCCCGGGCCTCGAGTGCGAGCAGCACCGCTTCGCCGTGGGTACCGGGAAAAAGGAAAGACGCGTGGTGGGGCAGGCGCCGCTCGGCGGCGCCGGTGAGACGGGCGCCGGGGCAGCCCTCGAGCACGCCACGGATGAACGCATCGCGCAGTGCGGCGACCCGCTCGCCGTGGCGCTCGGCCTCCGCCCGGGCCAGGGTGAAGGCGCGGGCGAGGGCGATGACGCCCGGCAGCTGCTCGGTGCCACCGCGCCGGCCGCGCTCCTGGTGGCCGCCGTGGAGCAGCGGCTCGAGCGGTACGCCGCGCCTGAGGAACAGCGCGCCGATCCCCCGCCCGGCGCCGAGCTTGTGGCCGCTGAGGCTCAGCGCGGCGATGCCGAGGCGCTCGACGTCGATCGCCTCCCAGCCGGCGGCCTGCACCGCATCGACGTGCAGCGCCACGCCGTGGGCGCGTGCGATCGCGCTGATGCGCTCGATCGGCTGCAGGGTGCCGATCTCGTTGTGGCCGAGAATCACGCTGCACAGCGCCGCCGGAAGCGCGAGCCTGCGGGCAAGGTCGTCGAGGTCGATCAGTCCGTTGCGATCGACCGCGAGGCGCTCGAGCCGATAACCGTGATGGCGGCAGAGGTAGTCGCAAGCCCCCTCCACCGCGGGATGCTCGAAGGGAGAGATGATCAGCCGCCTCGCCGCCGGCGGGCGCTCGACGCCGAGCGCGATGCCCTTGATCGCCAGGTTGTCCGCCTCGGTGCCGCCGGAGGTGAAGATCAGCTCCCCCGCGCGGCAGCCGAGCCCGCGGGCCAGCTCCTCGCGCGCCGCTTCGAGCGCCGCGCGGGCCTCGCGCCCGGGCCCGTGCGGGCTCGAGGGGTTGGCGAATCGAGCGGTCAGCCACGGCCACATCGCCTCGAGCGCCTCGCGCCTGAGCGGCGTGGTCGCGGCGTGATCGAGATAGAGCGGCTCGGCCTCGGTCATCATCGCTCGGGCTCGAAATCGAGCCCGAGATCGAGGGCGCGGGCGCTGTGGGTCAGCGCCCCGACCGAGATGATCTCGACGCCGGTCTCGGCGATCGCCCTCACCGTGGTCAGATCGACCCCGCCGCTGGCCTCGATCCATGCCCGCCCTTTGATTCGCGCCACCCCCTCGCGCAGCTCATCGAGGGAGAAGTTGTCGAGCATCACAGTGTCGACCTTGGCCTCGAGCACCGCATCGAGCTGATCGAGCCGGTCGATCTCGACTTCTATATGCACCGTGTGCGGCAGCTGCTCGCGCAGGCGCTCGAGCGCCTGAGTGACCGCCGCGGGCGAGGCGGCCCCCAGCGCGGCGAGATGGTTGTCCTTGATCATCACCGCGTCCGATAGCGAGAAGCGGTGATTGTGGCCGCCGCCGGCGCGCACCGCGTGGCGCTCCAGCGCGCGCAGCCCGGGCGTGGTCTTGCGGGTGTCGACGATCCGCGCCGAGGTCCCGGCCACCGCTTCGACGAAACGAGAGGTGAGGGTGGCGATCCCGCTCATCCGCTGCACCAGGTTGAGCGCCACCCGCTCGGCGCGCAGCAGCACCCGCGCCGGGCCTTCGATCTGCGCAAGCGTGTCGCCGCGGGAGAAACGCTCACCGTCGGCGCGCAGCAAGCGAACTTCGACGCCAGGATCGACGGCGCGAAAAGTACGCGCCAGCACCTCGCCACCGGCGAACACGCCGGGCTCGCGCGCGGCGAGCAGCGCCCTGGCCCGGCGCTCGGCGGGAATCAACGTCTCCGAGCTGAGATCGCCCCAGGGGGCGTCCTCGGCGAGCGCGGCCTCGACCACGGCGTCGATCTGGGAAGGTGAGAGCAGCATCGTGATCACCTCATGACCAATGACAGGGGAAACGGCCGCGCCTCGGACGACTCCTCGGCGAACAGGCGGGTCACCGCCCGCCGCCGCGCGAAACGGGGCTCGGCGTTGGGAAAGTCGAGGCGATGGTGGGCACCGCGGGACTCCTCGCGGGCCAGCGCCGATTCGCAGATCAGCGTGGCGATCTCGAGCTGGTTGCGCGCCTCCAGCGCGGCGCGATGGGTGGCGAAGCGCCAGCCCCGCTGCCAGCCGGTGAGCCGCTCGAGGCTGCGGGAGAGCCCCTCGCCGCTGCGTTCGAGCCCAACCTCGCGCCACATCGTCTCGCGCAGCGCGCTAAGGGAGAAAGGCATCTCGGCGCTGGCGCCGAAGATCGGCAGGACCTGGATCCGGATCTCGTCGAAGCGCGCCGGCAGGCCCTGGCTCTCATCGCAAGCCAGCGCCTCGACCAGCCTGCGGGCGAACACCACGCCTTCGAGCAGCGAGTTGGAGGCCAGCCGGTTCGCGCCATGTACGCCAGTGCAGGCCGCCTCGCCGAGGGCGTAGAGCCCGGCCACCGAGCTGCGTCCGAGGGTGTCGGTGAGAATCCCACCCATCCAGTAATGCGCCGCGGGCGTCACCGGCAGCCAGTCGTGGGCCAGCCGCAGCCCCAGCCCCTCGAGGTGCGCGGAGATCCCGGGGAAGCGAGCCGCCAGCCGCTCGGCCTCGAGCCCGGTGGCGTCGAGCCAGACCGGCTGGCCCTGCTGTGCGGCCATGGTCCGGGCGATGGCGCGTGCGACCACGTCGCGCGGTGCGAGCTCGGCCTGGGCGTGCAGCGCCGGCATGAAGCGCCGCCCGAGGGCATCGCGCAGCACCGCGCCCTCGCCGCGCAGCGCTTCGGTGATCAGAAAGCGCTGCTCGCCGAGTGCAAGCGCGGTCGGGTGGAACTGATAGAACTCGGCATCGAGGATCGCAGCGCCGGCGCGAAACGCGCAGGCGACCCCATCGCCGGTGGCGACCGAGGGATTGGTGGTATGCGCATAGACCTGGCCTGCTCCCCCGGTCGCGATCACCACCGTTTCAGCCTCGAGGCCGAAGCGCTGCTCATTGGCATCCAGGCACTCGACCCCGCTGACCCGACCGCCATGCAGCTGGAGTTCGGCGAGCATGCAGTGCTCGAACAGCGTCACGTCGGCCCGGCGAACGTGATCGGCGAGGGTCGCCTCGATCGCGCGCCCCGTGGCGTCACCGCCGGCATGGAGGATGCGTGGCCGCGAATGGGCCGCCTCCAGCCCCACCGCCCAGTCACCGCCCTCGCGGTCGAACGGCACGCCGAGCGCGATCAGCCACTCGAGCGCCGCGGCCCCGCCGGCGCAGAGCCGGCGCACCGACTCCACCACGCAGCCGCCGGCACCGGCGACGAGGGTGTCGCGCGCATGGAGCCCGGCACGGTCGACGTGATGCAAGGCGCCTGCGATGCCGCCCTGGGCATAGCGGGTGTTGCTCTCCTCGAGCCCCGCCTTGGTCACCAGCGCCACCGGCCCGAGACCGCGCTGCTGCGCCAGCAGCGCACAGCTCAACCCAGCGACACCGCTGCCGACCACGACCAGCGCGAAGCGCCCGCGGCGCTCGGCACGAGGCCTGGGGGTGAAGCCGAACGGCCGGTTCATGGCTGCGCCGCCAGCATTCGCTCGAGCGCCACCCGCGCATCGCGCGAAGTGGCGGCATCGACGCGGATGCGGTTGCGCACCTCGCCCTCGACCAGGCCATCGAGGATCCAGGCCAGGTAGGCCGGGTGGATGCGGTACATGGTCGAACAGGGGCAAACCACCGGATCGAGACAGAAGATGGTGTGCTCAGGATGCTCCCGGGCGAGCCGCTGGACCAGGTTGATCTCGGTGCCGATCGCGAAGGTCGCCCCGGGCGGCGCGGCTTCGATCGCCTTCTTGATGTAGTCGGTCGAACCCGCCTCATCGGCGGCATCGACCACCGCCATCGGGCATTCGGGATGGACGATCACCCGCACGTCGGGAAAATGCCGCCGGGCGCTTGCGATCTGCTCGACGGTGAAACGCTTGTGCACCGAGCAGTAGCCATGCCACAGGATCACCCGCGCGCGCTCGAGCGCATCACGCTGGTTGCCACCGAGCGGGCGGTTCGGGTCCCACAGCGGCATCTGGTCGAGGCCGATGCCCATCGCCTTGGCGGTATTGCGCCCCAGATGCTGGTCGGGGAAGAACAGCACCCGCTGGCCCTGGGAGAAGGCCCAGTCGAGCACCTTGGCGGCGTTCGAGGAGGTGCAGACGATACCGCCATGGCGGCCGCAGAAGGCTTTCAGCGCCGCCGATGAGTTCATGTAGGTGACCGGTATCACCGGTGCCCGCCCGCTGGCGTCCCGCGCATCCCCCCACAGCTGCGACAGCGCCTCCCAACAGGCCTCGACCGAAGCGAGATCGGCCATGTCGGCCATCGAGCAGCCGGCACCGAGGTTAGGCAGCGATACGGTCTGGCGCTGGTCGGAGAGGATATCGGCGGTCTCGGCCATGAAGTGCACGCCGCAGAACACGATCGCCTCGGCCTCCGGCCGGTCAAGGGTCGCGCGGGCGAGCTGGAACGAGTCGCCGACGAAGTCGGCATGACGCACCACCTCGTCGCGCTGGTAGAAGTGGCCGAGGATCAAGAGCCGCTCACCCAGCGTGCGCTTGGCGGCGATGATCCGCGCCTTAAGCTCCTCGTCGCTGGCATTGCGATACTCGCCCGGCAGCGCCGACTGCCGTGGCGCCTGGTCGGGCAGCTCGTCGGTCTCGGAGGCGCCCGGCCCGTAGGTGGGAATCCGATCGAAGCGCCAGGGATCGGTGGCGAGCCCGGTACTGCAGTGAGCGCCTGCCTGCGACTTCTCGAACGCTTCAAGGGAGGTGGCGATGGTCGACATCGACGGCTCTCCTGTAGAGGTGCGCGAACCAACGACCTGCGGGCGCACGGATGGAACGGCGAAAAACGGGCCTCAGGCCCAAGGGTTCGGGGTCGTCCCCGGTACCTCGACATAGCGATAGAGCCGCGGCGGGCGATGGCGGGCGCCGCTTTGCATTTCGCCGGTGGCGGCCAGGCTCTTCGAGGCCGCCATCTGGCGGCGAAAGTTGGCCGGATCGAGCGGGCGCTGCAGGATCGCCTCATAGACGCTGCGCAGCTGGGCGAGGGTGAAGGTCTCCCCGAGCAGCCGGTGGGCGATCTGCGCGTACTCGACTTTGTTGCGCAGCCGCCACAGCGCGTAGTCGACGATCAGCTGGTGGTCGAAGGCCAGCGCCGGCAGCGCATCGGCCGGAAACCAGCACACGTTGTCGTCCGCTTCGCTGCGGCTGGCCTCATCGTTGCCGACCAGCGCCCAATAAACGATCGAGACCAGCCGTTGGTCCCCGGAGCGCGCCGGATCGCCGAAGGCATAGAGCTGCTCGAGGTAGCGTGGCGCAAGCCCAGTAGTCGCCTTGAGGTTGTGCCGCGCGGCCTCGCTCAGGCTCTCGTCGATCCCCAACGGCCCGCCCGGCAGCGCCCAATGGCCCTCGAAGGGTGCGCGAATGCGGCGCACCAGCGGCATCCATAGCGCCGGCAACGCTTGGTCGTCGGTTTCCCGCAGCGCGAAGATCACCGTCGAGACGGCGATCTGCGGATGATCGGTCATCGGATTTCCAAATATTCTCGATCGACTTAAAGTCAAAAAAACCTTAACTCTTTTACAAAGCATATCCCCACCACGCCGCGGCTGTCCAACCATCAGCGTCAGTGGGACGACCAAAGTAGAAGCCCCCTCGGACCCTACGCCGGCCATCGTAGCGTCACCTGCTACGCCGCCCGTGCTGCTATGATCGAGAACAATTCTCGAATTCGCACAGAGGCGCGGCATGCACGGTGAATACAAGGTCCCGGGCGGCAAACTGGTGGTGGTCGACTTGGACGAAGTCGACGGCAGGCTGAGCGGCGTAAGGCTCTCGGGGGACTTCTTCCTCGAGCCCGACGACCTCCTGGAGCGGATCGATGCCGCGCTCGAGGGCGCCCCCGCCGGGCTCGACATAGAGGCGCTGGCGGCGCGGGTCAGGGCCGCGCTGCCAGCCGACGCGACCCTGCTCGGCCTGACCCCCGAGGCGGTCGGGGTGGTGGTGCGCCGTGCACTGGCACAGGCCAGCGAGTGGCGCGATCACCGCTTCAGCCTGATCCACCGCGCCCCGGAGGCGCCCGCGCTGCACATGGCGCTCGATCAGGTGCTCGCCGAGGAGGTCGCCGCCGGCCGGCGCGGTCCGCTGCTCAGGGTGTGGGAATGGGCCAGCCCGGCGGTGATCATCGGCAGCTTCCAGTCGCTCTCCAACGAGGTCGATCTCGACGCCGCCCGTGCGCGCGGCGTCGCGGTGATGCGCAGGATCAGCGGCGGTGGCGCGATGTTCGTCGAGCCGGGCAACACCATCACCTGGTCGCTGGTGGTGCCGGAGTCGCTGGTCCAGGGACTGAGCCTGGTCGACAGCTACGCCTTCCTCGACGACTGGGTGATCAATGCGCTCCAGGAGCTCGGCATCGAGGCCCGGTACGTACCGATCAACGACATCGTCTCGCCCGCCGGCAAGATCGCAGGCGCTGCGCAAAAGCGCCTGCGCGGGGCGGTGCTCCACCATGTGACCATGGCCTACGACATCGACGTCGACGCGATGCTCGCGGTGCTGCGGATCGGCAAGGAGAAGATCTCCGACAAGGGGATCAAGAGCTCGGGCAAGCGTGTCGACCCGCTCAAAAGCCAGACCGGGCTGCCCCGCGACGAGATCATCAGTCGCATGTCCGCCTCCTTCGCCGCCCGCGCAGGCCTCGAGCCCGGCGACCTCACCGCCGCTGAGCTCGAGCGCGCCGAACGCTTGGCCAGGGAAAAGTTCGAGGATCCCGCTTGGCTCGCCCGGGTGCCTTGAGCGAGCCAGGGCCCCCATGGGCTTCGAATTGGTGAAACCCTGTGCGGGTGACCATCGACGATGAAGACCAACTACAACGACAACCACTGAAGACAACCAGGAGCCTTCATGCCCACTCTCTCTTTCGAACTCACCGGCCACGGACCGATCCAGGTCGCCATCGATCAACTGGTGATCGCCGGCTGGGCCGGACGCGACCAGGCGGCGGTCGAGGCACACATCGCCGAGCTTGCCGAGCTCGGCGTACCGCGCCCGAGCCAGGTGCCGTGCTTCTACCGCCTCGCCGCCAGCCTGCTCAGTAGCGACCAACGGCTGCAGACGCCGGGGCGAAACTCCTCCGGCGAGGCCGAGGTGGTGCTGATCCAGGCGCCCGAGGGCCTGCTGCTCGGCATCGGCTCGGACCACACCGACCGCAAAGTGGAGAGCTACGACGTCACCGTCTCCAAGCAGCTCTGCGCCAAACCGATCGGCCTTGAGCTCTGGCGCTTCGAGGAGGTCGCGCCACACTGGGAGCGTCTGCAGCTCAAGTGCTGGCGCAGCCGCGATGGCGCGGACGAGCTCTACCAGGACGGCGAGGTGGCGAGCCTGCTCGACCCTCGCGACCTGATCCAGCGCCTCACCGGCGGTGAACGGCTGCCGATCGGCTGGGCGATGTTCTGCGGTACCCAGCCGGTAATCGGCGAGCTCGGCCACGGCGATGCCTTTGAGGTTGCGCTGATCGACCCGGTGCTCGGCCGCGAGCTGCGCCACCGCTACCGGGTCGAGGCGCTGGAAGTGGCGTCATGAGCGAAACGACGCTGATCGGGCGCGGGATAGCGCTCGACGCTGCGGCCTCACCGATTCAGACGAAAAGCCACGATCGATGATCATTTCTTGCACGCCAGTGGTTCATCTTGAGTACTGAACCCAAGGCATGCAGAGGTGCCCATGCGTAATCAACGATCCCTGGCGATGCTGCTCAGTACACTGCTGCTCGCCTCTCCGCTCGCCATGGCCCAGCAGAACGGCCACTCCCAGGGCCAGCATCAGACCCAGGGCGGTCAGGGGCAGAGCAAGAATGGTGGCCACGGCCAAGGCGGAGCACGACAGAGCGGCCAGGGCGGGCAGAACCAGGCGAAGCGCCAAGGGCCGAGTCCTCACCAGGATTGGCAACGTGGCCAAGCGGTGCCGCAGCAGTATCGCGGCGGCAACTACGTGGTCAACGATTGGCGCTCGCGCAATCTGGCGCCGCCACCGAGCGGCCAGCACTGGCTGCAGGTGAACGGCGACTTCGTCCTCGCCGCGATCGCCACCGGCGTGATCTATTCGATCATCAGCCGCTGACCAGCCACTCCCTCCTCCAAAGTTCGAAAACGTCAGCCAAGGGATGCCGCCAACCCCTGGCTGGCACCGAACCACTCATGCCGGCGCCGATCCTCGGCAACGCCCCGCTCGGCGAGCAGCCGCTCGATCTCGGCCATGAAGCCGGCCGGGCCGACGAAATAGCAGCTCGGCAGAGCCTCTCTAGACGGCAGATAGCAATCGAGCAGCGCACCATCTATCCGTCCCCGCAGCGCGGGATCACCGCCCCGGCTGTAGCGCGTGACCGGCGTGAAACGCTCCGGCCAAAGGCCCGCCAGAGCAGCGGTCTCGTCGGCGAAGGCATGGTGCTGCGGATCCCGGGCACCGTGCAGATAGACGACCCGGCGACCAAACGCCAGCGCCCGTTTGGCAAGGCCCAGCATCGGTGTCTGGCCGATACCGGCGCTGATCAGCACCACCGGCCCATCGCCTTGGTCGAGGGTGAGCAGGCCGGTAGGCGGGGAGAGCAGCAGGGTATCGCCGATCTCGAGTCGATCATGTAGATAGCGGCTGACCACGCCCTGCGGGTGGCGCCGCACACTGATCCGGTAGTGCGCCGCGTCGCGGTCGGAAGTCAGGCTGTACTGGCGCGGATGGCGCTGCCCGTCGATCTCGGCCACCACGCTAAGGTACTGCCCCGGCTCACCGGCGAGGATCGCGCCGCCGTCGCGGGGCGCCAGATGAAACGAAGCGATTCCATCCGCCTCATCGACCCGCGCGACCAGTTGGAACGGCCGCAGCCCTTGCCATCCGCCACTGCTTGCGGCGAGTGCCTGGTACTGGCGACGCTCGGCGCCGATCATCCGCTCGGCGAGCTCGTCGTAGAGCGCGCGCCAGGCCACAGCGACTTCCGCATCCAACGGCTCGCCCAGCACTTCGCCCAGCACTTCGCCGACCGCATCGAGCAGGCAGTCACCGACCAGCGGGTAATGCTCGGGCCGCACCGACAGCGACACATGCTTGTGCACCGCCGGGGCGATCACCGCGTCCGCGCAGCGAGGGTCCTGCCGGGCGATGACGTACTCGAGCACCATCCGCGCCAGCGCACGGGGCTGCGCTCCACTACGCTGGTGGGCGGGGTTGAACATCGCCACCACCTCGGGGTGGCGATCGAACAGCAGCGGATAGAACCGCGCAGTGATCCGCTCGAGATGTTCGGCGACGAACGCGGCCGTCTGGGAAATGAGGGTTTCCTGGATGAGGGTAGGCATGCGAATCTCCGTGGAAGCTGGCCCCTGTGGCCATTCATCCAGCTGCTTGGCAAGCCGCATGCCAATCTTCAATCAATTGAAAATCATGAATATTTTCTCCGCAGAGGGTCATTTAGACCTCGCCAGGCAGGAGTCGAAATGACCCTGGATGTACAAATGACTCCGCTATATGCCGCCCTCGCTGCGCTGCTCCAGGCCTTCGAGCGGCGAAGCGCACCGCCCTGGCAGACGGTGCTCGAGGCGGTGATCCGCCGCTATGCCTGCGATGCGGCCACGCTAATGGTCGCGATCGACGACCGGATGCTGCGACCGGTGGCGATTCACGGCCTGCCGCTCGAAGTGCTCGGGCGCCATTACGGTCTCGACGACAACCCTCGTCTGGAGCGGATTGCGGCGGCGAACGGCGTACACCGCTTCGCCGCCGACGAGCCGCTGCCCGACCCCTTCGATGGACTGCTCTCGCCCCGAGGCGAGGATAACGGCGAAGACCTGCCTCTACCGCTGGAGGCGCTCGAGCACGTCCACGACTGCATGGGAGTGGCGCTGCGTGATGGCCAGCGGCTGATCGGCATGCTCACCCTGGATGCCCTGCACCCTGGCCAGCTCGATCGGATCGACCACGACGAGCTGCAGGCGGTCGCGGCGTTGCTCGGCACTGGCCTGCACCTGGCCGAGGAGCTCGGCCGCACCCGTGAGCGCCTGGACGCGGTGCTGACCGATACCCTCGGCGAGCGCGAACAGCCGAGGTTGGACGGGCGCAGCCGCGTGATCGCCCGCTTGGACGAGGAGCTGACGATGGTGGCAGCGACCGACTTCGCGGTGCTGGTCGAGGGCGAGACCGGGGTCGGCAAGGAGCGCGTGGCGCGCCTGATCCACCAGCGCTCGCCGCGCAGCACCAGGCCGATGGTGCGGATCAACTGCGCGGCGCTGTCGCCGTCGCTGATCGAAAGCGAACTGTTCGGTCACGCCCGCGGCGCCTTTTCCGGCGCGGTGCGCGACCACCGCGGCCACTTCACCATGGCCGACGGCGGGACCCTGCTGCTCGACGAGATCGGCGAGCTGCCACTGGCGCTGCAGCCCAAGCTGCTGCGCGCGCTGCAGGAAGGCGAGATCCAACCGGTCGGCGCCGAGCGGGTCCAGCGTGTCGATGTGCGCGTGATCTGCGCCACCAACCGTGACCTGGCCGCAGAGGTAGCCGCCGGACGCTTTCGCGCCGATTTGTTCCACCGCCTCGGCGCCTACCCGATCAGCGTGCCTGCGCTGCGCGAGCGCGGCGACGATGTGCTGCTGCTCGCCGGTATCTATCTCGAGGACAACCGCGTCCGCCTTGGGCTGCGCAATCTGCGCCTGTCGCCCGCCGCCGCGGATGCGCTGCTCGGCCACTCCTGGCCGGGCAACGTGCGTGAGCTCGAGCACGTGCTCGGTCGCGCGGCGCTGCGCGCTCGCGGCGAACGCGGCTCGATCGTTACGCTCGAACCCATCCACCTCGGCCTCGGCGCAGGCGAGCCACCCGCCCCCGCCATCGTCGTTCCACCAGCGCCGGCGTCGGATACGCCCGGTGCCGACCTGCGCACCCGGGTCGATGCCTACCAGCGCGGCCTGATCGAGCTGGGGCTGGCCGAAAGCCAAGGCAACTGGGCGGAATGCGCCCGCCGCCTCGGCATCGACAAGAGCAACCTGCATCGGCTGGCCACGAGGCTGGGGCTGAAATGAAGCGACCGGGACAAAATTGAAATAGCCGCGCCCGCTCGAAGGAACGGCAAACGCCGAATATCCACCGGCGGGCAGTGTGCTTCCCAGCCGATCCCTCTATCCTATGGCCCCATCTCAATGGACCATCCGGTCACCGGACATCGCGACCCGCACGCCAGCGGGCCAACCCGATGGCGCCTGACCCGAGACCCAAGCCAGGAAACCGGTTATGTCGCTGTGGCGCATCCTGCGTGAATTCTTCGACCGTCATCGTCGCACCTACGCATTGGCAGTGCTCTGCCTGCTTGCGGTCGGGATTCTCAACCTGCTGCTCCCCTGGTGGGTCGGCAGAATCGTCGATGCGCTCGCCGCCGGCGAGCTCGACCGCGCCCGGCTGATCCAAAGCGTGCTGGCGCTGCTGCTGGTCGGCGTTTCGATGTATGGGCTGCGCTATCTTTGGCGCGTGCTGCTGTTCGGCACCGCCTACCGCCTGGGCGTAGAGCTGCGCGCGCAGTTCTACGCCAAGCTCCTGCGCCTCGACCCTGGCTTCTATCAGCGCCGCAGCAGCGGAGACCTGCTCGCCCGCGCGACCCAGGACATCGACGCTGTGGAGTTCGCCGCGGGCGAAGGGGTGCTGTCGAGCGTCGACGGCGCGATGACCCTGGTGCTGGTATTGGGGATGATGCTGATCAGCATCGATGCGCCCTTGACTCTGGTCGCGATCGTGCCGTTCCCGCTGATGGCGTGGGGCTTCTACCGTATCGCCAAGCGGGTGCAGGCCCGCTTCGGCGTCGCCCTGGAGCGCTTCTCGCGGCTCAACGAGCGTACCCAGGAGGCGTTCTCCGGCATCCGCACGCTGAAGAGCCATGCCTTGATCGAAGCAGAGATCGAGGACTTCAAGCGTCGCGCCCGCGCCACCGCCGAGGCCGATTTCCAGGTCCAGCGGATGGAGGCGCGCTACGAGCCGGTGGTGTTCATCGCCCTCGCCTCAGCGACGCTCTTGACCTTGGTGGTCGGAAGCCTGCGGCTCGACGCGGGGGCGCTGACCCTGGGCGGCCTGACCAGCTTCACCCTCTACCTGGTGCAGCTGATCTGGCCGATGTTCGCGATCGGCTGGTGCTTGAACCTGCTCCAGCGCGGTGAGGCCGGAGCACGGCGGCTGTTCGATGTGTTCGACGAGACCGAGGCGATCGCGGACCTCGGGCAGATCACCCGGGTCGACGCCACCGAGCTCAGCGTCGAAATCGAACGCTTCGCCTATCCAGGAGATGCGCATCCTACGCTCGAGGGAATCTCGCTGCGCCTCGCACCGGGCCAGACCATCGGGGTGGTCGGCCACACCGGCAGCGGCAAGAGCACCCTGCTCAAGCTGTTGATGCGCCAGTATCCGCTCGAACACGGGCGGATCACCCTCGGCGGAGAGCCGATCGAGGCCTATCGGCTGGATACGCTGCGCACCGCCTTCGCCTACGTGCCCCAGGACGCCTTCCTGTTCGCGGCCAGCCTCGCCGACAACCTGCGCCTCGGGCGTCCCGACGCGGACCAGCAGGCGCTTAACGCCGCGCTCGCGGCCGCGGCGTTCGAACATGACCTCAACGCGCTGCCGCAGGGGCTCGAGACACCGATCGGCGAACGCGGGGTGACGCTCTCGGGCGGCCAGCGCCAGCGGGTCGCGCTGGCGCGGGCGCTGCTCAAGGACGCACCGATTTTGCTGCTCGACGACACCCTTTCAGCGGTCGACTACGCCACCGAGCGCCGCTTGCTGGCCACGCTGAACGAGGATCGCGGGCGACGCACGCGGCTGATCGTCAGCCACCGGCTATCGGCGGTCGCCGCCGCCGACCAGATCCTGGTGCTCGACCAGGGCCGGGTGGTCGAGCGCGGCAGCCACGCCGAACTGCTCTCCATCGACGGCCTCTACGCTGCGCTCTGGCGCGAGCAGGCCGCCGCCCGCGAGCGTCATCCGCTGGAGGAGACCCTGCGATGAACCGACGCCTGCGCGCGCTGCTGCTGCAGCCGCTGTTCGATCGCCCGCGCCAGCTGCTGATCGCCTTCGCCCTGCTGGTCGGCGCCACCGCGCTGGATGTCTGCGGGCCCTGGCTGACCCAGTACTACATCGATCGGCACCTGGTCCCCGGCGACTTCGCCATCGCCCCGCTGGCGCTGCTGGTGACCCTCTACATCTCGAGCCAGTGTCTCGCCGCGCTCGGGCGCTACTTGCAGACCCTGCGCTTCGCCCGGCTGGCGATCGAGGCGGTGCGCGAGCTGCGCAGCCGGATCTTCCGCCATCTCCTGCAGCAGCCCCAGAGCCGGCTCGACGCCACCCCGACCGGTGAGCTGATCAGCCGGGTGACCAGCGATACCGATGCGCTGCGCGAGCTCTATGTCGGCTTCCTCGCCTCGGTGCTGCAGAACCTGGTGCTGCTGATCGGCATCCTGGTCGCGATGACGCTGATGGACCCGCGGCTGACCGCCATCGCCGCCCTGCTGATCCCCGCGGGAATCGCGACGATCTGGGCCTACCAGCGGCTCTCGGTGGCCGCGGCGATGAAGGTTCGCCAGCTGCGCGCCGAACAGAGCGCACGGCTGGTCGATGCGGTGCAGGGCATAGCGGTGATCCAGGCCTATCGCCAGGGCCAGCGTTTTCTCGAGCGCTTCGATGCCATCGGCCAGCGCCAGTACACCGCGAGGATGCGTATGGTGCGGATCGGCTCGCTGCTGCTGCGCTCGGCGATCGACCTGCTCGGCATGGTAGTGCTGGCAGCGCTGCTGTTCGGCTATGGCATCACCCATATCGACAGCGGCGGTGATGCGATAGGCATCGGTGTGCTCTACGCCTTCATCACCTATCTTGGACGAGTATCCGAACCATTGATCGATATCTCGCAACGCTTCAATCTGTTCCAGCAGGCAAGCGTCGCCGGAACCCGACTGCTCGACGTGCTCGACTGGCCGCTCGAGCGCCTCGGCGAGGACAAAGCGCCGATCGAGGACGCGCGAATCGAGCTCGAAGGGGTTCGCTTCCGCCACGACGGCGCGGCGAGCGACACGCTGCACGGCTTGGACGCGATGATTCCCGCCGGTGCGTTCATCGGCGTGGTCGGTGCCACCGGCAGCGGCAAGTCGACCCTGCTCGATTTGCTCTGTGGGTTGAAGCGCCCCACCGCCGGCCGAATGACCATCGACGGAAGGCCGCTGGCGGAGATCGACCGCGCCACGCTCAGCGAAGCGGTGGCGGTGGTGCCGCAAGAGCCGTTCCTGCGCTCGACCACGCTGCGCGACAACCTGCTGCTCGGCGGCGAGGCCAGCGAGGAGCGCCTTGAGCAGGCGCTGCGCGATGCTCGCCTGGCGACGCTGGTCGAACGCCTCCCCAAGGGGTTGGATACACCGCTCGGCGAGCGGGGGCTTTCGCTCTCCTCGGGTGAGCGGCAGCTGCTCGCGCTGGCCCGGGCGCTGCTGCGCCAGCCCCGGGTGCTGCTGCTCGACGAGGCCACCGCCAGCGTCGACAGTGCCACCGAATCGGAGCTGTCGAAGGCGCTGGACCTGCTGCGCGGCCGCGTGACCCTGGTGGTGGTCGCCCATCGCCTGGCGACGATCCGCGAGGCGGACCAGATCCTGGTGATGACCCAGGGCAGGATCGAGGAGCGCGGCACCCACGCGGAGCTGCTCGCGCGTCCCGAAGGCGCCTATCGCGCCCTGTGGCGCTCCGCGGCGCAGGGCGCGGATGCGATCGGATGAGACGCCAGCGGCTGAAAATTGGGTCATTTTGAACGCGGGCTAGTGGAACGCCTGAAAACATACGTTATCGTATGTTTCTTGCAAGCGAGCGCCCCTCTTTCATACCGGAGAAAGAATGACCACGCTCTTCACCGTCGATGATCAAGCGCCCTCCCGATCGCGGATTCGTATCTGCGTCGAGTGCGATCTCGTCAGCGACGTACCGCCGCTCGCCGCCGGCGAGCGATCGCGCTGCCCGCGCTGTGGTCATCGGCTGGCGACTCGCATGTTCACGCCGATCGACCACACCCTGGCGTACGCGATCGCAGCGGTGATCATGCTCGCGCTGTCGCTGAGCTTCTCGTTCATCTCGTTCTCCTCGACCGGCGTCGAGCAGAGCATGCATCTGGTCGATGCGATCACCGTCACCCTCGAGCAGCGCTATGGCTTCCTCTCCTTCTGCTTTCTGGTCGGAGTGCTGGCCCTGCCATTCGTCTACCTGATGCTGGTGATCTACCTGCATGTCAGCTTGGCACTCGACCATCGCCCGCCCGGTGGGGTCTACATCGCCAGGAGCCTCTCGCGGATGCAGCCCTGGGTGATGGCCGACATCTTCATCGTCGGCGTACTGGTCAGCCTGGTGAAGATCATGTCGCTCGCGACGATCAGCTTCGGTCCGGCGTTTTGGGCGTTCTGCATCTTCTCGCTGCTGCTGCTCACCACTACCCAGAGCGTCGACCGAGACTGGCTGTTCAAGCGGATGTGCGGACCGATCCTCACCCCTGAACCGGAACCCGGCCGCGGCGCGCTGACCCAGGGTTTCACCAGCTGTCACGCCTGCGGCCAGCCAGGCCAGGTCGACGATCACGGCAAGGGGCGCTGCCAGCGCTGCGGCGAGGCGCTGCACGCGCGCACCAAGCGCAGCGTCCAGCTCACCATGGCGCTGGTGGTCACCTCGATCATTCTTTATATCCCGTCGATGGCGCTACCGGTCATGGTCATCACCCAGTTCGGCCATCCCGAGCCGCAGACGATCATCGGCGGCGTACTGCTGCTGCTCGCCCACGGGGACTATCCGGTGGCGCTGGTGATCTTCTTCGCCAGCGTCATGGTGCCGGTGGCGAAGGTCATGGCGCTTTCGTGGCTGTGCTGGAAGACCCGCAGGCCGGAGCCCTTCCGCCCTGGCCCGCGGATGAAACTCTATCGCCTCACCGAATTCATCGGCCGCTGGTCGATGATCGACGTCTTCGTCGTCACCGTGCTCGCGGCGATGGTCCAGCTCGGTAATCTGATGAACATCGTTCCCGGTCATGGCGTGGTCGCTTTCGGCCTGGTGGTGGTGCTCACCATGATCGCGGCGATGTGCTTCGACCCCAGGCTCTTGTGGGATGCCACCGACCTGCAGCAGACCGGCCAGCGCCATGTCGCGCCCCGGACAGCCAGGCTGTCGCCCGCCCCCCCCTCTTCACGACAGGAAGTCACCCGATGAGCGACTCCGCTCCCAAGGCGCGCATCAAACGTCTCAGCGACTACGTCTCACCGGTCTGGTTCGTGCCGCTGCTCGCAGCGCTGATCGGGCTGTGGATGCTGTTCCATACGCTTGCCCAGCGCGGGCCGGAGGTCACGCTGACGATCCAGAACGCCGATGGGATCGAGGCCGGTACCAGGATTCGCGCACGCAGCGTGGAGGTTGGGCAGGTCGAGTCGGTGGAGCTCTCCGACGATGCCTCTCACGCGGTGATGAGGGCACGGATGACCCCCGACGCCGCGCGCCTGCTCGGTGAGGACGCCCAGTTCTGGGTGGTCAAGCCGCGGATCGGCCGCGATGGCATCAGCGGACTCGGTACGGTGCTCTCAGGCGCCTACATCGAGCTGCAGCCGGATACCAGCGGAGAAGGAGACAGGGACGAATTCCGGGTGCTCGATCAGCCACCGGTCGCGCCCTCGGACGCGGCGGGCCTGCGCATTCGTCTCGACAGCACCAACGGCAACGCCCTGAGCGTCGGCGACCCGGTGGTGTTCCAGGGCTATACCGTCGGCCGGGTAGAGGCTTCGAACTTCGACGCCGAGAAACGCGTCGTCCATTACGATCTCTACATCTTCAGCAACTACACATCGCTGGTGACCGCCAATACCCATTTCTGGGTGACTTCGGGAGTCAATTTCGACATCACCTCGGAGGGGGTCAACCTCAACGTCGGCTCCCTCGAGACGCTGATCAGCGGCGGGGTGACCTTCGACGTCGCCGAAGGCGTCGATCCTGGCCAGCCGGTCGAGGACGGCGCCGCCTTCGACCTGTTCTCCAACGAAGAGCAGGCGAGCCTGGGCAGCTACAACCAGTATCTCGAGTACGTGCTGCTGCTCGACGACTCGATCCGTGGACTCAGCGCCGGCGCCCCGGTCGAATACCGCGGCGTGCGGGTAGGAACGGTCGAGACACTGCCGTGGCGGATCAACCGCCTGGCCGACAACCACTTGAGCGGCTTCCGCATCCCGGTGCTGATCCGGATCGAGCCGCAGCGGCTGCAGCCGGTGGTAACCGAGGAGGACCTCCAGCGCATGCGGCAGACCTTCGGCAGGATGATCGACAACGGCATGCGCGCGTCGCTGGCGACCGCCAACCTGGTCACCGGTGCGCTCTACATCGATCTCGATTTCGTCGGCAGCGAGGACGACGACACGACGCAGGTGGCGAACTTCGAAGGCAAGCCGGTATTCCCCAGCACCCAGAGCGGCTTCGGCCAGGTCACTGGAAAAGTCTCGGCACTGCTCGACAAGGTCAACCAGCTCGATATCGAGAGCACCATCACCAATCTCAACGCGACCCTGGACAGCTCCAATGCCCTGGTCCAGCAGCTCAACACCACGACCGAAGGGCTGAACCAACTGCTCAACGATCCGGCGATGCGCTCGCTGCCAGGCGATGTCCAGTCGTCGCTCCAGGCGATCGAGCACACGCTCCAGGGCTTCGACCCGCAGGCTCCGGCCTATCGCGACCTGCGCGCGACGATCCAGCAGCTCGACCAGCTGCTGCGCAGCCTGCAACCCGCGGCGAGAACGATCAGCGACAAGCCCAATTCGCTGATCTTCAACCGAGGCCAGATCGACGATCCGCAACCGAGGGCACGCCAATGACCGCTCCGCTTTCCGCCCATTCGCTGCGCGCGTGCGCCGGCATGGCCCTGCTCACCGTGCTCGCCGGCTGCGGCGGCGATGCTACGACGCTGCGCTACTACAGCCTGCCGGAATACAGCGCACCGCCCCCCGCGCCTTCCGCCGTGCTGCCGCCGCGGGCGGAGCCGCAGAGCCTGTCGGTGGCACCGGTGGTGCTCTCGACCTACCTGCGCGGCAGCGGGATCGTCTACCAGCTGAGCGCGGTGGAATACAGCCAGGCCCAGGCCAATCTCTGGGCCGGGGATCTCTCCGAGCAGCTGACCCGGTCCTTGCGCGAGCAGCTGGCCAATCGCCTGCCCGGCCATCAGCTGCTGCCGGCGAATGCCAGCGGCCAGGCCGAACAGCGGCTCGAGGTCGAGCTCGACCAGTTCCAGGGCCGCTACGATGGAGAAGCCGTGATCCAGGGCAGCTACCAGCTCTACGACGACCAGCAGCGGCTACTGGTCGAGCGTCCCCTCGCGCTGACCGTGCCGCTTGCCGACGACGGCTATCCGGCACTGGTCGAGGCGCTGGGCACCGGCTGGAAGAGCGCCGGCGAGCAGATCGCCAACACCATCATGCGCCAATCCGCACCCAACTCGCCGGTGACCCGGGAGATCGAGCCGCGCATGGAGTATCCACCGCAGCAGCCGCCGGTCCGGCAGGCCCCGGGCTCGCAGGACTGATCGAGAAAGGCCGATCGAGAAAGACCGATCGAGAAAAACTGACCAAGAAAGACCGATGGCAAGGCGCGCCGTGGCGCAGGTCCGGCGAGCGCCTTGCCTGTGCCACCTTCCCCCGCTTCAAGCCTCCAGCTGTCACGCTTCCTTAATCAACGCTCATTAGGGTGGATCGCGCTCCTTCGGGATATCCATCGGAACGTTCAAGGAAGCGCCATGCACGCCGCACCCAAAGCGACATCTGCCCACCGTCACCTGCTGCCGCTCGCCGCCGCCCTCTGCCTGCTCGGCACCACCCCTGCCTGGGCTGCGACCGAGATCCAGTTCTGGCATGCGATGACCGGAGAGCTTGCGGACAAGATCGATGCGATCGCCCGCGACTTCAACGCAAGTCAGCCGGACTACGTAGTCAAACCCTCGTACCGGGGCAACTACAGTGAAACCATGACCGGGGCGATCGCCGCCTTCCGCGCAGGCCAGGCGCCGACCATCGTGCAGATCTTCGAGGTCGGCACGGCGACGATGATGGCCGCCCGCGGCGCCACCGAGCCGGTCTACCATCTGATGGAGCAGTCGAACCAGCCCTTCGATCCGAGCGCCTACCTGCCCGCGGTGACCGGCTACTACTCGAGCGCCGATGGCCAGATGCTGTCGATGCCGTTCAACTCCTCGACACCGGTGCTCTACGTCAACCGTACGATTCTCGACCAGGCAGGGGTCGATGAGGTACCGCGTACCTGGGAGGCGCTCGGCGACGCGCTCGAACGAGTGATCGACTCGGGTGCTGCGCGCTGCGGCCTCACCACCACCTGGCCTTCATGGATCCAGCTCGAGAACTACGCCGCGCGACACGACCTGCCGTTCGCCACCGAAGCCAACGGCTTCGCTGGGCTGGATACCCGGCTTGCGTTCGACACTTCGGAAGTCGCCGCCCACCTCCAGCGCTTGGTCGACTGGCAGCAGGACGGCCGATTCCGCTACGGCGGACGGGTCGACGATGCGATGCCGATGTTCTACAGCGGCCAATGCGCGATGATCACCGCCTCCTCGGCCTCGCTGGCCGGGATCCGCGCCAACGCCCAGGCCTTCGACTTCGAAGTGGCGCCGCTGCCGTGGTCCACCACCGCGCTCGAACACCAAGGTCGCGAGCAGCCGCTCAACACCATCATCGGCGGCGCATCGCTTTGGGTGATGGCGGGCAAGAGCGCGGAGGAGAACGCTGCCGCCGCGAGCTTCTTCCACTACCTCTCTTCCCCCGAAGTGCAGGCCGACTGGCACCAGTTCTCCGGCTATCTGCCGATCACCGAGGCCGCGTACGAGCTGACCCGCGAATCCGGCTTCTATGACCAGCACCCCGGTACCGGCACGGCGATCGAGCAGCTCACCTCGAGTGAGCCGACCGACAATTCGCGCGGACTGCGGCTCGGCAACATGGTCCAGGTCCGCGATGTGATCGAAGAGGAGCTCGAACGCGTATTCAGCGGCGCCCAGACCGTGCAGGAGGGGCTCGATAACGCAGTGCGCCGCGGTAACCAGCTGCTAGAGCGCTTCCAGCGCGCCAACGGCTGAGCCCCGGCGAGATGACCACGTTCCAACGCCACCGCTTCACTCCCTGGCTGCTGCTCGCTCCACAGCTTGTGGTCATCGCTGTGTTCTTCTTCTGGCCGGCGAGCCAGGCGCTTTACCAATCGCTCTACGTCCAGGACCCGTTCGGCCTCAGCGCCACCTTCGCCGGCCTGGACAACTTCATCCAGGTACTGGTCGACCCAGAGTACCGCCGCGCGCTGGGTGTAACGGTGGTATTCAGTGCTTCGGTGGCCCTGCTGGCGCTCTCGGTCGCGCTCTTGCTCGCGGTGCTCGCTGATCGGGTGGTCAAGGGCGCGCGCGGCTATCGCACCCTGCTGGTATGGCCGTATGCGGTCGCTCCGGCGATCGCCGGCGTGCTGTGGATGTTCCTGTTCGATCCTACCCTGGGGGTGCTCAGCGCCATGCTCGGCACGCTCGGCGTGGACTGGAACCACCGGCTCGACGGCGGCCAAGCGCTGGCGCTGGTGATCATCGCCTCGGTGTGGAAGCAGGTCAGCTACAACTTCGTGTTCTTCCTCGCAGGCCTCCAGGCGATTCCCAAGAGCCTGCTCGAAGCCGCGGCGATCGACGCCGCAGGGCCATGGAAACGGTTCTGGACGATCACCTTCCCGCTGCTCTCGCCGACCACCTTCTTCCTGCTGGTGATGAACACTACCTACGCCTTCTTCGATACCTTCGGCACCATCGATGCCACCACCGGTGGCGGCCCGGGCGGGGCGACGCGAACGCTGATCTACAAGGTGTTCGAGGATGGCTTCGTCGGTTACGACCTGGGCGCCAGCGCTGCGCAGTCGGTGATCCTGATGCTGCTGGTCGGTGCGCTGACACTGGTCCAGTTCCGCTACATCGAACGCAAGGTGCACTACTGATGCGCTACCATCGCCCCGGCCTCGACCTGCTCAGCCACGCACTGCTGCTGCTCTCGATCGCGATGTTCCTGTTCCCGGTATGGATGGCGCTGACCGCCGCCACCCATACCCGCGCCGAGCTCTATACCGGCATCGCGCCGCTGTGGTTCGGCGGTGAAGGCATCGACAACTTCATCGCCGTGCTGAGAGATCCAGTCGGCCGGCTAGGGGTCAGCGTCTCCCAGCTGCTGTTCAACTCGCTGGTGATGGCGCTCGGTATTGCGGTGGGCAAGATCGTGATCGCGATCCTCGCCGCCTATGCGGTGGTGTTCTTCCGCTTTCGGGGGCGGATGCTGTGCTTCTGGGCGATCTTCGTCACCCTGATGCTGCCGGTCGAGGTGCGGATCATGCCGACCTACCAGGTGGTCTCCGATCTCGGCCTGCTCAACTCCTACGCCGGCCTGATCCTGCCGCTGATCGCCAGTGCCACCGCCACCTTCCTGTTCCGCCAGTTCTACCTCACCGTGCCACCGGAGCTGCTCGAGGCGGCGCGGGTCGACGGCGCCGGGCCGTGGAAGTTCCTTTGCGACATCCTGCTGCCGCTGTCGAAGACCAACGTCGCCGCGCTGTTCGTGATCATGTTCCTCTACGGCTGGAACCAGTATCTATGGCCTTTGATGATCACCACCGATACCGCCTATACCACCGCGGTGGTCAGCCTCAAGCAGATGGCCACCGGGGGCGACAACCTGGTGCCCTGGCAGACCGTGATGGCCACTGCGCTGCTGGCCCTGCTACCGCCGGTGGCGGTGATCGTCACGATGCAGCGCTATTTCGTCAAAGGGCTGGTGGACAGCGAGAAATGAGCACCCTCCATCACCGACGCCAAGGAAACGAGCCATGGCCACCCTGACTCTCGATGCGCTGAACAAGCGCTACCCCAACGGCAACGCCGCGCTCCACGGTATCGACCTCAGGGTCGAGGACGGCGAGATGATCGTCATCGTCGGCCCCTCGGGCTGCGGCAAGTCGACCTTGCTGCGCTGCCTGGCGGGGCTCGAAACGATCAGTGGAGGGGAGCTCAAGATCGACGGCGAGCGGGTCAATGAACGCGAGCCGGCGGAGCGAGACATCGCGATGGTGTTCCAGAACTACGCACTCTATCCGCATATGAGCGTGGCCGAGAACATGGCCTATGCGCTGAAGAATCGAGGCGTGCCCAAGCCCGCGCGCGAGGCCAAGGTACGCGAGACCGCGCGGGTGCTTGGGCTCGAGGCGCTGCTCGACCGGCGCCCTCGTCAGCTCTCCGGCGGCCAGCGCCAACGGGTGGCGATGGGCCGGGCGATCGTACGCGAACCCAAGGTGTTCTTGTTCGACGAGCCGCTCTCCAACCTCGATGCCGCGCTCAGGGTGCAGATGCGCCTGGAGATCCGCCGGCTGCAAAAGCGGCTAGGCACCACCGCGATCTACGTCACCCATGACCAGGTGGAAGCGATGACGCTGGCGGACCGGCTGGTGGTGATGAACGCAGGCCAAGTCGAGCAGATCGGCACGCCGATGACGCTCTATCAGCGCCCGGCGACTCGCTTCGTCGCCGGATTCATCGGCTCTCCAGCGATGAACTTCCTGCCCTTGGAGCAGGGCGTCGCAGGCTGGCGGCTACCCGGCGGCGCATGCCTGGATCTCGACGGGCTCGAAGGGCAGCCGAGCAGTCTCGGGGTGAGGCCGGAACATCTGCGCGAAAGCGACGCTGAGACGGCACTGTTCGATGTCCGGGTCGAGCTGATCGAGCCACTCGGCGCCGATACCCTGGCCTACTGCCGGCTCGATGGCACCTCCACGCCGCTGGTGGTGCGACTCGACGGCGCGCGGCAGCTGGATGAAGGCGAGCGCCTGCGCCTTGACGCCGGGATCGACCGACTGCACCTGTTCGATGCCGAAGGACGACGCCTCGAGCGCCGCCCTCTCGATCACGGCAGTGCGCCGCTGCTCCCGCTCAGCGCCAGCCTCTGATCGCGAGAGCGGCGCCTACTCCTCCACCCACCAGTCGAGGTGATGGCTGGCGCCGCCGCCATAGAAGGCGGCGAGGTGGTCGAAGCTTTGCCTGAGCTCGTCATCGAGCCGCCACGGTGGGTTGAACAGCAGCATGCCGGAGCCGTACATCCCGCGCCCCTTGCCGGGATCGCGATAGCGCAGTTCGCTGCGCAAGAGCTTGCGCAGCCCGGTCGCTCGGCTCGCCTCGAGCAGTTCGAGATGGCGCTCCTCCGGCAATAGCGGATACCAGATCGCGACCACCGCATGGCGCGCCTTGGCGCCGATCTTGCCGAGGGTTTCGGCGACGGTCAGATAGTCACGCTTGACCTCATAGGAGGGGTCGATCAGCACGCACAGTCGTGGCGTCGGCACCGGCAAATGCTTGACCACCGCCTCGAGTCCATCGGCGAAGTGCCGCCGTGCGGCGACTGGAAGCCCGCCCGCGGCGACGCTCAGGTCGTCGAGATGCGCGTACTCACGCGGGTGCAGCTCGTAGAGCTCGAGGCGATCGCCCTCGCGCATCATTTGTGCGAACCACCAGGGCGAGCCCGGGTAGCACTCCAGTTTCGTCCGCGGATTGAGCAGATCGAGCGCGGCGAGCCAATCATCGAGCAGATCGTCGTCCTGGAGACGGTCGCGCGCCTGCCATAGCGGCAGCACCCCGTCGCGGTACTCACCACCGCGCTGAGTCTCCGTGGCATCGAGCGGGTAGAGCCCGCGCCCGGCGTGGGTATCGACGAAGGTGATCGACGAGGTCTTGGCCGTCATCTGGCGCGAAAGCGCGAACAGCGTCAGGTGCTTGTGGACGTCGGCAATGTTGCCTGCGTGATAGGCATGCTGGTAGGCGAGCACGTCGGGCTCCAAGGGCGCCTCACGCGCCGTGAAAAGGGGCTGATGGAACACGCCAAGGCCAGGAGCGCCGGCGCCGGCGAACGAGGCAGCGCCTCGTCCGCCTCGACGTTCAGTTACCGATGGTCTGGGTAGGCACGCTCTGCGTCGGTACCGACTGACCCGGCGTGTACTGTCCCGGTGTGCTCTGCCCCGGTACGTACTGCTGGCCCGGCGAGCTCTGGCCCGGCACGTACTGCTGCGGGGTGATCTGGCCCTGGATCACCTGGTTCGAGTAGTTCGGCGGAATCAGGGTGATGGTCACCCGGCGGTTCTGCTGGCGCCCCTCTTCGCTATCGTTGCTGGCGACGAAGTTCGACGCGCCGTGGCCAGTCATGGTCAGGCGATTGAACGCGATACCACCGCGTGCGAGATAGTCGCCGACCGCCTGGGCGCGCAGCTGGGAGAGCTGCTGGTTGTAGGAAGCCCGACCGGTGGAGTCGGTGTAGCCGTCGATCTGGATGCCGGTATCGGGAAAGTCGCGCAGCACGTTGACCACGCTGTCCATCGCCGGCCCGATCGAACTCGAGAGCTGGCTCGAGTCATGCGCGAAGAGGATCGCGCTGGGCATGTTGAGCTGCAGCTGGTCGGCGGTACGGGTCACCTGGATGCCGCTGCCACGGGTGGTCTGGCGCAGCTGCTGCTCCTGGCGGTCCATGTAGGCACCGACGCCGGCACCGAGCACCGAGCCCGCGGCTGCGCCGATCACCGCACCGCTGGTGTGGCCGCCGGTGGCGAGGCCGATCGCGGTGCCCGCGCCAGCGCCGATCAGCGCTCCACTACCGGTATTGTTGCTGACCCGCTGGCCGGTGTAGGGATCATTGGTCGAGCAGCCGGCCAGTCCCACGGCGGCGGCCAGCGGCAGTGCCAGCCAGAAACGCTTGTTCATCGCATTCTTCCTTCTCTTGGCAGTGCCGGACACCAGGTCATTCGAGCGGTACTCGCGCGGACTCACACAGTGCCAGCAGGTCGTTCAAGAATAGCAGACCCCGTGGGCTCGCCTTGATCCTCCCGGGGTCCTCGGCCAGCAGCATCATCGACCGCGCCCGCGCGGTCTGGGCGGCGAGGCGCGCGTTGGATAGACCCGTGCGCGCCTGCCAGAGTTCAAGCGGCACGCCCTCGACCAGGCGCAGCGCGTTCATCAGAAACTCGAGCCCGATCTCGTCGCGCTCGATCTGCCGTTGGCCGGCGACGAAGCCGCGCGGGTCGCGGCGGCGCTTGAGATAGGACTCGGGCTGGCGGCTCTTCCAGCGGCGCGTCGCCGTGAGTTCGCCATCGCTGTCGAGTCGGCTCAGCTTGCCATGGGCACCGGCGCCGATGCCGAGATAGTCGCCGAAACGCCAGTAGTTGAGGTTGTGCCGCGCGCGCCGGTCCAGGCCACCGGCGCGCGCATAGGCGGAAATTTCGTAGCGTTCGAGGCCCGCGGCTTCGAGCCGCGCATGGCCTTCGTCCTGGATGTCGAACAGCGTCTCCTCCTCCGGCATCCGGGGCGGATGGGAGAAGAACTCGGTGTTCGGCTCGAGCGTCAGCTGGTACCAGGACAGATGCTCGGGCGAAAGTGAAAGGGCGCGCTCGATGTCGGCCAGCGCCCCTTCGACCGACTGCCCCGGCAGGCCATGCATCAGGTCGAGGTTGAAGTTGTAAAACCCCGCCGCGCGCGCCGCCTCGACCGCGCGCTCGGCGTCGTCGCCCGAGTGGATGCGGCCAAGCTCGGCGAGCAGCGCATCGTCGAAGCTCTGGATGCCCAGCGACAGGCGATTGATCCCGGCCTGGCGATAGCCCTCGAAGCGCGTGCGCTCGACGGTGCCAGGGTTGGCCTCGAGGGTGATCTCGATCCCCGGCTCGAAGCCGAGCCGGGCCTCGCAGGCCTCGAGCAGCCGGACATAGGCATCCGGCGACAGCAGGCTCGGCGTACCGCCGCCGATGAAGATGCTGCGCAGCGCCCGCGGCTCGATCAGCGCCAGGTCCTGATCGAGATCCTCGATCAAGGCCTCGACGTACTCGGCTTCAGGCAGCACCGCACCGTGCCCGACCCCGTGGGAGTTGAAGTCGCAGTAGGGACACTTGCGCACGCACCACGGCACATGGACATAGAGCGCGAGCGGCGGCAGTGCCGTGCGGGCGGTCATCACAGCGCCTTGAGCGTCTCGAGCAGCGCCGCCACCGCGCGACCGCGATGGCTCAAGCGGTTCTTCTCGCCAGCGGTCAGCTCCGCGGCGCTTGCGCCCTGGTCCGGCAGCCAGAACAGCGAATCGTAGCCGAACCCGCCCTCGCCCCGCGGCAGCGAGAGGATCTCACCGCGCCAGTCGCGCTGGATCACCAGCGGTGCCGGGTCCTCAGCGTGGCGCAGGAAGACCAGCGCGCACCAGTAGCGCGCCTGGCGCTGGCCCTCGGGCACGTCCTTGAGCGCCTCGAGCAGCTTGGCATTGTTGGCGCCGTCGTCGGAAGGCTCGCCCGCGTAGCGGGCCGAATAGATCCCCGGCGCACCGTCGAGCACATCGACGGCGAGCCCTGAGTCATCGGCCAGCGCCGCTCGACCGCTCGCCTTGGCTGCCGCACGCGCCTTGAGCAGCGCGTTCTCGACGAAGGTCAGCCCGGTCTCCTCGACATCGAGGACGCCGTGGTCAGCCTGGGACGAAAGTGAAAACCCAAGCGGCGAAAGCAACGCCTGGAATTCGCGCAGCTTGCCCGGGTTGGCGCTTGCCAGCACCAGTTCGCGTGATGACATCGCGGCGGTTCTCCGTGGGGAATGTCTTGCGGCGAGGAGTTTACTAGCCCCGGGGCGTGTTGACACTCATTCCACGTAGCGCCCCGTCGGCCGCCCGCACATGTTCAGCGATTGACCAGCTTGGGCGGCAGCCAGAGCACGATCAGGCAGCTCAGCAGCAGGCAAGCCGCGAAGAACCAGATCGCAAACCTCGCGCTGCCGGTGAGATCGAGCATGAGCCCCATCAGCGAGTTGCTGATCAGGCCTGCGATGTTGGCCACCGAGATCGCTAGGGCGAAGCCGGTCGCAGCCGCGGTACCCTTGAGGAAGGTGCCGGGCAGGCTGAAGAACACCGGGATCGCGCCGAAGATCGCGAGCGAGGCAAGCGAGAACAGCGCGACGGTGGCGACCAGCTGGTGGGTGAAGAAGGTGCTGGCGAACATGCTGAACGCGCCGATGATGAAGGGCACGATGATGTGCCAGCGCCGCTCGCGGAAGTGATCGGAGCTGAATCCGATCGCCAGCATGCCGAGGACGCCCGCGATGCTCGGGATCGCGGTGAGCACGCCGATATGGAAGGTGTCGGAGACCCCGGTGTCGCGGATGAAGCTCGGCAGCCAGAAGCCGAGCGCATAGGCCGAAAGCAGGATCGAGAAGTCGATGCCACCGAGCAGCCAGACCCTGAGGCTCAGGAAGGCATCCTTGAACGAATGCTTGCCCTCGCCGAGCTCGTCGTTGTCATCCTTGAGCCGACGCTGGAGCAGCGCCTTCTGCTCGGCGTCGAGCCAGCGCGCGTCACTGATGCCATTGGGTAGCCAAAACAGCGTCACCACGCCGAGCACCACGGTCGGCAAGGCCTCGAGCAGGAACAACCACTGCCAGCCGGCGAGGCCGTAGCTGCCATCGAAGAAGTGCATGATCCCCCCCGACAGCGGCCCACCGATCACGCTGGAAAGCGGCAGCCCGATGATGAACAGCGCCATCACCTTGCCACGCCGGTAGGAGGGGAACCAGCAGGTCAGGTAGTAGAGCACCCCGGGCAGGAAACCCGCCTCGGCGAAACCGAGCAAAAAGCGCAGGGTATAGAAGTGCCAGGGCTCGGTGACCAGCATGGTCATCCCCGAGATGATGCCCCAGGTGACCATGATCCGGGCGATCCACAGCCTCGCGCCGACCCGGGCCAGAATCAAGTTGCTCGGCACTTCGAAGAGGATGTAGCCGACGAAGAAAAGCCCCGCGCCGAAACCGTAGATCGAAGCGCTGAAGCCAAGATCGCTCTCCATCGTCAGGCGCGCGAACCCGACGTTGATCCGGTCGAGGTAGGACATCAGGTAGCAGAGGCACAGAAACGGCACCAGCCGCCAGGCGACGCGGCGGTAGAGCGATTGCTCCTGGACGGACGCGGGTTGCGTCCGACCATCGAGCGTTGCGTGGGACATGGAAAGGATTCCTCGTTAGCGACTGCTTTTGATTGTTGACGCTATAGGGACCATGGAGCAACGAGCGCGCCTCGCGCGCGCTCAGCCCAGAGACTCGATGCATTCGAAGGTCCCGCCCAGCGGGACGACATCGCCGTACTCGCTGCCGAGATCGAACCTCGCCGAAGCATCACGCGGCGCGCCATGAGCGACGCAGGCGTTGAACGCATCCGCCACCCGTATGGTCGGTCGCCTACCGAAACCGATCCGACTATCCCAAACGCCTTTGTGGCTGTCGATCTCGTTGTGGAGGTCGCGGTCGATCGTATCGCGCGGCCATCGCATCGAGCGCCTCGACCAAGGCGCCCGACGCCCGCAAAAGACCGCAGGGCAAGGCGCTGCGAGAGGGAGAATCACGTTCGCACGAGAATTCATTTGCGCTCGACCGAGCGCGGCCCTAAAGTCCGCGACGAACGACGACCACCGCTTTCGCCATCCGCTTGGCAGCCATGACGAGCGGGCTATCGATGCCCGCGCAGTGGGCCTTGGCGACCCTTGAGGGAGAGATCGACCGGCCGTTCGACACGTGCCCATTCCTGCCTCGTTCGAGGAGCATCACCGCATGACCATCCGCATCGACGACTACTACGCTCCCGCCACCTTCGAGCGCCTCAAGACCTTCGCCGACGGCCAGGAGACGCCGTTCGTGGTGATCGATCTCGCCACCATCTCGCGCGCCTTCGATGAGCTGGTGGAGAGCTTTCCCTTCGCGCGGATCTTCTACGCGGTGAAGGCCAATCCGGCGACCGAGATCACCGAACTCTTGCGCGACAAGGGCTCGAACTTCGACATCGCCTCGATCTATGAGCTCGACAAGGTACTCGCCACCGGGGTCGATGCCTCGCGGATCAGCTACGGCAACACGATCAAGAAAGCCCGCGACGTGCGCTACTTCTACGAGAAGGGCGTGCGGATGTTCGCCACCGACTCGGAAGCCGACCTGCGCAACATCGCCAAGGCGGCGCCGGGCTCGAAGATCTACGTTCGCATCCTCACCGAAGGCTCCTCCACCGCGGACTGGCCACTGTCACGCAAGTTCGGCTGCCAGACCGACATGGCGATGGACCTTTTGATCCTCGCCCGCGAACTCGGCCTCGACCCCTACGGGATCTCGTTCCACGTCGGTTCGCAGCAGCGCGACATCGGAGTGTGGGACGCAGCGATCGCCAAGGTCAAAGTGATCTTCGAGCGCCTGCGCGAGGAAGACGGCATCGTGCTGAAGATGATCAACATGGGTGGCGGCTTCCCGGCCAACTACCTCCAGCGCACCAACGAGCTGGCGGTCTACGCCGAGGAGATCACCCGCTTCCTGCAAGAGGACTTCGGCGACGACATGCCGGAGATCATCCTCGAGCCCGGCCGCTCGCTGATCGCCAATGCAGGCGTACTGGTCAGCGAAGTGGTGCTGGTCGCACGCAAGTCGCGCACCGCGGTCGAGCGCTGGGTCTATACCGACGTCGGCAAGTTCTCAGGCCTGGTCGAAACGATGGACGAAGCGATCAAGTTCCCGATCTGGACCGAACGCAAGGGTGAGCTCGAGGAAGTGGTGATCGCAGGGCCCACCTGCGACAGCGCCGACATCATGTACGAGCAGTACAAGTACGGCCTGCCGCTCAACCTCTCCAGCGGAGACCGGCTCTACTGGTTCTCCACCGGCGCCTACACCACGAGCTACAGCGCGATCGAGTTCAACGGCTTCCCCCCGCTGAAATCCTACTATCTCTAAGCCTGGGCTCCGAGCGCGCCAGCGGGCAGCGCAGCTCGCCGGAGCAACGCCAATACCCCGCGCGGGGGAACTCGCGCGGGGTATTGGTTTTTGAAGAATCAATGCTCGGCGTAGCGCGCCTATGCAGCGTATCGACCGAGAATGATCAGCAATGATGCCCTGACACCGAAGTATTCAGCCGTGATCATTCGGCGCGGGCTTGGCGTCGATCTTCATTCGCAGCAGCTGTATCGGGTACTCGACCGAATTCGGTACCTGGCCATCGTCGGTACCCAGCAGGCTCATCTGGGTCGCGGGAATCCACAGCCAGCCCTCGGCGTCGATCCACAGCGCATCCGGCGAGATCAGCCGCGGATCCTCGATCAGCTGTTGGTGCTCGCCGTTCGGGTCGAAGCGCAGGATCCTGCGCGCATTGGTATCGGCGACATAGATATTGCCCTCGGCATCGATCGCGGTGCCGCCGGTGCTCGGCGTGTCGGCCCACTCCTCGACGTGATCGTCGGCCTCGGCGCGCAGCGCGGGATCCTTGAGCCAGCGGGTCTCGATCCGCGCCATCGGGCCGCCGACCGGCTGAAAGTAGAAATAGCGCCCGTCGGGCGAGACCTCGAGCTGGTCGGCGTGGACCACCGCCGGCGAGCCGTCGCTTTCGAGCTGGGGCGCGCCCTTGGCATGGATGGGGCGGATGCTGGTCGCCAGCGGGTGCCCATCCAGGACTCGACTGAATTCACCCGCTTTGCGATCGAAGACCAGGATGCCCGGGGCGCCGGAGTCGGCGGCGTAGATGAAGTCCCCATCGAAGCGGATATCGTTGATGAAACTTTCATCGTGCAGCACCTCGTCCGGAACGACATGGACGTTGATCACCTGGTCGCTCGCCGGATCGATCTCGACCAATTTACCCGCACCCGGCGTACGCCGGCTCTCCCCTTGGGCGACACCTGAATCGACCACCCACAGATGCCCGTCTGGACCGATCCTGAGCGCATTGGCGTGCAGGAAATGGCGCCCCGGCTCGGACTCATCCCACTGGTTCCACGCTGCGTCCGGGTAGGGCTCTGCGCTCTCCCGCCCGGTCAAACGAGTGACCTGCGCCCCGGCGCCATCGAGCAGCGGATAGACCGCGAACACCTCGCCACTCGAGGGATCGATCGTCGCACCGTTCCATATCCGCGGCGACTCGAACACCACCTCCAACCGCGGATCCTCACGCTCCGGCATCGGGATGCCCAGCTGATCCAACGCAAGCGCGGGCGTCGCAACCGAGGCAAGCAGCACCGTCAACCACGCAGCGGGACGAGACCAAGCCATATCGCTCTCCTTGAAATGCGAATTTCACTGAAGGGAACTAAAATCAGTAGTCGAATTCGCAGCTGACCGCACCCAATGAATGGGGCACTAAACGGCATGGCATGGCATGGCATGGCGGCGAGCGCAGGGCCTGGATGTTAGGTCCCGGAAAGTAGTCTGACAGCGCGTTCAAGCGAATGTAATGAAAGGCCTGCGTCGTAGATTCTGAGCAAACATGGATTCATACCACAAATAATTACAGCTACGGTATCATCTTAATGGCAAGTAAGCCAAGAGACCTTTTTTGCCACGTGCAAGAAAAAAATATCCTAATATCTTCCTTCATATTACAGCCCTATCTATGGAATATTCCATTAACGATGAAAAAGTTTCTCATATGAAACATGGCGATTATTTTTATTATCTTCCTCCGACAAATTAGTATCTACTATGAATCAAAATCGAGCCGGTAGTGACTTCATCCCGAATTGCCTTCGCATTTCATCTTTTTTTCAAAGGATGAAATATAATGTCATATTTTTCGCCGACCTCCTTTTTTATTTCGTTGAAAAGCCTCTCTCCCTCTATATTGTGCTCATCCACTTCTTCAAATATAGAATCAGGAGGATAATTCTGATTCAATGATTCCTGATAATGCTTATCCCATTCATATATGCTTTTTTCAAGCTGAGCGCTTAGCTCCAAATCTTCAATATCGACATGACCCATACTATCAGTGTCAGGGCAGAAGAAGGGAGTAGCCATATATTCAACACCAAAAATTAGTTTTTTCACTTCATTCCTTCCAAGTTGAAGTTGGATTAGCCCTTACAATATAGCCATTGTCGCCCACACCAATTGCGATATATTTCTTCTCTCCCATGTAAACAATCTCATAAACAGGTGCAGTTCCATTTTTTCCAACTATTTTATCTTCCTTTATTGCTGCCATTATCACATAAGGTATGTCATTTACAGGAATGCCCTTATCTGCAAACTGGCTAGCATGCCTTTCAATAATATGTGCTAACCCTGAACCTCCTTCTCCTCCTTTTCCCGCTTCTAAGAATACAATTCTATTACTGTTCGTTCGAGCGATATCTACGATACTTTCTGGTGTATGCTTCACACCTCCTTTCGAAAGCTCATCCATTAGTTTCGCAGGGGTGTCGGCAACTGATGAATAGCCTACCGAGATTTTGGGCGCACGCCCTGCGATGCCTGTTCCTACTCTTTCTATACCTCCTACTATAGAAGCAAGTGCCGCTGTTTCAATGATAAGCTTACCGGCCTCGACACCGGATGCATAGGCGCCATCCAAACCGGCCCGTTCGTATCGGGCTTCCATGGTCTGGATATTTTCCTTTATTCTTGATAGCTCGCTACTACCAATGACCGACGCGCTACCTAAGATCCCCTCTTCGCTGTAAAGCTGCTTCAAGGATGCCCATATATCACCGGCATTGCTCACCGAACCAATGATACCTTGCGCTAGCTCCAGCAATGACTCGGGCACCGCGGTGATAACACCCGCCGCAAAGGCACCGTCCTGAGATTGGCTCAACAATCCCCAGCGTGCCTGAATGAGAGCCTTCTGGACCAACCCGCTCGCCTCATCCAGCTCTTTTTCCATCAACTCCTGCTGATGATGACTCAAATAATTGTAGCGAAGGACACTCTCACTGCTATTCGCCCCGCTGTACGCCCCCTTCGCATCCCCGGTAAAGACGGCGCCAGCGACCCCCCCAAATGCACGAGCGATTTGCTCTTGCTGGTGGGCTTTGCGATCCCATTCCTCAGCCTTGACCGCGTTCTCGCCCATAGAGATGGCCATCAGCTCCGCCGCTAGCGCGCCGGCTACCGCGCCTTTGGCACTGCCGTTGCCAATCTCCGCGCTCAACCCTGCGAGTACCGCGTGCGAGAGCGCCTTGCCACCGCTACCGAGGATCTCACCATTATCACCGATCAGCTTGGCGCCTTGGGCATGAACCTGGACGCCGATATTACCCATCAGTGCGGTGGTGAGCTGTTCCTTGAAGCTGCCACCGTATAGCGTCTGTTCTACACCCGCGCCGATCAAACTCTGGCCGGCGACGCGCTGGGCCACCTTGTGCCAGTCTCCATCGTTGAGCACCGGCAGGCGGGTCGAGCTGGGTGTTGGCGATTGATTCAGCAGCCGTTGATCGAAGCCTGCCATCGCTCCACCAACCAGCATCGAGGCGGCGATCGATTTGACCGCTTCGCTTTTACCCAGCGTATCCAGGGTCTTGGACAGGTTGCCTTGATTTTCAACCAACGCCACAGCGGCTTGCGAGGCCAGCGCGGTCATGCCCGAGGCACCGGCACCGTACAGCACCGCTTGCGTGGTACCGGTCGCACCGGCGGCCAACGCATTGCCTGCACCCGCAGCGAGCCCATAACCTGCGGTCACTGCCGCGACCGCAATAGCGATCACTGCGGCAACGGCGGGATTCAGGCTTTTCTGCTGATGATTCCAGCTGGCATAAGCATCCTGGACCACATTCCACTGGACGTTTTCTTCGTTCTTCAACGCCTCGAGCCATTCGGTGCCTGGGGTAGCGCTCAATAGATCCAGTGCTTGGTCGAGGGTCTGGCCCTGCTCCTGCTTGATGGCGGCGGTAATGCCCTGGGCCGCATCGACGGTCAGCTTTCCGCCGACGTTGACCACGGGTAAACGCCAAACGTCCTGCTGATAGCCCTGATCAGCGTGCTTGATGTAGAAGCCTTTCGATTGAGTGATCCGCTGTTCGAACTGGCTATCCTTGACCGCCTCGAAAATCACCCGGCCGTTCTGGCTGGTGAGGTTGGCATTCTCTCCAGCGCTGATCCTGCTCGCCTGATAAGTGCTGTCATCGCGGCTGAGCAGCTCGATGTCCTTGTCGGCGATGAATTCGACGACCTTGTGATTGACTTCACTTCTGGTATGCGTCGTGGTTTTTTTCTTACCATACCATTTACGTTGGGATGATTTTTCTTGGCTTTGAGCGGTTTCCTCCATCGCTTGTGCAAATAGGAAACCGCCCTTTGCCGCTCCCTGAATATGCTGACCCGATGTCAATCGACTCCCTTGAAATAATAAATTCCCATCGGTAATGAGAAAGATGTCTTTCCCAGCGTTGAGCTTGGACTCGATTTGATGAGTACTTTCTTGTTTATTCTCGCCCCATTTCCAGTGATGATAATGATCCGTCTTGATGGCGTGGAGTGAAAGTGGCCCGTGGGCCGATATGGATATCGTCTCCTCGGCATTAAGATCGGAAGCATAGAGATCTGCCCTCCCCTGGGCCGTCAGGGTAATATTACGAGCCGATATTTGGGTGGGAAGCAGCTGTTCGTCGATCCAGGTTTTTTCCCTGTAAATCTTGTCCTCTCCGTACCAAGACGTATTACCTTGATGTTTTTCAACCGTATAACCCGTCGTATCGAGACTCATGTCTCGCCCAGCCAGGACAATGACATTTTTTTGGCTTCGCACATCACCACTCTCGAGAGAGATATCTCGTCCCGCACTGATGAGAATATCGGACCTCGCGCTCAAGATGGGGGAAATAGCTTTCAGGTCGTCCTGACTATATTGTTTTACATCATAAGGGTCAAAGTATCTTTTGTATTTTTCATCATATCCCAACATTTCCAGGTCTATATCTTGACCTGCGATCAGCGATACGTTCTGGCCTGATGATAGCCGCGCTCGAGGTAGCTTTATGGAACCCCCTGCCGTAATGGTAAGACTATCGTCAGCGGAAATTTTATTGACGCTATCGATGCCTTGCTTGAACCACTCGCTTTGGGTATCGTCGCTGTTCATGCCGGCAATATTGTCGCTATTGAACACGTCGTCGGTAAACTGTGTGACGACGTTCCCAGTAGCATGAATATCGATGTTCCGACTCATGATCGGATGCTGATCACTGATCGTTACATTGCCGCCTGCATGGATATCCAAACCTTCGGATGCATAAATCTGTCCACGACGATGCTTCCAATCGATATCGAGATACCTGACGACAGGATCACTGACTAAACTGATGTCTCCTTGACGTGTCAACAGAGAAACGCTTTTTGCCTCCAGTTCACCACTATCTACCGTGATGCCACGAAGGGCGGAGAGAATGATCTCATTACCCGCTTTTACGAGGTTTTTTTCGAGCGTTATGTCGTTCCCGGCAATAACGCTGAGGGTGTCGTCCGCCTGAAGGGTACTCGTCAACTTGATATTATCGCTGTTGAGCACTATCTGCGCGGCCGAAAGTGATGTCGGGGATCGATACTCTTCTTCCCACTGCGTCCCTCGTGAGAATGGATCATCCACCTCACTGACGATTTCTCTCAATCTTTCAGCATTAGCCGGGATCGGCGTTTCGATATTAATCGCGTCTTGAAAGTCTGCGACCAATTTTCCTTTCGCTATGATTTCTGCGGGGTAAAGAACCAGAGGATTCCAGACCTCAACCACGCCCTCATGACGATAAGCCGGTCCCTCCACCGGAGCATAACTACCGAATGTTCCTATCTGCCCTTCGGTCCGTGTGATATTAGAAAATTTTTTTCCCGCAAGGTAAATATCTTTCTTGGCAGTGACGCTACTGGCATCATTGATAAGCTGATCCGCATTGATATAAAGATGCCGACCTGAGGCGATCATCGCTCTCTTCTTCGGCACATGGTCCAGGATCCTTTCATTCTTTTCTAGGACATAGGTGCTCGCTAGCAAGGGAGGAGGTCCATCAGGATCCATCCAGTCATCGGTCCGATCGGGCTCCCAGAACTGATCACCCCTATAGGTAACGAAGTGTGTAGCACCCTCGAACGACGCTTTTAGATTATCGGGTATGGCATCTATCTGATATTCTGCGAGACCCTCTTCCTGAATCGTATAGCTCGACATACCACGACTATCGATAACATCCTCATAGCGACTATTGTCTTTTTCCTTCGCTTCGTTCTCGACGACCTCCCCCCGAATCACTAAATCCCCTTTCTCGGTCTTGATCGTGCCCGACCGATTGAGTATCTCGGCGCTCTTTTCTCCTTGCGCATCACCCTGTATCCATAGATTTTGCCTCGCTTGCAGCAGCGCGCGATCACCATGGTTATCGACGCGCTCGGCGAGCACACGCATATCCCGCTTCGCCACGATCCGGCCCTGATTGTCCAGTTCCGGGGTGACCAGTGTGATGTCTCGGTTCGCACCGATGGAGCCTTCTCTCGCGACCACTAGCTGCGCCGCACGCACGTTGAGATCCGTCTGCGCCCTGGTCTGAGCAACGCGCAGTGTGCCGTTGGCATCCAGGGTGATCTCGCCGGTACGACTCTGCACAGTGCCCAGATTGACCCCAACGCCTTCTTCGCTGGCGATCAACCGGATACGGTTGGCATACATGCCTCCGAGGGCCTTGGTATCGATCGCGAGTGCTGGTTTGTTACCTTCCTGAGCAATCGGCGTGGTCGTACCCTGTTGATAGTCGATCTGGTTGGTGCCCAAGGTCACATTCAACTGCTGCGCCTCCAGCCTTCCCTGAAGATCAGCGGTGCGACTGATCAACTCGACGTAATCCTGGGCGCCAGCGTCCATCCCACGCTCGCCGATCGTGATCGTGCCTCCTAGGACACTCAGCGCATTCAATGCGCCTTGCTTGTCGAGCGTCGGCTTGCCGGTGGTCAGGGTCACCCCTGGTGCATTGACGAAGCCGCAGCCGTTGCAAGTGATGCCGCGCGGGTTGGCGATCATCAGGTTCGCCTGATCGCCAAACACTTCGAGCTGGCCATTGAGCTCGGAGCGGCTCCTCCCAGTCACCTCATTGATGATCAGCTGTGCCGCCTCACCATTGAACCGAGGATTGGCCCCCAACTCGCCGGCCAGGGCAGATTGTCCGGCGCTGGTAGCGTTGTTCAGCACCGCCCCCTGTTCGCCGACGTTGAACTCCTTGAAGCGATTGTGTGAGATACCGCTACCGTTCGGCGCGGCGATGTCGATCACCGGCACGTCGCCATGTGGCATGATCGTCGTCCGGGTATCGGTCGGAGTGATGCCGCCAGCCCACAAAGGCTCCAGCGGTTGAAATACGAAAACGCAGACAAGCCCCCAGCTGGTGGCTTGGCGCAGACGGGTATTGAGATTCATGAATGACGATTCCCTGCGATTTCTAATTGGTTTTTCTGTTTTGGTTTTTTGCCGCTGCGAACGCAGCGATTCATAGCCTGAGTGCGAGCTGCCAATAGCTGACCCAGGGGTCCACCGCCATACCGTGTGGATGCATCAGCGGCTTGCCCAGCGTGAGTGACTGCCGCAGCCGGGTCCCGTGCAACGACAGGGATACGGCAGTCCCGAGCAGGCTACCGCCTTCCCCTCTTTCGGTTTCTCGCTCGATCCAGCCGCCATCCATGGCTAGGGTGAAGGTCGGCACGCCCAGCACAGGCAGAGGCTGGGCCGTCCAGTCCAGTTGGTGGCGCCAGTAGGCGCCTCGGTTGCCGGTCAGGTATTGCGCCTTGAAACCACGCACGGAGTACTCGCCACCGATGGCGATCCGTTCGCTGGGATAAAGGTCGTCGGCGGTGGCCTGGCCATAGAGAGAGGTGAAGTAGTCCAGCCTGGGCGCTAACGGGCGGAAGAAGCTGGCCGAGAGCGTGGCCTTGCGAGCGGTCACTGAGGGCATCCCAGGCTGTCGTGCGCCGGTAGCGCCCAGGGCATCGATCCCCTGGGAAACGCCGGGGGAGAGCGTCAGATAGCCGCCGGCCCAGGTCGTGGCATAGCTCATGCCAAGCGACAGCGTGGTGAGCGTGGGACTGCTCACCTCCAGGCGCTGCCCGGCAAGCGAGGTCTTGGTATCCCGTCGGCTGAGCGCGGCGCTGATGCCGAGCTTCTGCCGGCCATCGCGGTAGAGCACACGGCCAAGCTGCACACGATGGCTCTGGCTCACCCCGCGATACCGCCAGTTGCCTTGGCCGAGATGAATATCCTGGAAGTAATCATTCCAGGCATAGCCATAGCCGAACGTCCAGTAGCCATAGGGCAGCGATGTTCCCAGCGACACATTGCGGCTGCGCCGGCTGGTGGCAAGGTCCGTGTCATGTCCCGCATCGAGCGTCCACTGATCGAACCACCCTAGCGGGGCATCGAGGGCGAGGCCTATCCAGGCTTGGGTCTCGCCGGTGCTTTCCTGGCCGCTGTTGTCCATTCCAAGGTCCAGCCGCCCTGGCTTCCTGCGTTCGACGCGATGCAGCTCGATGATCGAGTGGCCAGGACGCGTCCCTGGCTGAATGTCGATGGTGACTTGCTGGGACGGTAGCCGGTTGATCTGCTCCATGCCCTGCTCGATATCGCGCAGATTCAGCACCGCGCCGACGAGGCCGGGAAACAGCGCGGCAAGATTCGCCGATCGTTCGCCATCGAGGCTGATGGCCTCGATGCGACCCTCCTGCGCCAACAGCTCCAGTGCTCCGTCGCTGACGTCCTGCTCGGGAACGATGACCCGCGAAGTAACGAACCCTTGAGCGATGTATTCATTGCTGGCCACACGTGCCAACTCGAGCATTTGTGCAACGCTCAGGCACTGACCCTGAAGCGGGTCGCTCCATTCTCGTCGCCGGCTTTCCGGCAGGTGATCGACGCCGCGCCACTCAAAGCGCTGAATGGTGAAACAAGGAGCCCCCTCAGGCGCCTCCATCGGTGTCGCCTCGGGGTTGATCTCGATGCTCCGTTGCAGCGATTCGCGCTGCCGACGCGCGTCATCCAATAGTGATCGCTGGCGCTGCTCGATGATGTCCTGGTCGATGGGGCTGGTCTGGGCGTGCGCTGCACTTGCCACGGCCGATAAAAAACAGGCGAGCGCCATCCCCCTCGATGAAGAGGCCATACGATTCGACATGCGGTGATTCCATCAATTGAGCAGAAGGGAGATCGAGCAGTAACGCTACCGCCAAGCTAGCGGAGGATGGATCCTAGCGAGCAACCATAAAGAGAAACATTCTCATTAAAGTGCTAGAGGATACATTTCGTTACTGCCTTATACAATCCTCACGCCGCCATTCACGCCAACATTGCCAAGTGCATCAAGCACATGTGTGAGTTCGAGTGCGATTCATTCCAAACGAGAGAGATGGAGAATGGACGCACGTCACCTCGCGCGGCCTAAAATGGTGAACACCCCTTCTCGGCCAGCAACGGCGAGAATGATTCATCCCCTAGCCCAGGAGCCGTTCGATGAGCGCATCGCCTGCACGCTACCTGCTGCGCCCGGCCGATGAGGCCGATCTGCCGGCGCTCGGGCGTTTCAAAGCGGCGGCGAGTCCCGGGGTCGATGCGCTGCCTGGCGATGACGAGCGGCTCGGTGCGTTGCTCGAGGCCTCGCTAAGGGCTTTCGCTCTCGATGGGGACGAGCGCGGCGGTACTCATCTGTTCATGCTCGACACGCTGGCGGGCGAGACGGTGGGCTGCGCCGGGCTCGAGGACGTGGGTGAGCGGATCGAGCCGTTCTACAGCCTGCGCCGGGATACCTTCGTCCATGCGTCGGTCGCGCTCGACAAGCGCAGCCGGGCGAGTGCGCTGAGCGTCTGTCACGACCTCGCTGGCGCTACGCGATTGACCCGTCAGCACCTGGTTACCACGGACCCGCCATTGCTCGAACTGGCGCTGCGTGGGCGGCTGGCGTTCGCTGCCTGCCATCCGGGGCGGTTCGCGGATGAATTGGTGGCAGAGCTGCCGGGTATGGTCGATGCGCGCGGCCGTTCTCCCTTCTGGGAGGCGATCGGGCGGCACTTCTTTGGTGTCGAGCTCGAGCGCGCCGAGCAGCTGTGCAGCCGTGGTGATCGGCTGTTCTTGTCCGAGCTGCTGCCGCTCTATCCGCTCTATGAGTCGCTGATGCCGGCGTCGGTGCGCGAGGCGATCGGGGTCAGCCACCCTCGCGCCCGCGCCACCGAGCGGCTTTTGCTCGAGGAGGGGCTGGAGAAGAGCCGCTATTTCGATGTCTTCGACACCGGGCCCAGCCTGGTCGGGCGCTTCGCGCGGATGCGTACCCTCTGCGCCAAGCGCACGCTGGAACTGATGAAGATAGAGCAAGCATCGATCCGCGCGCCCGAGCGGCTGATCAGCAACGCCCGGCTGGCCGGTTTTCGCGCGATGTTCGCCGCGATCGACGAATTCGCCCCTGGGCAGGCCCGGCTCGATGCGCAGAGCGCCGCGGCACTGGGCCTGGCGCCGGGCGACCGGCTGACGGTCGCATGAGCCGCCAGTACCGCACCCCACCAAAGGAGCGCGCGCGATGATCGTCCGCCCGGTTCGCCAGCAGGATCTCGATGCGCTGCTGCGGCTTGCCCGCAGTGCCGGCACCGGCTTGACCTCTCTGCCCGCCGACCAGCACCGCCTCGCCCAGCGGGTCGAGGCGGCCGAGGCCAGCTTCGCGGGCCGGGTGCCACGTGAAGAAGCCGACTATCTGTTCGTGCTCGAGGACGCCCAACGTTCTGAAGTGGTCGGCATGTGCGGCATCGAGGCCACGGTCGGCAGCCATGAGCCCTGGTACAACTATCGGGTCGGGCTCAGCGTCAGCGCCTCGAGCGCGCTCGGGGTGACCAGCCGGCTGCCGATCCTGTTCATGTCCAACGACCTGTGCGGATGCGCGGAGCTCTGCTCGCTGTTCCTTCACCCCGACCATCGGCGCGGGCTCAACGGCCGGCTGCTATCGAAATCCCGCTTCCTGTTCCTGGCCGAATTCCTCGACCACTTCGGCGAGCGGTTGATCGCCGAGATGCGCGGGGTCAGCGACGAGCGCGGTATCTCGCCCTTCTGGGAGAGCCTCGGGCGCCATTTCTATGCGATGGACTTCTCCGCCGCCGACTACCTCACCGGCACCGGCGAGCGCTCGTTCATCGCCGAGCTGATGCCGCGCTTGCCGATCTACACCTTCATGCTCTCGGCGCAGGCACAGGCGGTGATCGGCAAGGTGCACCGCCATACCGCGCCTGCGCTCAAGATGCTCGAGGAGGAGGGACTGCGCTACTCGGGCTACGTCGACATCTTCGATGCCGGTCCCGTGCTCGAGGGCGATATCGCAGGCCTGCGCAGCGTGCGCGAGAGTATCACCGTGCCGCTCAGGGTCGGCCCCGCGGGTGAAGACGCAGTGCCGTGGCTGCTCCACAACCGCCGGTTCGCCGACTGCCGGATCACCGCCGCCCCGGCGAAGCTCGAGCAGGGCAGCCTGGTGGTCGATGCGACCACCGCGCTCGCGCTTGCCCTGGACGACGGCGCGTCGGTGCGCGCCGTCGAGCTGTTCGACCGACGCTGAGCGCCGCCTCGCGCCAGATCGGCCCACTCCCCACCCGTGCACGCGCCAAGACCGTGCAGTTTTTAAGCTCGATACCTCTGCAAAGCGCCGGATCACCGGGCATCTCATCCTGGCATGACGATTGCTTTCACTAAAATCAAGTTACTTGACTGGGCATACAAGACTTTCCCCAGCTGGCGCTCACTTGCCTGGAAGGAAACCGTCTCTATGCCGTCGTCATTCAGTTAGCGCGAGGCAGTTATCGATGAGCATTACCGATACCGGGTCGGCACACTTCGCCGATCTCGACGGCGACGAGCTGGGCGCGCGAGTGCGCCATGCGCGCCTGGCGCACAAGCTGACGCTCAAGGCGGTGGCCGAGAAAGCCCACTGTTCCGAAAGCCAGGTGTCGAAGGTCGAGCGCGGCCTGGTGATGCCATCGCTTGCGATGCTGCATCGCCTGGCGATGGCGGTGAACACCAACGTCTCCGATCTGATCGGTACGGCCTCGGCAAGCGGGCCGATACTGCGGCAGGGGGAGCGCCTGGTCTCGGAGTTCGATCCCTCCAACGGCGTGCGCCTGGAACGGCTCGACGGCGCATCGCGCGGCAGCCTGCTCCAGGCGCACATCCATATCATCCCGCCCGGGGCGAAGAGCGATGGGCAGATCAACCACATCGGCGAGGAGGTCGGCTACGTGCTCGAGGGCACCATCCTGCTCACCCTTGGCGACCAGGCGCACGTGCTGAACCGCGGCGACGCCTTCCACTTCTCGAGCCATGAGCCCCATGGCTACGAGAACATTGGCGAAGGCACCGCGCGGATCCATTGGGTCAATACGCCCGCCACCTTCTGATTCCCACCACTTCGAGTAGAGCAAAGCCCAGAGCCAGTCCATCGATATACCCAGCCCTCCAAGCGACAACGACAACTAACGCGAGGACGCATCGATGCAGTACGAATGGCAGTTCCACCTCATCTACGACTACTGGCCGGTGTTCGCTCGAGGAGCGCTGGCGACGCTCGAAATCACGCTCGGCGCCACCGTGCTGGGCCTTCTCATCGGGCTGCCGGTGGGCGTGATGCGCACCGCGCGCTCGCTGTGGCTGCGCCTGCCGTTTTCGATCTACGTCGAATTCTTCCGCGCCACGCCCGCGCTGGTGCAGATCGTCTGGCTCTACTACTGCTTCCCGATCCTGTTCGGCTTCAAGCTCGACGCCACCGCCACGGTCATCGTCGCACTCGGCATCCACTCCGGCGCCTACATCGCTGAGATCGTCCGCGCCGGGATCAACGCGGTCGACCGTGGCCAGTTCATGGCCGCCCGAGCGATCGGCATGCCCTACATCAAGATGCTCAGGCGAATCATCCTGCCGCAGGCGATCGAGAAGATGATCCCGCCGTTCATCAACGAGTTCGCCAACCTGATGAAGCTTTCGACCCTGGGTTCGATGATCGCCGTCTACGAACTGCTGCAGGAGTCGAACAACCTGATCGCCACGATCTATCGCCCGCTCGAGGTGTACACCTTCCTTGCGCTGGTCTTCTTCATCATCACCTTCCCCTGGATCTGGCTATCCAGGCGACTCGAGAACCGCATGCGCCAAAGCGCCTGACCCCTGGGAGGCTTCATCGTGCTCAGCATCAAACGACTGACCAAGGCCTACGGCGCGCACACGGTGCTCGACGAGATCGACCTCGAGATCGCCACCAAGGATGTGGTAGCCGTCATCGGCCCCAGCGGCTCGGGCAAGAGCACCTTGCTCAAGTGCATCAACTTCCTCGAGCCCTACCAGCAAGGAGAGGTGCGCTTCGAGGGCCAGTGCGTCGGCTACCGGGAGGCAGCGGGCAAACGCCGCGAGGCCTCGGACCGAGTGATCAACCGCCAGCGCGCGCGCATCGGCATGGTGTTCCAGAACTTCAATCTGTTCGGCCACATGAGTGTGCTCGACAACCTGATCGAGGGCCCCACACAGGTCCTCCATGAACCCAGGGCGAGCGCTATCGAGCGGGCCGAGCGGCTGCTCGACAAGGTCGGCCTGCTCGACAAACGCGACCAGCGTCCCTCCAGGCTCTCCGGCGGGCAGCAGCAGCGCGTGGCGATAGCCCGCGCCCTGGCGATGCGCCCTAGCCTGATGCTGTTCGACGAGCCGACCTCGGCGCTCGACCCCGAGCTGGTCGGCGAAGTGCTGGCGACGATGCGCCAGCTCGCCGAGGAAGGCATGACCATGCTGATCGTCACCCATGAAATGGAATTCGCCCGCGAGGTCGCAACGCGCGTGGTGTTCATGGAGGACGGCCGGATCGTCGAGGAGAACGCCCCCGAGCGGCTGTTCGTCTCACCGGAAAACCCAAGAACACGGGCATTCCTCGCCCGCGTACTGCGTCATCACGGCCACCACAACCATAACGGAGCCCGCTGAATGAAACGCCTCAATCTTCTCTTCACCACCGCGCTGATGGTGCTGACCATGCTCGCCAGCGCCGCGCCTGCGCAGGCGGCGGGTGAGCTCGCCCGAATCACCCAACGAGGCGAGCTGCGCATCGGCTACGTGCCCTCGCCGCCAGGCACGGCCAAGGACCCACGCAGCGGCGAGCTGACCGGCTTCTACGTCGATATCGCACGCAACATCGCCGACCAGATGGGGGTCGAGCCGGTTTTCATCGAAACCACCTGGGCCAACTTCGTCGCCGGCCTGCAGTCGGATCAGTTCGACGTTTCGATCGCAGCCACCTTCGCCACGGTCAAACGCGCGATGGCGGTCGACTTCACCCGTCCGCTTTTCTACCTCGGCAGCGTGGCGATGGTCGGCAAGGACGACACCCGCTTCGATTCGATCGAGCAGATGAACGATCCCAGCGTGCGCATCGCGGTGATCCAAGGCACCGCCGCCGAGGACTTCGTCCGCCGCTCGATCCCCGAGGCCCAGCTGGTCTCCCTGGCCACCGGCAACCTTACCGCCGGCTTCATGGAGGTGGTCTCGGGGCGTGCCGACGTGAGCTTCGAGGACGCCTTCACGGCCTCTCAATTCGCCGCGCAGCAGCCCAGCGTCAAGGTGCTGTTCGCCGACGATCCGGTGTTCTTCCTGCCGATCGCCTGGACGGTGAAGCAGGGCAACTCGGCGCTCAAGTCCGTATTCGACATCGCTCTCCAGGACCTGCTGATGTCGGGTCAGCTCGACCGCATCGTCGGCGCCTACCTGGAGGGAGGACGCTTCGTCGACCAGCCCAACCTACGCGACTTCCCGGCGAGCCTTTGACTGCGATCACCCCGAACTGCGATGAGGAGAACACCAAATGCCGCACTACCCCAGCTGGGAACAGACCCTTGCCGGCAAGCACTGGCGCAGTACCCACTTCCCAAGGATCAGGGAAGACATGCCGACCTTCCTCGGCGTGCCTTATGCGATTCGCGATGAGGACCTGGAGGGCGCTGACGTGGTCATCATCGGCGCACCTTTCGCCGCCGGATGGGGCAAGAAGTACAGCGGCGTCGACAAGGCCGATTGGCTCACCGCCACCACCAGGATCCGCCAGCAATCGATACGCTATCGCGGCGGCTACGTGCAGGAGTTCGATCTCGACATCTTCGAGCACCTCAAGGTCGTCGACTACGGCGATGTCGATCTGCCGCTCGAGGCCAGCTACGAAGGCACCGTCGAACGCATCCTCGAGGCCCAGGCCGCGGTCGAGCGCAAGGTCCGGGCAGCGCTCGACGCGGGCGCGGTGCCGCTGGTGGTCGGGCAGAACTCACCTTGCGCCTCCTACGCCATCGGCCGTCCGGTCGCCGAGCGCCACGCCGGGCCGATCGGGATGGTCAGCCTCGATACCCATTGGGATGCGTGGCCCTACGACTGGGCAACGATGAGCCCGCACATCGCCGGCTCGACCAACTGGAAGGACAAGCTCTACCGCGACTGCCCCAACTTCAGCATTCCCAACCTGGTCGAAATCGGCGAGCGCGGCATGCTCGAAGACCCCGAAGTGGTCAGGCGCTTCGTCCGCGAGGGCTGCAACTTCATGCCGATGTGGAAGATCCGCACCGAGCTCGGGATCGAGGGGGTGATCGACAACCTCGACCAGGCCTGGAGCGGCACCGACGCGGTATATGCCCACTTCGACATGGACGTACTGGGCGGCGCCGGGCCGGCCGAGGGCGACCTGCTCGGCGAGCTGGCCGAACCGATCGGGATGACCGATTACGAGGCGATTCGCATCGCTCATGAGGTCGGCAGAAGAGGCTGCGCCGGGCTTTCTTTTTTGTGCATTCCGCCGGGCTCGGCGGTGATGTACCGGGTGATCGTCTATGCGATCACCTACTTCCTTGCAGGCCTTGCGATGCGCAAGGCGACGGCCACGGATGGAGCGCGCGGAGCCTGAGCCGATGAAGATCGTCACCGACAACGTGATCAACGATCTGCGGGCGCTGGCGAAGATCGGCGCCAGCGGCGCGGGGCTTACGCGTATCGCGCTCTCGGACGCGGACATGGCGGCCCGGCGCTGGCTGATGGAGCGGATGTCACAGGTCGGGCTCGAGCCGCGCCTCGACTCGGTCGGCAACGTCCACGGCCGGATGCCCGGTGTCACCCAGGCGGTGCTAGTCGGCTCCCACCTCGATAGCGTTCCCGGCGGCGGCTGGCTCGACGCATGCACGCGGGTGGGCCTCGACGGGCGGCAGCCAGAGACGCTCGAGCGCGAGCGCTACCTCGCCTATTTCGAGGCGCATATCGAGCAAGAACCCAGGCTCGACGCCGGCCGGGCGGCGCTGCATTTCGCGGTGGAGTGCGAACGAGCGCTGGCCGAGGCGGATGGTCAACGCCCGCCGCTTCGATGAGCACTTCCCCAACCAGTGCCGCGCGCACCGCGCGGCCGGCCCAGGGCGGCTGGAGCATCTTCGTCACTACCTGGCACAAGAGCGAGATCAGGACCGCGGCGGCGTATCGCAACGTGCTCAGCGGCGTGCTCGAAGCGCCGGTGCCGGTGTTCTGGGCCCTCGACAAGCAGGACTGAGTCGAACCTCGCCGCTCAGTAGCCCCGCGACGGATCGATCCGGTTGAGCAGCGCCTCGCCCCGTTCGAGCCGGTGGATGTTGGCGACGACCTGGGCGGCGATGGTGTCGAGGCTTGAGGCGGAGGCCATGTGCGGGGTGATGATCACCCGGTGATCCCGCCACAGCGGGTCATCCTCGGGCAGCGGCTCGCGTTCGAAGACGTCGAGCAGCGCGCCGCGCAGCTGGCCCTGGTCGAGGGCGGCGCGGAGATCATCGCGAACCAGGTGCTCGCCGCGGCCCAGGTTGATCACCGCCGCATCCCGGGCGAGGCGGGCGAAGGTCGCGCGGCCGAGGATGCCGCGGGTCGCCTCGGTGAGCGGCAGCAGGCAGACCAGGATATCGAGGCCGTCGAGAAAGGCGTCGAACGCCTCCTCGCCGGCGAAGCAGGCCACGCCATCGAGGTGCTTGGCGCTGCGCGCCCAGCCGCGCACGCTGAAGCCCTGGACCGCGAGCGCTTGGGCGGCGTGGGCACCGAGCGCGCCGAGGCCCATCACCCCGACCCTGCAGCCACTGGCCTCGCGCTGCACCGGCCAGTGCCAGCGATGGCGGGCGCGATCGGCGAATACCTGATCCAGGCGACGGTGGTAGTGGAGCACGGCCCAGAGTACGAACTCGGTCATTCCCAAGCGTTGGTCGGGGTCGACCATTCTGCATACCGGCACCTGCGCCGGCAGGCTCGGGTCGGCGAGCAGGTGATCACAACCAGCGGCGATCGAATGGACCAGCCGCAGCCGGGGCAGCCGGGCGAAACTGCCCGGCGGCGGATACCAGCACAGCGCGATTTCGGCATCATCGGGCGCCTCCCCCGGCGCCAGCGTCACCACCTCGAGCGAGGGATCGACTCGCGGCAGCCGCGCTGCGAGCGACGAAAGCGTCGCACCGCGGCCAACCAGTGCGACTCGGGTCATGAGCAGTAGTCCTCGCGCTGATCATTGATCAGCTCGAGCGCGGCCTGCCAGGCAAGCTGGGCGATCTCCTGCTCGCCTTCATCCTGGAACTGCTCGGCGGTATGGCGGCATACCTCCTCGCTCGGCAGGTTCAACGGCCGCCCGCCCGCGAGGGCCTGGACCTGGGCCTGGCAGGCACGTTCGAGGAAGTAGATCTCCATGAACGCACAGGCGACGTCAGCACCACCGGCGAGCAGCCCGTGATTGCGCAGGATCATCGCATTGTGGCTGCCGAGATCGCGGACCAGGCGCGCTCGCTCGGCGATGTCCAGCGCGATGCCCTCGTACTGGTGATAGGCGAGATGGCCGTAGAACTTAAGCGCATGCTGAGTGATCGGCAGCAGCCCTTCGACCTGGGCCGCTATCGCCATCCCGGCGGCGGTATGGGTGTGGATAACGCAATCCAGATCGGGTCGCGCGGCGTGGATCGCCGAGTGGATAACGAAGCCCGCGACGTTGACCTTCGCTCCTGGCTCGAGCGCGTCGACCACCCGCCCTTCGTGATCGATCTTGACCAGGGTCGAGGCACGCATGCGTTCGAACGGCACGCCATAGCGATTGATCAAGAAGTGATCAGGCTCACCCGGCACTCTGAGCGTCAAGTGGGTGTCGATCAGGTCGGTCATCCGATAGTAGGCGATGAGCCGATAGAGCGCGGCGAGCTGGCAGCGCGCCTCCCACTCGGCGCCACCGACCCGCTCGCGCAGCCGCGCAGCCTGCGGGGTGAAGGTGAATTCGGCACTCATGATGCCTCTCCTTGGTCACTAGCGATGGTTTGGCCCCCCGGTCCGGCTGGATGATGCTGAACAGCGCGCCGAGCAGTGGCACCAGCATACCGCCAACCAGCGGCTCATAGGCGACGAGCAAGGTGTGCTGATCGAAAGCGACAGCGCAGTCACCACTGGCCTCATTCGTCGATATCGGTGTGTGGTGGAAAACGCGAGCGGGCTAGCGGCGCTTCACACCCGGCAGGATGCAGAGCATCTCGAACAGCAGGTTGGCGGCGACTACCGCGGTCTGGCCGTGGGGGTCGTAAGGCGGCGAGACCTCGACGAGGTCGCCACCGACGATCTCGAGCCCGTGGGCGCCACGGATGGTCTCCAGCGCCTGGGGAATGGTCAGCCCGCCGATCTCGACCGTGCCGGTACCCGGGGCGTAGGCGGGATCGAGGCTGTCGATGTCGTAGGAGAAGTAGACCGGCCCGCTGCCCAGCTTGGCGCGGACCTCGGCCATCAGCGGGGTCAAGGACTTGTGCCAGCACGCCTCGGCGGGCACCACCATGAAGCCTTGGTCGCGGCCCCAATCGAACTCATCGGCGGCGTAGCCGGTGCCACGCAGGCCGATCTGCACCGTTCGCTGGGGATCGATCAAGCCCTCCTCGACCGCGCGCCGGAACGGCGTGCCGTGGGCGATCTTCTCACCGAACATCTGGTCGTTGACGTCGGCGTGGGCGTCGACGTGGATCAGCCCGACCGGCCCGTGCTTCTTCGCCATCGCCCGCAGGATCGGCAGGGTCAGGGTGTGATCGCCGCCCAGCGTCAGCGGCACGCAGGGATGGGCGAGAATCCCATCGTAGTGGCGCTCGATAATCTCGACGCTCTTTTTCAGATCGAAGGTGTTGATCGGCACGTCGCCGATGTCGGCGATCTGCAATGACTGAAACGGCGCGGCCCGGGTGGCCATGTTGAATGGGCGCAGCATGCGCGACTCGTCGCGGATCTGGCGCGGCCCGAAGCGAGTGCCGGGGCGGTTGGACGTGCCGATGTCCATCGGGATGCCGACGAAGGCGACGTCGAGCCCGCGGGCATCGGTCTGGGTCGGCAGGCGCATCATCGTCGCCGGGCCGCCGAAGCGCGGCATTTCATTGCCACCGAGCGGCTGGTTGAAACCGTGGGAGGTCGAAGCGGTCATGGCAGGTTCCTGTATTTGGTCTTGTTGTTCTTATCCAGCAGGAAGCGTGCCAATTTCAGAACATTTTAAAATCAACAAGTTATGAAGATAACGATGCGAAAATGTATCAGCGACGGGGTTTTAACGATACGTTGATGAATCACCGATCCAATAATGAATCGAATCACCGGGAAGGTGCCATGCCGACCACCGTAGCATCCATCGACAGTGCGACGCTCGAGGTACTGTTCGAGGCCTCGCACGATCACCTGGTACTGACCGACGCCAGCGGGCGGATTCTCAGCGCAAGCCCTAGCGCCTGCGCGGTCTATGGCCTGTCGATGCAGGCGCTGAGCGAAAGCAACGTGCATGCGCTCGAGGCCCAGGGCGTGTTCGCCCCCTCGGTGACACGCAAGGTACTGGCGAGCCAGCACGCCGAGCAGGTGCTGCAAACCACGCCCACCGGACGGCGGGTGCTCGCCGAAGCCTATCCGGTGCGAGTCGACGGCAGGCTGGTACGAGTGATCAGCCGCTCGCGCGACCTCACCGACCTCGAGCAGGAGTACGCCGAGCTCCAGCGCCAGCTCGATGCGCAACTGCGCGAACCCGAACAGCCGCCGACGCTCGAGGGGATAGAAGCCTCGAGCCCAGCGATGCGCCGGCTAGTGACACTGCTGGCGCGGGTGGCCGCCACCCGCGCCAGCATCGTGCTGCTCGGCGAATCCGGGGTCGGCAAGACCACTTTGGCCCGACAGGTGCACCGCCAGAGCGAGCGGGCCAATGGCCCGTTCGTCGAGGTCAACTGCGCAGCGATCCCGGAGACCCTGTTCGAGTCGGAGATGTTCGGCTATCTACCTGGCGCGTTCAGCGGCGCCGCACGCCAGGGCAAGCCGGGCCTGCTCGAGCAGGCCGACGGCGGCACCCTGTTCCTCGATGAGATCGGAGAACTCGGTCTCGGCATGCAGTCCAAACTGCTCAAGGTGCTCCAGGACGGCATGGTGATGCGCCTGGGCGATACCCGTGCGCGCCAGCTGGACTTCAGGCTGATCGTCGCGACCCATCAGGACCTTGCCAGAGAGGTCGAAGAAGGGCGCTTCCGGCTCGACCTCTACTACCGGCTCAACGTAGTGCCCGCCTGGATACCGCCGCTGCGCGAGCGGCGCGAGGAGATTCCCGCCCTGGTCGAGCGCCAGCGCGCGCGGCTCAAACAGCGCTACGGCCTGGACCTGTCGCTGGACGCACGCCAGTGGGGCTACCTGATGAGCCACGCCTGGCCCGGCAACGTACGCGAACTGGAAAACCACCTCGAACGCCTCTGCCTCGCCGGAGACACGGCTCTCGCGCCCTCTTCCCCGCCGACTGCCGACCCAGCCCCGCCACCCGTGCTCGACGAGCTCGAGACCGACAGCCTCGATCTCGCCACCGCCCTGGACACCACCGAGCGCCGGCTGCTCGAACGCGCGCTTGCCCAGGGCGGTGGCACCCGCGCCATCGCTCGCCGTCTCGGCATCAGCCAGCCGAGCGTGGTGCGCAAACTGGCCAAGTACGGGCTCAACGCCAAGCGTCCGGATGCCGATGAGTGAGAGAGCGAGGCGATGCGGCCCGCCCTCGTGAAACGCACAAGCACTATCACCGAAGACCAGAAAAGGATACATTGAATGCATGTATTCATTGACTTCGAGCATGACATGGCCACTAGCATTCGCCTACCGATCGAGACGGAACAACGCCTGAACCACCTGGCCGAGGCCACCGGACGCTCCAAGGCCTTCTATCTGCGCAAGCTGATCGAAGACAACCTCGACGAGTTGGAAGATGTCTATCTGGCGGAGCGCACCCTGGAGCGCATCCGTCAGGGTGAGGAGGAGACCCTGAGCCACGAAGCGTTCTGGCATGAAGTGGAAGGTTGAATACGCCAGCTCGGTCCAGAAGGAGATCCGTCGGCTGGACCCGCAAACCAGACAACGCATCCGCGCCTATATGGAGCAGCGGCTGATGACCATCGCCGACCCGCGCCAGCTCGGCAAACCGCTGAAGGGCCAGTTCTCCACCCTATGGCGCTACCGGGTAGGTGACTATCGGATCGTCTGCAATCTCGATGATCACGTCTTGACCATCCTTGTACTCAGAGTGGCCCACCGTCGGCAGGTATACGACTGATCTTCTTCCTTGATGCCCGGGTGACTCGCTTGCTTCGCCCAAGCAAGGCGCAGCCGGCGGCGGCGCGGCCGTGGTTCGACACGGGCCTCCATGATGGCTCGCAAGATGGCTCAAGTCGGCGAAGGCCCGGCTCACCACGAACGGATGGGGTTGGGCCACAGGTCGGTGCCACGCCTTCTCCCCGTTCATCCCGAGCGGTGCCCATACGCGCCAAGGTCGAGCCCCCACTCGGCAATGAGGGGCGCCAGTCGAGGGATCGCGCGGCGGCGATGAGGCCGTGGTTCGACACGGGCCTCCATGATGGCTCGCAAGATGGCTCAAGTCGGCGAAGGCCCGGCTCACCACGAACGGATGGGGTTAGGCCACAGGTCGGTGCCACTCCTTCTCCCCGATCATCCCAAGCGGCGCCCATGTTCGCCAAGATAGAGCCCCAACTCGGCAATCAGAGGCGCCAGTCGAGGGATCGCGCGGCGGCGATGAGGCCGTGGTTCGACCCAGGCCTCCATGATGGCTCGCAAGATGGCTCAAGTCGGCGAAGGCCCGGCTCACCACGAACGGATGGGGTTGGGCCACAGGTCGGCGCCACTCCTTCTCCCCGTTCATCCCGAGCGGCGCCCATGTTCGCCAAGATAGAGCCCCAACTCGGCAATGAGGGGCGCCAGTCGAGGGATCGCGCGGCGGCGGTGAGGCTGTGGTTCGACACGGGCCTCCATGATGGCTCGCAAGATGGCTCAAGTCGGCGAAGGCCCGGCTTTCCATGAACCCCCTCCGAGTTTTCCTCGACAGGGGGATGATCAGGGGGGAGATTGGGCGGTCGTCATATCGTTCTTCCTCAACTTTCAGGCAGAAGCATTTTGAGCTTCAGTCTGGATGGGCGTCACGGAGAACCCGAGCTGCTTGGCGAGTCGACGCATGGAACGTTGTTTGGTTTCCAGCGCCTGGGCTTCGTAGTACTGGAGTCCGTGTTCGACATAGTCCAATCCTTTGACCATGACGCGCCAGAACAGCGCCGCGAGTTTGCGCGCCAGGGCGATATTGGCGATCAATCCACCTCGGCGACCCGCCATCCGACGGTAAAAACCGCCCAGCGCAATGTGTTTGCTGCGAGCGAGGCTGCGGGCCATGACGCAAAACAGGCGCCCAGCACGATTACGCCTGCGCTTGGCCGAGCGTTGGCGCTTACCGCTCTGATGACTCCCGGGGGCCAGCCCGGCCCAAGCGGTGAAGTGTTTCTCGGTCGGCCACTGGGTCAGGTCGGTTCCCACTTCACCTATGAGTTGCAGGACGCTGTAGTCCGTATGGGCGGGAAGCACGGTGAGATCATTGCCTCCACACAGAGCCACCAGCATCGGATGCAGGTCATCGATCTGGGGTGCATTGGCACCGCCTCGCTTGTGCGCCTTGGACGGCGGCGACGTCGGAGGATCGACGTCGATCGAACGGAGCACCGCTTCGATCTGTTGGTCGCAAGCTCTGATCAAACGCTGGTAGTGCTCCCAGCTTTCCAGCGCCTGGCGCAACGCGAACAGATGCTCCTCGGCCCAGGTCCCTTGCAGAGAGGCTTTGATCCGTTCGGCCTTCTGCTGGCGGATCTGCACGTCGCACAAAGCCAGCAGTCGCTCAGGATCGCGTTCACCCTCGAGCATCGACCGGATCACCGCCATGCCGCTGCGGCCCACCAGGTTGCTGATGACATCGTGCAATTTGATGTTCATCCGCTCCAAGGCCTTCTGCAGATGCTGCACATGCCCTGCGGCCAGCGTGATGTGGTCCTGACGCAATCGCAGGTAATCCTGCAAGCGCCGGATCTCGGCTGGGGGCACGAAGCCTGCCCGCAAGAGTCCGTGCGCGTGCAACGTCGCTCCCCACTGGCAATCCTTCATATCCGTCTTGCGACCCGGCAGATTGCGGGTGTGCTTACCGTTGACCATCAGCACCTGTAGCTTCGCGGCTTCCAGCACGCTGTACAGGGGCAGCCAGTAGATCCCCGTGGCCTCCATGGCCACCGACTTCACCTTCTGCGACAACAGCCAGTCGCGTAGCTCATGCAGCTGTGCCGTGAACGTGCCGAATACCTTCGGCTCCCCTCCGGCAATCGACACATACATCTGCTCGCTGCCGACATCCACGAAGGCTGCCAATGGATCCAATACCGGTAAGTGGGCCATCTCATAGCTCCTGGGAACGGGTCGATGGAGAAAGGGTTACCGCAAGCCCGGTCGTGTTCTGGGAAGACAAATCTTTCCAACGGGAAGCCAGGCTCACCATAATGCGCAGCAGCCCACGACCAGAGCCATTCTCACCACCGGGCACCCGGCACCAAAAGACATGCGGCCACGCTGCTTGCGGCAACACAGCCATGCTACTCGGGTTCAAGGTCCATGCGCAGTGCCATCGCGATGGCACAGGAGGCTCACCACGAACGGACGGGGTTTGGGCCACAGGTCGGCGCCACGCCTTCTCCCCGTTCATCCCGAGCGGCGCCCATGTTCGCCAAGATCGAGCCCCCACTCGACAATGAGGGGCGCCAGTCGAGGGATCGCGCGGCGGCGCGGCCGTGGTTCGACACGGGCCTCCATGATGGCTCGCAAGATGGCTCAAGTCGGCGAAGGCCCGGCTCACCACGAACGGATGGGGTTGGGCCACAGGTCGGCGCCACTCCTTCTCCCCGATCATCCCGAGCGGCGCCCATGTTCGCCAAGATCGAGCCCCAACTCGGCAGCGAAGCGAGTCGAAGGGGCCTCGGGCGCTTTCCACGAACTGCCGGGGATGCTGGGCCTTCGCGCCAACTTCCAACCCGTTCGTCCCGAGCGGTGCCCATACGCGCCAAGGTCGAGCCCCCACTCGGCAATCAGGGGCGCCAGTCGAGGGATCGCGCGGCGGCGATGAGGCGGTGGTTCGACCCGGCTCGTTCCTCGCCGGCGCTTGGTATCGGCCAGCCAGACATGGATCCAGTCGACCATAACTGACAAATACCGCCGCAAGCGTCAGGATCGAGTCTTTCCGTGCGAGGAGTTCCGATGCGTCGAGCCCTGCCTCCGCTCAATTCGCTGCGCGCCTTCGATGCGCTGGCCCGCCTGGGCAGCGTTGGCGCGGCTGCCACCGAGCTTTGCGTCACGCCGGGGGCGATCAGCCATCAGATTCGCCAGCTCGAAGAGCGCCTCGGGGTGGCGCTGTTCGAACGCGACCGGCGTGCGCTCAAGCTGAGCCAGAGCGGCACCGTCTATGCCCGCCAGGTTCGCGAGGCGTTCCAGCTACTCACCGAGAGCACCCTCAAGCTCGGCCTGCCGTCGGTCGAGGGACGGCTGAAGATCGCCTGCGCGCCGGCCCTGGCGAACCATTGGCTGACCCACCAGTTGCACGACCTGCGCAAGGTGTTCGGTGAAATCAGCCTCGAGCTGACGCCGCTGAATCTGGACCGCGCGCAGGCGGTCGATGACGAGTATGAGCTCGCGATCGTCTATGGCGCCGGCGAGTGGGAGGGGTTGGAGGTCCAACTGCTGACCCATTTCGAGATGTTCCCGGTGTGCAGCCCCAGCTTCTTTCGCGGTCGCTCCCTGCCCACCCGGATCGATGAGGTCGAGGGGGGATGGCTCCTGCACGAGGACCAGGGCGGCCACTGGAAGCGCTGGCTCGCGGCGGCTGGCGCTCGACTCACCCATCTCGAACGCGGCTATCGCCTCGGTAACGCCTCGATGGCGCTCGAGGCCGCGACCTCGGGCGCCGGCATCGCGCTGGGAGACGTCTTCGTCTGCGAGGACGCCCTGAGCAGTGGCCGTCTGGTGCGCTTGTTCGATACCGCGGTACGCGCCCAGTACGGCTACTACCTGGTCGGCCGGGCGGGCAGCTTCGACAATCCCCGCGCACGCGTATTCGTCGATTGGCTCGAGTCGCGGCTGGAGCGCACCCGCAAGCGGTTCAGCGCGGCACCCACGCCAAACGTTTGAGAAAAATTCAACTATTCAGGCCAAATCTTTTGCTTTGAATCCTGCCCGCTCCTGACGCTATCTATTGCGCTATTCGATCACCAGCGCCACGCCGGGAGCCCTGTATGCAGCTGAGCTTGTTCAAATCCCTCTGGGGTCATCGGGGCGCCTGGTCCCAGGCGTTGCCGGAGCTGCGCGCCGGGGGCTTCGGGGGGTTCGAAGCCCGCCCGCCCTCGTCGCCCGACGCGCGCCGCGAGGCACGCAGGCTGCTCGAGGAGGAAGGGCTCGACTACATCGCCGTGCTGTTCACCTCCGACGACATCGTGCCCCGTCAGGCGGACACCCCGGCGCGCCACCTCGCGGACCTCGCCGCGAGGATCGAGATCGCGACGCCGCTCGCGCCAAGTTTTCTCAACCTGCTGGTCGGCAACGATCGCTGGCCGCTCGGCGTCCAGGTCGAGTTCTTCGGCCGGGCGCTCGAGCTGCTCGCGGGCCAGCCCATCGCCTTCGGCTTCGAGACCCATCGCGCGCGCTCGCTTGCTACGCCATGGCTGACCCTCGAGCTCATCCGCCAGCTGCCGGGGCTGCGCTTCACCAGCGACATCAGCCATTGGGTGGTGTGCTGCGAGCGGTTGCTCGACGATCCGCTCGACGATCTCAGTGCCTTCGTCGAACGGGTCGACCACATCCAGGCACGGGTCGGCTACGACCAGGGACCGCAAGTGCCGCATCCGCTGGCACCGGAGTACGCCCGCTTCCTCGCGTTCCACCAACGCCACTGGGAAGCGGTATGGCAGGCACAGCGCGCGCGCGGTTTCACCCGTACCACGCTGACGCCGGAGTTCGGCCCCGACGGCTATCTCCACCACCTGCCGTTCACCGACGCGCCGATCGCCGATCTCGACCAGCTCAATGCGGCCATGGCCCGCTGCGAGCGCGAGCACTTCGCTCACGCCCATTCAGCCTGACCCACGCGACCAGGAGCACACCCACATGAGTACGACATCCACCGTCACCGCCTTCGATCGAGTCCCGGTGATCGATATCTCGGGGCTCTACAGCGACCGGCTGGAGGATCGCTTGCAGGTCGCCGAGGCGCTCGGCAACGCCGCTCGCGCGATTGGCTTCCTCTATGTCGTCGGCCATCCGGTGGCACAGACCACGATCGAGGGGCTGCGCAAGGCGACGAAGGCGTACTTCGCCCAGCCGCTCGAGACCAAGATGCGCGACTACATCGGCGCCTCGAAGACCCACAAGGGCTTCGTGCCGCGCGGTGAAGAGGTTTACGGCAAGGGCGTACCGGATCTCAAGGAGGCCTTCGACATCGGCTTCGAAGTACCCGCCGACCACCCGCTGGTGCTCGGCGGCACGCCGCTGCTCGGCCCCAACGAGTGGCCGCCGCTCGACGGCTTCCGCGAGGCGGCGAGCCGCTACTACGACGAGGTCTTCACCCTCGGGCACAAGCTGTTCCAGGGCTTCGCCCTGGCCCTCGGGCTCGATGAGCACTATTTCGACGAGATGGCGAAAGCGCCGCCGTCGAAGCTGCGGCTGATCCACTATCCGTTCAACGCCGACGCCGAGGACGCACCGGGGATCGGCGCGCACACCGACTACGAGTGCTTCACCATCCTGCTCGCCGACAACCCCGGGCTCGAGGTGCTCAATGCCGAGGGGAGCTGGATCGACGTGCCGCCGATCGAAGGCGCCTTCGTGGTCAATATCGGCGACATGCTCGAGGTGATGACCAACGGTGCCTTCGTCGCCACCGCCCACCGGGTGCGCAAGGTGAGCCAGGAGCGCTACTCCTTCCCATTGTTCTATGCTTGCGACTATCACACCCGGATCGAACCGCTGCCGCAGTTCAACGATGGCGAGCGCCGCTACGAGGCGATGGCGATCGGTGAGCACATGTACGCCCAAGCCCTGCAGACCTACCAGTACCTAAAACGCAAGGTCGAGGCCGGCGAGCTGAGCCTGCCGCAGCGCTCGCGCAAGCCATCGAGCTTCGGCCATCTCAAGCAGCAATCGATGAACGACTGAAGTTCTTCGTCCGCACCGCCCGAACGACCACCGAGCCGTAATCACCAGAGCCAATCACAACAAGGTGAAGAGATGCCCTCAATCCCGTTTCGTCAGATACGCAAGCTTTGCGCGGCCGTGAGCCTTGGCTTGGCCGCTTCGCTGACCCTGTCGCCGGCCCAGGCCGAAGCGCCAACGCTCGAGCCCGGCACGCTCAAGGTCGGCATGGACATCACCTACCCTCCCTTCGAGTCCTACGATGGCGATGAGGTGGTCGGCCTCGACCCGGACCTCGCCCGGCTGCTGGCGCAGAAGCTCGGCACCGACGTCGAATTCATCGATACCCGCTTCGCCGGACTGGTGCTGGGCCTCGGCGCGCGGCGCTTCGACACCGTGATATCGGGGATGTACATCATTCCCGAGCGGCTCGAACAGGCCCAGGCGATTCCCTATGGTCGCACGGGTGCGGCGATCCTGGTCCGGGCGGGTGCCGAAAACCCGCCGACCAGGCCGGAGGATCTCTGCGGCATGAGCGTGGGCCTGCAGCAGGGCACCACCTGGGTCGCCCAGCTCGGCGAGCTGTCGGAGCAGTACTGCGTGCCCAACGGCCACGGCCCGATCAACATCCAGGAGTTCGCCAGCGCCCCCGAGGCGACCCAGGCGATGCTCTCGAACAACATCCAGGCGCAGATGGAGATTCGCGGCGCTGCGCTGATGATCGCCGAGCGCACTCGGGACCGGGTGGAGGTCAGTACCACCGAGCTGATCTATCCACAGACCATCGGCATCTTCCTGCGCAAGGATGACCAGGCACTGCATGACGCCATCGTCGCCGCCCTCGACGAGCTCAAGGCCAGCGGCGATTACCAGGCCTTGCTCGACCAGTACGGCCTCGAACCGCCCACCGAGAGCTGAGCATCGACGCGGGGCGCACGCCCACCGCCGTGTGCCTACCCTTGGCGCCCCGCTCTGCGGGCGCCTTCCCATGACGCGTCCGGGAGTTCGCGATGCTGTTCGATTGGGGCTATTTCGTTTCGCTGTTCTCGATGCCCGCCTTCTGGCGGGCAAGTCTCACCGTGATCGAGCTGAGCGCGCTCTCCTGGGCGCTCGGCCTCGCGATCGGCCTGCCGCTGGCGCTCGGCAAGATGTCCACCTACAGGCTCCTGCGCGTGCCGATCGGGCTTTACGTCTGGTTCTTCCGCAGCGTGCCGCTGCTGGTGCTGGTGGTGTTCGTCTACAACCTGCCGCAGATATTCCCAGCCACCGGGGTCGTGCTTTCAAGCCCCTTCTACTCAGGCCTGGTCGCCCTGGTGGTCACCGAGGCCGCCTACATGACCGAGATCCATCGCGGCGGCCTGCTCGCGGTGCCCAAGGGCCAGCGGGAGGCGGCCCACGCACTGGGGCTGCGCTATCTCGGCATCCAGCGGCTGATCGTACTGCCCCAGGCGCTGCGGGTGTCGGCGCCGACGCTGATCAACGAATACATCACCGTGGTCAAGCTGACCTCGATCATCTCGGTGATCTCGCTCACTGAGCTGCTGATGGTCGGCCAGCGGCTCTACACCCAGAACTTCATGATCATGGAGACCCTGGCGGCGGTGGCGATCTACTACGTCGGCATCGTCACCGTGTTCGGCGGCCTGCTCGAACGGCTCGAGAGGCGCTTGGAAGTCGGTACGCGCACCCCTGGGACGCTCGACGAACATCGGCTCGCCGCGCTCAGAGCCTCGCTCCCGCGTCCTCCGGCGGTAAGCAGCGAGGCGCGCAACACCGGCCAGCCAGATGCCCTGCGACTCAATCAGGTGCGCAAGCGCTACGGCAGCCATGAAGTGCTCAAGGGCATCGATCTCAAGGTCGCAACGGGCGAGGTGATCTCGGTGATCGGCCCTTCCGGCTCGGGCAAGACCACGCTGATTCGCGCACTCAACGGGCTGGAGCCGATCGATGTCGGCGAAGTGGTGCTGTTCGGTGAGTCTTTCATCACCGCCGGTGAGCGCCACGGTGGGCGCTTCCAGCAGGGCATCCTCGAAGTCGGCATGGTGTTCCAGAGCTTCAACCTGTTCGCCCACCTGAGCGTGGTCGACAATCTGACCCTGGCACCGCGCTACCACGCCCGCCTGGATGCCACCCAGCGACGCCAGCAGGCGTTGGCGCTGCTCGACAAGGTCGGCATGCTCGCCCACGCCGAGAAGTACCCGCACCAGCTCTCCGGTGGCCAGCAGCAGCGGGTGGCGATCGCACGGGCCTTGGCGATGGCACCAAAGATCATGCTGTTCGACGAGCCGACCTCGGCGCTCGACCCCGAGCGGGTCAGCGAGGTGCTCGAGGTGATCCGCGCACTGGCCGAGGAAGGCATGACGATGGTGATCGTCACCCACGAGATGGCCTTCGCGATGTCGATCTCCGATCGCATCCTGTTCATGGAAGACGGCGAGATTCACCTCGACGCACCGCCAATGAAAATCCGCAGCGGCGAAATCGACCCACGGATCAGCGCCTTCATCGGCCCAGCCGCCGTGTCTTCGGGTGGATCGACATGACCCACCCCCGGGACGCCGCGCTCAACGCTCCACGGCGATCGCGATCCCCTGGCCGCCGCCGATGCACAGGGTGGCGAGGCCACGGTGGACGCCGCGACGCCCCATCTCGTGGAGCAGGGTGACCAGCACCCGGGCACCGGAGGCGCCGATCGGGTGGCCGAGGGCGATCGCGCCGCCGTTGACGTTGACCCGCCCGAGGTCCCAGCCGAGCTCTTGGGCCACCGCCAGCGACTGGACGGCAAAGGCTTCGTTGGCCTCGATCAGTTCGAGCTGGTCGAGCGTCCAGCCCGCCTTCTCAAGGCAGCGGCGGGTGGCCGACACCGGGCCGATCCCCATCACCGCCGGGTCTACCCCGGTCGAGGCGTAGCTTTGCACTCGGGCGAGCACCGCCAGGCCAGCCGCGCGGGCGCGCGCCTCGCTCATCAGTACCACCGCGGCGGCGCCGTCGTTGAGCGAGGAGGCGTTGCCGGCGGTCACCGAGCCGTTGGGATCGAACGCCGGGCGCAACCGAGCGAGCGCATGGGCGTCGATATCCGCGCGCGGCTGTTCGTCGCGCGTCACCCAGTGCGACCCACCGCGCCGCTGGGGAATCTCCACCGGCGTGATCTCGGCCTCGAAGCGCCCGGCTTCGATCGCCGCCTGGGCACGGCGCTGGGATTCCAGCGCGAAGGCATCCTGCGCCTCGCGACCGATGCCATAGCGGCTGGCGAGGTGCTCGGCGGTGATCCCCATGTGGTAGTCGCCGAAGGCGTCCCACAGGCCGTCGCTGATCATGCTGTCGAGCAGCTCGCCATGGCCCATTCGCAGCCCCTGGCGCGCCTTGGGCAGCACGTAGGGCGCACGGCTCATGCTCTCCATGCCGCCCGCGATCACGCACTCGGCGTCGCCGAGACGGATCGCCTGGACCGCGAGTTGGATCGCCTTGAGCCCGGAACCGCACACCTTGTCGACGGTCAGCGCCGGCACCGACTCGGCCAGTCCCGCACCGATCGCGACCTGACGGGCCGGATTCTGGCCCAGGCCCGCACGCAGCACCTGGCCGAGGATCACCTCCTCGACTTGCTCCGGCGCAATGCCGCTGCGCTCGATCAGCGAGCGGACCACGGTGGTACCCAGCTCGATCGCCGATACCCCGGCGAGCGCGCCCTGGAAGGCACCGATCGGGGTGCGCGTCGCGGCAACGATCACCACATCGTTCATCTCTCGCTCCTCTAGGTCAGGATTTCGCAGCCGGTGGCAGCGCGCAGCTGCGCCTCGCTGGGCAGTGTAAGGATTGCGCCACTCTAACCAATGAGCTTTGCACTCCCTGGAGCGACCCCAGAAGTAGACCTTGGTCGTTCGGGCCAGCGGGAAAAGGGGATGGACGACGCCTCGACAGGGCAAACACCAGGCGTTGCCCCCGCCCTGCTGGGCGGGGGCAAGGTTCAACCGAAGGCGCGCTGGGGGGAGGTCGAGGCTGTCGAAGAGGGATCTTCGAGCTCACGCAGCACGTCAGGATCGGCGGGGAAGGTCGCGGAGAGACCGCCGACATCGCGCAGCTCGACGCTGATCCCCCGCGCGGGGGCGTTGCGCGCGAATGCCTCGATGTCTTCGCGAATGTCGGGATCGACGTGGTTGGCTTGGCGTGCGTCGATGATCAGATAGGTGCCTGCCGCCACCCGCTCGAGCCGGCTACGCACCTCTTCGCGGTTGAGAAACGAGATGTCGGTGCGAAAGCGCAACAGCGCATGATGCCCTTCCTGGGTGAAGGAGACCGCCCGGCGATAGTTGGCGCGGATCATGAAGAACAGCCCGCAGAGTATGCCGACCAGCACGCCCTTGAGCAGGTCCATCGCCATCACCCCGACTACCGTGGCGACGAACGGCACTACGCGATTGAAGCCCTTGCGGTACTGCTCGACCAGCATCTCCGGCTTGGCCAGCTTGTAACCGGTATGGACCAGGATCGCTGCGAGACAGGCCAGCGGCATCAGTTCGAGCATCGGCGCCAGCAAGGCAACGCTCGCCAGCAGCAGCAGGCCGTGCACCAGGCTCGCCATGCGCGTGCGCCCACCGGCCTGGACGTTGGCGGAGCTGCGCACGATCACCGCGGTGACCGGCAGCCCACCGATCAGGCCGCTGAGCACGTTGCCCACGCCCTGGGCCTTGAGTTCGCGGTGCGGCGGTGAATGACGCCGCTGCGGGTCGATCTTGTCGACGGCCTCGAGGCTCAGGAGGCTTTCGAGACTGGCGATCAGCGCCAGCGTCACCGCCACCATGTAGACCTCGGGGTCGAGCAGCCGGTCCAGCGCGGGCATCTGCAGCTGGCCAAGGAACTCGCTCGCCCCGGCGAAACCCATCGCGTCGATCGGCAGGCCGATACGGTGGGCATCGCCCAGCGGGGCCATCAGGCTAGCCGGCATCAGTCGGTCGATCAGCACCGCGACCACGACCGCGACCAGCGGCGCGGGCAGGCGCCCGAGCACGGAGCCCTTGATCGAAGGACGCTCCCACAGCAGCAGGATCGCCAGAGAGACCAGCGCGATGGTCAGCGCGAGGCCGGAGCCCTGCTCGAACAGCGCGGTATCGAACAGACCGACTTCGGCGTCCTGGGCGATGCCGGCCATCAGCGGCAGCTGGTTGACGATCAGGATGAGACCGATCGCCGCGAGCATGCCCTTGATCACCGAGCTGGGCACGAAGGCACCGATTCGACCGAGGCGCAGGTAGCCGAAGACGATCTGCAATACCCCGGCGATCACCGTAGCCATCAGCAGGCCGTCGAAGCCGAGGCTCTCTATCGCTGCGATCACGATCACCACCAGCCCCGCGGCCGGGCCACTGACGCTCAGCGCGGAACCGCTGACCAGCGTGACCACCAGGCCACCGACGATGCCGGCGAGCAGACCAGAGAGTGGCGGTGCGCCAGAGGCCATGGCGATGCCGAGACACAGCGGAATGGCGACCAGGAACACCACGATCCCAGCGGGAAGATCGTATTTCAGATTGCGCAACGGGTGATCAGGCAAGACCTGGGTATCACTCATCGAAAGCCTCCTTGCCGCGCGGCCATGAACGAACGATAGGACGAGACGACGTTCATTCGCTGAGCGCCATGGCCGAAGAAGTCATGAAACTGTGTGTAGAGCCCGGCGGCCAGCGCACCAGTTCGCGCAGCTGGCCGCTTTCCAATGCGTACATCATGCCGTGCAGGGTCGGGCCACGCTTCTCCTCGTGGGCCTTCTTGATCAATGGCAGCCGAGCCAGCAGTTCGATCTGGGCTCGAACGTTGAGCTCGGAGAGCGTGGTCACGCGGTCTCGCTCGGCGAGGGGGTGGAGCGTGTCGACATGGGCATCGCGCAGCTGCCGGATCGGTTCGAGGTGGCGATCGACGTGGGGCAGCCCGGTCTCCTCCGGGCTCAGGGCGGCCTGGATACCGCCGCAGCGATGGTGGCCACAGACCACGATGTGCTCGACCTGGAGCACCTCGATCGCGTACTCCAGCACGCTGCGGCTGCTGTCTCCCTCGGCGACGACGTTGGCAATGTTGCGATGGACGAACAGTTCGCCCGGCTCGGCGTTGCAGATCTGCTCTGCCGGCACTCGGCTGTCGGCGCAGCCAATCCATAGCACCCGGGGTGACTGACCGGCGCTGAGCCGTTCGAACAGCTCGGGGTCATAGGCGCGGTTCTCCTGCGCCCAAGCACGGTTCTCAAGCAGCAATCGATCGATGAAGTCCATGACTCGGCTCTCCTTGGAAATAGGGTCGGTCCGACGTTCGCGATGAAATCCGGTAGCGCAGGCCCGATCTCTGGGTCGCACGAATTCGCCGTTGGCAACGTGGTTGGGAAGCGATGCTTTCGTCCAAGAACCTATGGAAGGATCATGCTAGTACGACCTTGGTCGCACAGAAATTAAGGCGTGATTAGCGTTTTCATCACTGTCATGAAGGGGAGTCGATCTTTTTGTAAAGCTAATTTTTGTTCAAACTTAATTTGTCATAACTTAATGATTTTACTGATAAAATATTTAAGTAATAAATCCACAAGAAAGAGCCGATATAAATATTGAAACCTATCGATACGCGCCGTTAATAACTCTACTGAGGAAATGTCCCAAAGTGCCTGGGACATTTCCTCATTAGCGGAGCTTGACGGATCGAAAACGGCGGAAAAACTTAAGAAAAATCAGCGGGATCAGCTCAGCCGCAGGTGCTCTCGGATCAGCGCCACCAGGGTGACGTTGGCGTCGCGCGCGGTGGTGTCGAGCTGGATCAGGTGGATCCGTTCATCCTCTTCGAACGGCTCGAACTGGGCGAGCTGCTCGTCGAGCACCTTGAATGCTACCTCCGGGCGCTCCTGACGACGGTTCGAGCGGCGGGAAATCCGCGCCTCGAGCGTCGCGCGGTCGGCCTGGAAATTGACCATCAGCGTCGCTAATCCACGCGACTGCGCCTCGTTGCGCAGCAGGTCACGCTGCTCGCGCTTGAGGCAGGTGGCGTCGATGTAGACCGGGTAGCTCGCCTCCAGCAGGGCGCCGGTGATCTTCGCCAGCCGCGCATAGGTTTCAGCGGTGATCTCCGGGTCGTACTCGCCGAGCACCGGCAAGCCGGCAGCGGCGCGCTCGTCGAGCAATCGCTGGCGCTCGACGTTGGAGCGTACCCGGATACCGGCGAGCTCGCGCATCGCTGCCTGAGTGAAGCGGCTCTTGCCGCTGCCGATCACCCCCACCCCGAGCAGCAGGTAAGGCACCCGGAACTCGGCGATGTAGATGGTCGTCTCGATGTAGCGGCGCAGCGCCAGCGGCTGGTCGACCACCTCTTCGGCACGACGCAGCGCATAGTAGACCGCGGCATAGTCGAACAGCCGCATCATCTCGAAGTCACCGCAGCCTTCGAGATAGCGATCCACCACTTCGTTGGCCAGCGGCAGACCATCGAGGGTGAGAATGTCGCAGCAGACCGCAACGAGTTCGAGGCAGACATCGCCTTCGACCACTTCGCCGACCGGCACGCTCAGGCCGAGCTGGCGGCGCTTCTCGAGCGCGCCGTGCATCCGCGCGAAGGCCTCGACCGCCCAGTAGCCGAGCTGCTCGAGTTCTTCCGCGTAGGCACCGGTGGCGGGATGCGCGCAGAGGCGCTCGAGCGAGGCGAGCATCGCCTGGTCGAGACGTTGGTAGGGCGGTTCGGCCACGGCCTTGGGCCGGTCGCGCTGGGCGAGCATGCGTTCGGCGATCTGGTGGCACAGTTCGATCAGCTGGTCGCAATCGAGCCGATCGGCCTCGGTAAGGCGTTCGGCATCGAGTACGCCGTGACGGTGGAGAGCCTCGAACAAAGGCTGGCGCGAAGGCTGAGTCAAGTTCTAGCTCCTGGCTGGGATAGGCCCCTGGCGGCCTTTGACTGTCGAGATGGATGTCTAAGACGCAACGCGCCGATGGATCAAGTCTATCGAAAAAGCGCGTCCGCGACTCCCTCCTGGCCATCGCTTCCAAACCACCTTTTCGACCAACGCCACTTTCAGCGCCTTGCGCTCAGAGCGCCGCGAAAGCCTTCGCCGCCGCTTGTAGGGTCGCACTGATTTCGGCATCGCCATGGGCGCTGGAGATGAACCCGGCTTCGTAGTTGGATGGTGCCAGATAGACCCCCTGGTCGAGCATCAGCGAGAAGAAGCGCCGAAAGCGCTCGGTGTCGCAGGCGGTGGCGGCGGCGAAGTCGTCGACCGCCGGCTGGTCGGTGAAGAACAGCCCGAACATGCCGCCGACCTGGTGGGTCAGCAGAGCTATCCCTGCCTCCCGCGCGAGCCGCTCGAGACCCTCGCAGAGCTCGGCCGCTCGAGCGGAAAGCGCGGCATGGAAACCCTCGGCGCGCACCTTGCCGAGCAGGGTGATCCCAGCGGCCATCGCGAGCGGATTACCCGACAGCGTGCCGGCCTGGTAGACCGGGCCGAGCGGCGAGATTCTGCTCATGATCTCGCGCTTGCCGCCGAAGGCGCCAACCGGCATGCCACCGCCGACGATCTTGCCGAGGCAGGTCAGGTCGGGGGTGATGCCGTAATGCGCCTGGGCACCACCGAGCGCGACGCGAAAGCCGGTCATCACCTCATCGAAGATCAGCACCGCACCGCTCGCGTCGCAGACCTCACGCAGGGTCTCGAGGAAGCCTGGCAGCGGCGGGATGCAGTTCATGTTGCCGGCCACGGGTTCAACGATGATGCAGGCGATCTCGCCGCCGCGCGCAGCGAACAGCTCGCGCACAGCGTCGATATCGTTGTAGCTGAGCGTCAGGGTATGCTCGGCCAGCGAAGCGGGCACGCCAGGGGAGCTCGGCTCTCCATGGGTCAAGGCGCCGGAGCCGGCCTTGACCAGCAGCGAATCGGCATGGCCGTGGTAGCAGCCTTCGAACTTGACGATCGCGTCCCGCCCGGTGAAGCCGCGGGCGAGGCGGATCGCCGACATCGTCGCTTCGGTGCCGGAATTGACCATCCGCACCATCTCGACCGACGGCATGATCTCGCAGATCAAATCCGCCATGGTGGTCTCGATCGCGGTCGGGGTGCCGAAGGAGAGGCCGTCATCGAGACGCTCGCGCACCGCGGCGAGCACGTCGGCATCGGCATGCCCGGTGATCATTGGTCCCCAGGAGCCGACGTAGTCGATGTAGCGCTTGCCCTCGACGTCATACAGATAGGCGCCCTTGGCACGCTCGATGAACACCGGCGCCCGATCGAGCCCCTTGAAGGCGCGCACCGGCGAATTGACCCCTCCAGGAATGTGGCGCTGGGCGAGATCGAAGAGCTGCTGGGAGGTGGTCATCGTCGATTCCTGCAAATGTTGGCTGGAGAATGAAGCTGTGGCGGCGCAACACCAAGCGCGTGGCCGCGGGATCCCTGCGCTATCGGCGCCGACCACGATACCGCAGAGACCAGGACGGGTACGCCATGCTATCCGCCAGTCTCGCACAGAGTGCGGAGGGCGAAAAACCGCCCTAGCGGGCTTCGCGCAGACCGATCACCGCGCGAGCCGGATCATCGGCGGCGAATACCGCGTGCACCACCGCGATCAGATCCGCGCCGGCGCGGCGCGCGATGGCGGCGTTACTGTGATCGATACCGCCGATCGCAACGCAAGGCAGCCCCAGCGCTCGCGCCTGGCCGAGCAGCTCGAGCGAGGCCGGCGGCGCCTCTGGCTTGGTGCGTGAAGCGAAGAAGCGGCCGAAGGCGAGATAGCTCGCGCCTTCGTCGCGGGCGCGACGAGCGAGTTCGAGGCTCGCATGGCAGGTCGCACCGATGATCGCCTGTTCGCCGAGCAGCGCGCGGGCGGCAGCGATGGAGCCATCCTGCTGGCCGAGGTGAACGCCGACTCCCAGCCGCGCCGCGAGCGCCAGATCGTCATTGATGATCAGCGCCACCCCATGGGCGGCGCAGCGCGCTGCGAGCCCGCGTGCCTGGCGTTCGCGCAGGACTTGGTCGTTCGACTTGTCGCGGTACTGAAGCAGCGCCAAGCCGCCTTCGAGCGCAGCCTCGACCGCGGCGAAGAGTCGTTCGTCGTCCGGGGTCAGCCCGCTGTCGGTAATCGCGTAGACGCCCCGGCGCCAATCCCGGTACTGCTTGCCATGCGCTGGGTTCAAGGCGCCCTCCTCGCAGGCCAACGTTCCGGCAGCCGCTGCCCGCCGCCAAGGGCGTGGCTCGCGGCCAGCGCATCCCAAGTGAAGCGCTGGGCGATCTCGCAAGCGCGTTCGAGCGACTCGCCTGTCGCCAACGCCACCGCCAGCCGAGAGGCCAGCGTACAGCCGGAGCCATGGTAGCGGCCCGGCAGCCGAGGCCACTGCCATCGAAGTGGAAAGGAACCTGCGCGATGCAGCACGTGCTCGATCGTTTCACCAGCGGTTTCTCCCGGCAGCGGATCCGTGCCGGTGACCAGCACGGCCGGCCCCTCGGCGCAGAGCGCCATCGCGCGGGAGACATCGTCGTCGTATTCACCGGCCAGTCGGGCGAGTTCGCAACGATTGGGCGTGGTGATCGTCGCCCGCGGCAGCAGCCTGCGCCGGCAGGCGGCGATCAGCGCCTGCCCCGACAGCTCACTGCCACCTCCGGCCTTGAATACCGGATCGACCACCAGCGGCAGGCCGGGATGGAGATCGAGAAACGATAGCAGCGCCTCGAGGGTGCCGAGACTCGAGAGCAGCCCGACCTTGACCGCCGCGACGGGCACGTCGGCACTGATCCGCAGCGCCGCCTCGAGCAGGTAGCCAGGATCGACCGGCACGACCCGCGCGACATCGTGGGTATCCTGCACCGTCAGCGCGGTGGGCACGCTCAGCGCCCAGCCGCCGCCCGCGCGGATCGCCTCCAGGTCGGCGCCGAGCCCAGCCCCATTGCTCGGATCGAGCCCGGCGAACACCAGCACCGCCGGCGGCCGTGGGCGGCTGTCGAATGAGCGGCTCAGAACGGCTGCACCACGCTGAGGATCACCACCACTACGGTGATCACCACCGGAACCAGGGCGAAGATCTTGTAGAACATCGGCTTTTTACCTTGATTGCTACGCAGCCGGCGCATCAGCCCGAGGCACATATGGTGATAACCGATCAGCAGCACCACCAGTACCAGCTTGACGTAGAACCACGCCGAGCCGAGGAAGTAGCCGGGATTGGTCAACGCAAGCGAAATCCCGAGCAAGAGGGTGACGATCATCGCCGGGTTCATCGCCAGCCGGTAGAGCTTGCGCTCCATCACCTCGAAGCGATGGGCGCCCTGCTCGTCTTGCTGGCGCAGCGCGTAGGCGTGATAGATGAAAAGACGCGGCAGGTAGAACAACGCTGCGAACCAGAGAATCAGCGCCAGGATGTGCAATGCCAAAAGCCAAGCGGTCATTCGGACTCCCAATCCAGTATCGGTCCAGCACCAACGGTCAGTGACGCCGGCATACCGCCGGTCTTATTGAAATTCAACGCACTTGCCGCGCCCGCTCGCTCGACCCGCGAACACGGCCGACGACGAATGGGCTGCACGCTTCGTCATCATAACGGAAAGCGCCCTGCCCAGCGGCCACGATGACGCCAGCCGGCGCGGCGAAATGCTACACTATCTCCCATTCTGCGATGGATGAGGCCGCAGCGACGTCCGCCCACCGCCATCGCACCACCTGTCCAGGAGGCTACGCATGAGTGGCGCCGAAACCTTCATCCCGACTCCGCTGATCCTCACCGATCGCGCCGCGGCGCGGGTGCGCCAACTGGCGCAAGCAGAGCACAACCCCGCGCTCAAGCTGCGCGTGTACGTCACCGGAGGCGGCTGCTCCGGTTTCCAGTACGGCTTCGACTTCAGCGACGAGGTTCAGGAAGACGATACCGTGATCGAAAACGGCGGCGTCTCGCTGCTGGTCGATCCGTTGAGCTACCAGTACCTGGTCGGTTCAACGGTGGACTTCGAGGAAGGCCTCGCCGGTGCCCGCTTCCTGATCCAGAACCCCAACGCCACCACCACCTGCGGCTGCGGGATCTCCTTCACCGTCTGATCCCCGCTTGTTCATCACGCGGGCGCAATGCCCGCGTCGTGTCTCCTCGCCTTTCTCTCTCTTAGCTTCTCAAGACTCAGCGCCTCAAGACGCCCTACTTTCGTCGGCTCGATCCAGCGCAGCCCGGAATCCGCGGATATCCGGCTGTGGACAAGTTTTTTTTCCTGACCCCCGATATCGGCCTGCAGCCCACGGCAGCGCTGGCCGCGCACCAGCTTGACGTGGACGTGAACGAAAACGATGACAAGCAGGGTATGCGCCGGTTGAAAACAGGGGCACAACTCGGGGTGTGGACAACCATGCATTTTGTCCACAGGCCGCACACCGGTCGCACCCAGCCGGTCCGCCACTTTCCATCGCAGTAGCGAACAGCCTAACTTTCTGTATGAAAAGGATAAAAGTTGGTTTTCCACAGAAAAATCGCTACTCAATAGTCACTACTACAACAAAACTTCTTTAAATAAATCCTTTTTCTTATTTTTGTTTAGTAAATGAATCCAAGGTCAAAAGCGAGGTGTGGAAAACCCCTGACGGTTACCCACAGGCGCGCTATAATGCGCGGCCTAATCCCCAGCGCACCGCATGCCTTGCGCCTTACGCAAACGGCAGGATCGACCCTCTCCGGCATGCTCCAGCGCCCCGACAGTCTTTCGAGGTACTACCGTGGATTACCCCAACCGCTTTGACGTCATCGTCATCGGCGGTGGCCATGCCGGAACCGAAGCCGCGCTCGCCGCCGCTCGCATGGGCGTCGACACCTTGCTGCTGACCCACAATGTCGAGACCCTCGGCCAGATGTCGTGCAATCCCGCCATCGGTGGGATCGGCAAGAGCCACCTGGTCAAGGAGATCGATGCCCTGGGTGGCGCCATGGCGCTGGCCACCGATCGCGCCGGGATCCAGTTCCGCGTGCTCAACTCACGCAAGGGGCCGGCGGTGCGTGCTACGCGCGCTCAGGCCGACCGAGTGCTGTACAAGGCGGCGATCCGGGAAATGCTGGAGAACCAGCCGAACCTTTCGATCTTCCAGCAGGCGGTCAGCGATCTGATCGTCGAGGATGGCAAGGTGCGCGGCGCGGTGACCCAGGCAGGGATTCGCTTTCATGGCGAGACGGTGGTGCTGTGCACTGGCACCTTCCTCGGTGGGGTGATCCACATCGGGCTCGAAAACCACAGCGGTGGCCGCGCAGGCGACCCCAGCGCTTCCGCGCTGGCGGCACGGCTGCGTGAGCTGCCGTTCAACGTGGCGCGGTTGAAGACCGGTACACCGCCGCGAATCGACGCCAGGAGCGTCGATTTCTCGCGCATGCAGGTGCAGCCGGGCGACACGCCGACCCCAGTGATGTCCTACATCGGCACCAGCGCGATGCAGCCGCGGCAGGTCGATTGCTTCATCGCCCACACCAACGAGCGCACCCACGAGATCATTCGTGCCAACCTCGATCGCTCGCCGATGTATTCGGGGGTGATCGAGGGAATCGGACCGCGCTACTGCCCGTCGATCGAGGATAAGATCCATCGCTTCGCCGACAAGCAGAGCCACCAGGTGTTCATCGAACCGGAAGGCCTCACCACCCACGAGCTCTATCCCAACGGGATATCTACCTCGCTGCCGTTCGACGTCCAGCTTTCCCTGGTGCGCTCGATCGAGGGCCTGGAACGGGCGCACATCACTCGTCCCGGCTATGCGATCGAGTACGACTTCTTCGATCCACGCGACCTGCATCACTCGCTCGAGACCCGCTTCGTCGAGAACTTGTTCTTCGCCGGACAGATCAACGGCACCACCGGCTACGAAGAGGCCGGTGCCCAGGGGCTGCTTGCCGGGCTCAACGCCGCGCGCCGCGCGCAAGGCCGGGAGTGCTGGTATCCACGCCGCGACGAGGCCTACATCGGGGTGATGGTCGACGACCTGATTCGTCTCGGTACCCAGGAGCCCTATCGGATGTTCACCTCGCGCGCCGAATACCGGCTGCTGCTGCGCGAGGACAATGCCGATCTGCGCCTGACCGAAAAGGGCCGCGAGCTCGGTCTGGTCGACGATGCGCGCTATCGCGCCTTCGAGGCCAAGCGTGAGTCGATCGGACGCGAGCAGGCCTGGCTCGCCTCGACCTGGATCCACCCGCGCACCGAGGAGGCCGAGCGGTTGGCGGCGAAGCTCGGCGAGCTCACCCGCGAACAGCGCCTGCTCGATTTGCTCAAACGTCCCGAGCTCGAGTACCAGGACATCGCCGGGCTCAAGCGCGGCGACGCCCCGGTGGCGTACGCGGCGGTCGCCGAGCAGGTGCAGATCCAGGCCAAGTACCAGGGCTATATCGATCGCCAGCAGGAGGAGATCGACAAGCTCAAGCGCCACGAGCAGACCCTGCTGCCGATGGATCTCGACTATGCCCGGATCGACGGACTCTCCAGCGAAATCCGCCAGAAGCTCGATCGCGCCCGGCCGCGTACGCTCGCCGAGGCCGCGCGGATCTCTGGGGTGACGCCGGCCGCGGTATCGCTTCTGCTGATCCAGCTCAAGAAACGCGAGCGCAGAGCGCTCGGGATCGACGCCCAGGAGCGTGCCTGATGGCGGAAGCGATCGACGCGCCCAGGCTCGGGGCGCTGCTCGACCAGGGCTGTGCCCGGCTCGGATTGGAACTCGATGCGGATCGCCGTGATCGGTTACTGCGTTTCATTGCCCTGTTGCACAAGTGGAACCGCGCTTATAACCTCACCGCAGTGCGTGATCCCGAGGCGATGATCAAACGCCACCTGCTCGACAGCCTGAGCATCGTGCCGTGGGTACGCGGTCCTCGAGTGCTCGATGTCGGCGCAGGCCCCGGACTGCCCGGGATAGTGCTGGCGATCTTCGATCCTTCGCTGGAACTCACCCTGCTCGACAGCAACGGCAAGAAGGTGCGCTTCCAGCGCCAGGCGGTGCTCGAGCTGGGTCTCGCCAACGTGCATCCGGTGCACGAGCGGATCGAAGCCTTCACCGACGCGCACGGATTCGACCAGATCGTCAGCCGCGCCTTTGCTTCGCTCGACGATTTCATCGCCTTGAGCCGTCCGCTGCTCGGTGCCGGCGGCGAGTGGCTGGCGATGAAAGGCCGACGCGAGGTCGACGAGGAGCGGGCTCCCGCTGGTGTGGTGATCCGTGAGCGTATCTCCCTCGCGGTACCTGGCGAGGAGGGCGCGCGCCACCTGTTGCGGCTCGCGCCGGAGCATCATCTCGATCAGCAAGGAACAGCTTCGTGACCCAGATCATCGCGCTGACCAACCAGAAAGGCGGTGTGGGCAAGACCACCACGGCGGTCAATCTCGCTGCCGCCCTCGGCGCGCTGAAGCGCAAGGTGCTGCTGGTCGATCTCGACCCGCAGGGCCATGCCACCATGGGCAGCGGGGTCGACAAGCACGACCTGCCCAACGGCGGCGCCCTCGATGTGCTGCTCGGCGAGATCAGCGCGCGTGAGGCGATCGTGCGCTGCCCCAAGGCGGGCTATCACCTGCTGCCCGGCAATGGCGACCTCACTGCCGCCGAGGTCAGCCTGCTCGACTTCGAGCATCGTGAACGGCGCCTGGCCAAGGCGCTCGACGAGGTCAGCGGCGACTACGACGTGGTGCTGATCGATTGCCCACCGTCGCTCAACATGCTCACGGTCAACGCCCTGACCGCCGCGGACGGGGTATTGATCCCGCTGCAGTGCGAGTTCTACGCCCTCGAAGGGCTCTCGGCGCTGCTCGACACCGTCGAGCAGGTGCGAGCGAGCATCAATCCGACCCTGGCCATTCATGGCATTGTGCGAACCATGTACGACAATCGCATCAGCCTCACCCGGGACGTCAGCAAGCAGCTCTCCGACTATTTCGGCGACGACCTGCTGAAGACCGCCATCCCGCGTAACGTGCGCGTCGCGGAAGCGCCGAGCCACGGTCTTCCGGTGACCAAATACGCCAAGCTCTCGCGCGGCAGCCACGCCTATCGGGTGCTGGCCAAGGAGCTGATCAAAAGGCTCTCGCTATGAAACGCCATGTCTCGTCCACGCCTGCCTTGCCGGCATCCGCAGAGGGGAATCTCGCATGACACGCAAGCGCGCACTGGGACGCGGGCTCGATGCGCTGATCGGCGCGCGGGGCCGCAGCCGTACGCCGCTCGACGAGGTGAGCGTCGATGAGCGGCATGCCGATCCAGCCGAAGCTCCGGTCGATGCTTCCCCCCGCTCGGAGGACGAGCACGCAGAGCGACTGCTGCGGCTCGAGCTCGGCGCGCTGAGCCGCGGCCGCTACCAGCCCCGACGGGAATTCGATCGCGAACGGCTCGATGAGCTCGCCGCCTCGATCAAGCACCGTGGCGTGATGCAGCCGATCGTGGTGCGCCCGCTCGCCGGTAAGGGCGAGCGCCAGCGCTACGAGATCATCGCCGGTGAACGTCGCTGGCGCGCGGCGCAGCTCGCCGGGCTCGAGGTGATTCCGGCGGTGGTTCGGGAATTGGACGACGAGTCCGCGCTGGCGCTGGCGCTGATCGAGAACATCCAGCGCGAGGATTTGAGCGCGATCGACGAGGCGCTGGCGCTGAAGAGACTGATCGACGAGTTCGCTCTTACCCAGCAGCAGGTCGCCGAGGCGGTCGGCAAGTCGCGCGCCCAGGTGGCCAACCTGCTGCGATTGCTGGCGCTGGAGGCGGAGGTGCAGGGCATGCTGGAGCGTGGCGAGCTGGACGTCGGCCACGCCCGGGCGCTGCTGCCGTTGAAGGGTGCGCGGCAGCGTCACGCCGCTCGCGACGTGGTGGCTCGCGGGCTCACCGTGCGCCAGACCGAGTCGATGGTTCGTCGGCTGCTATCGCCGCCGGCGAAGGAGTCCCGCGGCACGGCGGATGTCGCCCAGCTCGAGAACCGTCTCGGCGAGCTGCTCGGCGCCGCCGTGAAGATCGATCATGGTGCATCCGGCAAGGGCAAGGTACTGATCAAGTACTCGAGCCTCGACGAGCTGGACGGAATACTCGCCCACATTCGCTGAAGTGATGGGAAGTTTGATCTTTGGACTGCGGCATTTTGCCGCAGATTTGCCGGAATCAGTGCTCAGCGGGCTTAAATCAAGCCCAAGAGACGGGCTTCCGACCAACATTGCATTGAAGCGCATCTGTGCGCGCCTTATAATTCGCCGGAATTTTGAAGCCGAACCTTGGCTTGCGCGCATTCTAAGCGCCAGGCGCCGCCCGGAAAGACAGTCGAGTACTTGGACATCATGCAGCGAGTGAGTTCCGCGGTACATCGCCAAAGAAAGCCGCGCGACACCTTGCCGTTCAAGATCGTGGCGGTTCAGTCGGCCGTGGGAATGGCGGCGGCACTGGTCGCGTTGCTTGCGATCGACCAACAGGCCGCTTTCAGCGCGTTCTCCGGTGCGTTGGTCAGCGTGATTCCCTGCTTCTATTTCGCCTGGCAGTTTTCGCGTGTCTACTCGGCTCGTGCCTCGCAAGGTTCCGTCGGCACGCTCTACCGTGCGGCAGCGGGTAAGTTCGGTTTGACGGTGGCACTCTTCGCGATCGTGTTCGCGCTAGTGCCCCCCTCAAACCCAGCTTCGTTCTTTTGTGCTTACGTGGCGACCTCCCTTGCGCACTGGCTAGCCCCCTGGCTGCTGCGCGGGCTGGTTAGCCGCCGGATTTGAGGCAGATCAATGGTCGCGAGCGAATCGTCAGCATCATCGGCATACATCAATCACCACCTCCAGAATCTGACCTTTGGTCTGCACCCGGAACGCGGTTGGTCACTGGCCCACAGCAGCGCTGACGTCCAGGCGATGGGCTTCTGGTCCATTCACCTCGATTCGATGTTCTGGTCGATCCTGATCGGCGTGGCCTTCCTCTGGCTCTTCCGGCGCGTCGCCAAGTCGATGACCACCGGTGTGCCGGGGCGTACCCAGAACATCGTCGAGATGGCGGTGGTCTTCGTCGGTGACCTGGTACGCAACACCTTCCATGGCAATAGCAATCTGATCGCCCCGCTGGCTCTGACGATCTTCGTCTGGATCCTGCTGATGAACTCGATCAAGTTCCTGCCGGTCGACCTGATTCCCAGCATCGCCGCCCTGCTCGGCGTCGAGTACATGAAGCCGGTGCCGACCGCCGACCCCAATGTCACCATGGGCATGGCGCTGAGCGTCTTCGCGCTGATCCTCTACTACAGCATCAAGATCAAGGGCATCGGCGGCTTCTCTCGCGAGCTGGCCTTCACCCCGTTCAATCACTGGGCGCTGGTGCCGTTCAACCTGGTGCTCGAACTGATCGGACTGCTGGTCAAACCGCTCTCTCTGGGTCTTCGACTGTTCGGCAACATGTTCGCCGGCGAGGTGATCTTCATCCTGATCGCCCTGCTGCCGTTCTGGATCCAATGGGCGCTGGACGTGCCGTGGGCGATCTTCCATATCCTGGTGATCCCCCTGCAGGCCTTCATCTTCATGATGCTGACCATCGTCTACCTGAGCCAGGCCCACGAGAAACACTAAAAGGAATCATCGAGCTCGCGCCGCGTGGCGCAGTCCGGTCTGGCCGACGCCGACCACTCTGCGCCGGGGCGCTGGATCGATCGACGTCGTGCGCGATGCCTCGGTGACTGGACGCATCTGCACTTACCCTTGAACCGACCCAACCTTGGTTTATCTACAGGAGCCTCACCATGGAAATGATTTACATCGCTGCCTCGATCATGATCGGTCTCGGCGCGCTCGGCACCGGTATCGGTTTCGCCATCCTCGGTGGCAAGCTGCTCGAGTCCACCGCTCGCCAGCCTGAGCTGAGCAACCTGCTCCAGACTCGTACCTTCCTGATGGCCGGCCTGCTGGACGCCGTGCCGATGATCGGTGTCGGTATCGCGATGTACCTGATCTTCGTCGTCGCTGGTTGATCCGCCAGTGCCGGGCGGGTTCTAACCAGCTGGCTCGGCTCTCACGATTCCGGTCACCACGAATTGTCAAAGGTACTCGCCTGTGAACATCAACCTGACACTCATCGGACAAGCGATCTCGTTCGCGATCTTTGTCTGGTTCTGCATGAAGTACGTGTGGCCGCCGATCTCCAGTGCGCTCGCAGAGCGTGAGAAGAAGATCGCCGAAGGTCTCAATGCCGCAGATCGTGCCAAGCAGGAACTCGACCGCGCCCAGGCCGAAGCCGAGCAGATCCTGCGCGAGACGCGTGACGAGGCAGCCAAGATCGTCGAGCAAGCGCGTTCGCGCTCGAACAAGATGATCGAGGAAGCACGCGAGACCGCGCGGGTGGAAGGTCAGCGAATGATCGACAGCGCCCGCGCCGAGATCGAGCAGGAAGTGCAGAGCGCCAAGCTCGCGCTGCGCGCGCAGGTCGCGTCGCTCGCCGTGCAGGGTGCTGAACGGATCCTCGAGTCCTCCGTCGATGAGAAGAAGCACGCTGATCTTCTCGACAAGCTCGCCGCCGAGCTCTGAGGGAGGATTTCATGGCACAGTCGAATCCCGCTACGGTCGCCAGGCCTTACGCCAAGGCAGCTTTCGAAACGGCGGTTGCGCAGGGTGACCTGAGCAACTGGTCGAAGATGCTCGAGCTCCTCGCCTGGGTGGTTCTGGATCCTCGCGTCGAAAGCGTGATCGAAGATCCGCGTCACGCGCCGGGCCGCACGGCGGAAATCATCGTCGAACTCTGCGGCGACCAGCTCGACGCTCGGGGCGCCAACTTCGTTGCCCTGCTCGCCGAGAACGGGCGACTGGCGGCGCTGGCCGAGATATTTGAACAGTTCGAGGCTGCTCGCGCCGAGCACGAGCGCCGCGTCGAGGTCGAAATCATCAGCGCCTTTGCCTTGAGCGATGCGCAGCAGGGCAAGCTCGCCGACGCGCTCAAGAAGCGCCTCGACCGTGAAATCTCTATCACCACTTCAGTGGACGGCTCGCTGATCGGCGGTGTCATCATCCATGCAGGCGATACCGTCATCGACGGGTCGCTGCGCGGACGATTGGCGCAGCTCGAGAGCAGTCTGAACGCCTGAGGTCAGGGGACATGGCATGCAGCAACTGAATCCTTCCGAAATCAGCGACATCATCAAGAGCCGGATCGAAAAGCTCGATGCCGGTCTTGAAGCCCACAACGAGGGCACCATCGTCAGCGTCGCCGACGGCATCGTCACCGTCCATGGGCTCACCGACGCCATGTACGGCGAGATGATCGAGTTCCCTGGCGATGTCTACGGCATGGTGCTCAACCTCGAGCGCGACAGCGTAGGCATCGTGGTGCTCGGCGACTATGAGATGCTCACCGAGGGCATGATCGGCAAGTGCACCGGCCGCATTCTCGAAGTGCCGGTCGGCCCCGAGCTGATCGGCCGCGTGGTCGACGCGCTCGGTAATCCGATCGATGGCAAGGGCGACATCAAGGCGACCGAGCGCGATGCGATCGAGAAGATCGCACCCGGCGTCATCTGGCGTCAGGGCGTCGATCAGCCGGTGCAGACCGGTCTCAAAGCGATCGATGCGATGGTGCCGATCGGCCGCGGTCAGCGCGAGCTGATCATCGGCGATCGCCAGGTAGGCAAGTCGGCGATCGCGATCGATGCGATCATCAACCAGAAAGGCAAGGGCGTCGTCTGCGTCTACGTGGCCATCGGCCAGAAGCAGTCGACCATCGCCAACATGGTGCGTAAGCTCGAAGACCACGGCGCGATGGATCACACCATCATCGTCGCCGCCGGCGCCGCCGACCCTGCCGCGATGCAGTACCTGGCACCCTACGCCGGCTGCACCATGGGCGAATACTTCCGCGATCGCGGCCAGGACGCGCTGATCGTCTATGACGATCTGACCAAGCAGGCCTGGGCCTATCGCCAGATCTCGCTGCTGCTCAAGCGCCCCCCGGGTCGTGAAGCCTATCCCGGCGACGTCTTCTATCTCCACTCGCGTCTGCTCGAGCGTGCCTCGCGCGTCAGCGCCGCGTACGTCGAAGAGTTCACCAAGGGTGAAGTGAAAGGCCAGACCGGCTCGTTGACCGCGCTGCCGATCATCGAGACCCAGGGCGGCGACGTTTCGGCGTTCGTTCCGACCAACGTGATCTCGATCACCGATGGCCAGATCTTCCTCGAGACCAACCTGTTCAACTCGGGCGTGCGTCCGGCGATCAACGCCGGTCTCTCGGTCTCCCGTGTCGGTGGCGCGGCGCAGACCAAGGCGATCAAGAAGCTCGGCGGCGGCGTGCGTCTGGCGCTCGCGCAGTATCGCGAGCTGGCGGCGTTCTCGCAATTCGCCTCTGACCTCGACGAAGCCACCCGCAAGCAGCTCGAGCACGGCCAGCGCGTCACCGAACTGATGAAGCAGAAGCAGTTCGCACCGATGTCGGTCGCTGAAATGGCGGTGTCCCTGTACACCGCCAACGAAGGCTACCTGAACGACGTGGCGGTCAGCGACGTATTGGTCTTCGAACGCGATCTGCTCGAGTACATGCACACCGAGCATGCCGAGCTGCTGGACAAGATCAACCAGAAGGGCGGCTACGACGACGAGATCCAGAAAGGTCTCAAGGAAGCCGTCGAGAGCTTCAAGGCGACCCGCAACTAAGCAAGGCTAGGTGGGCGCGGATGCGCCCCCCGATGCTCTAAGGAGGCGTGCCGGATCGCTCCGGACGCCGCCAGCGAACGTGGCGCGGCGGGTTCAAGCCTCAAGCAACACGTTTCCGGGTTCGTACAGGAGATCGCCATGGCAGCCGGAAAAGAGATCAAGCAACAGATCGGCAGCATCAAGAACACGCAGAAGATCACCAGTGCGATGGAGATGGTCGCTGCGTCGAAGATGCGCCGGGCTCAAGAGCGCATGACGGCGAGTCAGCCCTATGCGCGCAAGGTTCGCGAGGTGTGCTACCACACCGCGGATGCGAACCTGGATTATCGCCACCCCTACTTGATGCAGCGTGAGCTCAAGCGCGTTGGCTTGATCATCGTCACCACCGACCGTGGGCTGTGCGGTGGTCTCAACGTCAACGTGTTCAAGGCCGCGCTGAGCGAAGCCAAGCGCTACCACGATCAGGGAATCGGGGTGGCGTTCTGCGCGATCGGCAGCAAGGGCGCGAGCTTCTTCAAGAAGTACGGCGGCGAGCTGGTGGCTTCCAAGTCGGGCCTGGGCGATGCCCCCGAAGTCAGTGCCCTGCTCGGCAGTATCAAGGTGATGCTCGACGCTTTCGACGAAGGCAAGCTGGATCGGCTGGTGGTGGTGGCGAACGAGTTCGTCAACACCATGACCCAGAAGCCGGTCGTGCGTCAGCTGCTGCCGCTCGAGGCCAACCCTGAGGAAGCGCCGGTGGCGAGCAAGGGGAGCTGGTTCTACCTCTTCGAGCCTGAGGATCCGAAAGTGATCCTCGATGGACTGCTGGTGCGCTACGTCGAATCACAGGTCTATCAGGCAGTGGTCGAGAACATCGCTTGTGAGCAGGCGGCTCGGATGATCGCGATGAAGAATGCCTCCGACAACGCTGGTGAAATCATCAGCGACCTGCAGTTGGCCTATAACAAGGCGCGTCAGGCGGCGATCACCCAAGAGATCTCCGAGATTGTTGGCGGTGCCGCGGCGGTCTGATGCCGAAGGCGACGCCGCCCATGGATCATTCGACATGCCTGGCGGCATGACAGAATTGCAGGTTTAGAGGACACCAGATGAGCGGACATATCGTACAAATCATCGGCGCTGTCATCGATGTGGAGTTTCCCCGCGAAGACGTGCCCAAGGTCTACGATGCACTCAACGTAGACAACACCGAGACCGTGCTCGAAGTCCAGCAACAGCTGGGCGACTGCGTCGTGCGCGCGATCGCGATGGGATCCACCGAAGGGCTGAAGCGCGGCCTGCCGATCTCCAGCACCGGTGCGCCGATCCAGGTGCCGGTAGGCACCCAGACCCTCGGCCGGATCATGGACGTGCTTGGTCGACCGATCGACGAAGCCGGTCCGATCGGTGAGGAAGTGCGGATGTCGATCCACCGCCGCGCGCCGGGCTATGCCGACCAGGCAGCCTCCAACGAGCTGCTTGAGACCGGGATCAAGGTCATCGACCTGGTCTGCCCGTTCGCCAAGGGCGGCAAGGTCGGTCTGTTCGGTGGCGCCGGTGTCGGCAAGACCGTCAACATGATGGAGCTGATCCGTAACATCGCGGTCGAGCACTCCGGCTTCTCGGTGTTCGCCGGTGTCGGCGAGCGTACCCGTGAAGGTAACGACTTCTATCATGAGATGAAGGAGTCGAACGTCCTCGACAAGGTCGCGCTGGTCTACGGCCAGATGAACGAGCCGCCGGGCAACCGTCTGCGCGTCGCGCTCACCGGTCTGACCATCGCCGAGAAGTTCCGCGACGAAGGCCGTGACGTACTGTTGTTCATCGACAACATCTACCGCTTCACCCTGGCCGGTACCGAAGTGTCCGCACTGCTCGGGCGTATGCCTTCCGCGGTGGGCTACCAGCCGACCCTGGCCGAAGAGATGGGCATGCTCCAAGAGCGCATCACCTCGACCAAGACCGGCTCGATCACCTCGGTCCAGGCGGTCTACGTCCCAGCGGACGACTTGACCGACCCGTCGCCGGCGACCACCTTCGCGCACCTCGATGCCACCGTCGTACTCTCGCGCCAGATCGCCGAGCTCGGCATCTATCCCGCGATCGATCCGCTCGACTCGACCTCGCGTCAGCTCGATCCGCTGGTCGTCGGCGAGGAGCACTACAATGTCGCACGGCGTGTCCAGAACGTGCTCCAGCGCTACAAGGAGCTCAAGGACATCATCGCGATCCTCGGCATGGACGAGCTCTCCGACGAAGACAAGGCGACCGTTGCCCGCGCGCGTAAGATCCAGCGCTTCCTGTCGCAGCCGTTCTTCGTCGCCGAAGTGTTCACCGGTGCACCGGGCAAGTACGTTTCGCTCAAGGACACCATCGCCGGCTTCACCGGGATCCTCGACGGTGACTACGACGATCTGCCCGAGCAGGCGTTCTACATGGTCGGCGGCATCGAAGAAGCGATCGAGAAAGCAAAGGGCATGCGCTGAGCATTCCTTCATTCGACGCCGCCCAGGGGCGGCGTCGGTAGGAGACAGAGATGGCAAACAGCTTCCAGTGCGACATCGTCAGCGTCGAGACAGCGATCTTCTCCGGTAAGGTTTCGCAGGTCGTCGCCACCGGCATCGAGGGTGAGCTGGGCATTCGCGCGGGCCACGAGCCGCTGCTGACCCTGCTGGCGCCGGGGCCGGTGCAAGTGACACGCGAAGGTGGCCAGGAGGAGGTGTTCTACGTCTCCGGTGGCTTCCTCGAGATTCAGCCGGATATGGTGTCGATCCTCGCCGACACGGCCGCGCGGGCGCGCGACCTCGACGAGGCTGCAGCGCAGCATGTACGCGACGAGGCACAGCGGGCGATCGGCAATAAGAAAGCCGAGCTCGATTATTCGAGCGCGCTTGCCGATATCGCCGAGGCCAACGCGCGGCTTCGCACCCTCAACGAGCTCAAGCGCCGCAAGTCCTGATCGTTGATGTCGTTCCAGACGCCCTGGCCTTGGCCGGGGCGTTTGCGTTTTAACCGCCTTGGATGCGTGCCGCCGGTCGCTGCGCTGTGGTGTAATCCCTCCATTCCCGGCCGGCGGTGCTCGACGCATCGCTGTGCGCTTTCTCCATTCAATCGATTTTCCGCGGAGTATCCATGTCCCTCGATGTCGTGATCCTCGCCGCCGGCCAAGGCAGCCGGATGCGCTCCAGGCTGCCCAAGGTCCTTCACCCGCTTGCCGGCCGGCCGATGCTGCAGAGGGTGGTAGACGCAGCCAGAACGCTTGGGGATGCGCGCCTGCACGTCGTGATCGGACACGGTGCAAAACGGATCGAGTCGGCGTTCGCAGGCCAGGGCCTGGATTTCGTGGTGCAGTCCGAGCAGCTGGGTACTGGCCACGCGGTGGCCCAGGCGCTGGCGTCGCTGGGCGACGGCCCGGTGCTGGTGCTCTACGGTGATGTGCCGCTGATCCGGGGCGAAACCCTCGAGCGACTGATCGAAGGGCTCGATCACGACCGGCTCAATCTGCTCACCGTCGAACTCGCCGATCCCTCCGGCTATGGACGGATCATTCGCGATGGGAGTGGGCGGATCTCGAGCATCGTCGAGCACAAGGACGCAAGCTTGGAGCAGCGTCGGGTGCGCGAGTGCAATACCGGTATTCTCGCCACCACCGGAGCGCTGCTGAAGCGCTGGCTGCCGAAGCTCTCCTCGGCCAATGCCCAGGGCGAGTACTACCTCACCGATATCGTCGCCATGGCGCGGTGCGAAGGTATCGAGATCGACGCGGCCCAGCCCGAGCACGTCCAGGAGGTTGCAGGCGTCAATGACCGGACTCAGCTCGCCGCGCTCGAACGCTGGCTTCAGCGTGAACAGGCCGAGCGGGTGATGGCCGAGGGCGCGACGCTGAGCGACCCTTCCCGCTTCGAACTGCGTGGCTCGCTCGAAGTCGGGTTCGACGTCTCGATCGACGTTGGCTGCGTGTTCGAAGGCGAGGTGAGCCTGGGCGAGAACGTGAGCGTCGGGCCCTATTGCGTGATCCGCGATGCGAACATCGGGCCCGGCACCCGGATCGAGGCGCACAGCGTGATCGACGGCGCCGAGATCGAAGGCGACAGCCAGATCGGGCCCTTTGCCCGGCTGCGCCCTGGTACCGTGCTGGCCCGCGGCGTGCGGATCGGCAACTTCGTCGAAACCAAGCAGGCGCGGATCGGTGCCGGCAGCAAGGTCAACCACCTGAGCTACATCGGCGATGCGCGGATAGGCCGAGACACCAATGTCGGTGCCGGGACCATCACCTGCAACTACGATGGGGTGAACAAGCACCGCACCGAGATCGGTGACGAGGTCTTCGTCGGTTCCAATACGGCGCTGGTGGCGCCGATCACGATCGGCGATCGCGTGACCATCGCCGCTGGCTCGACGCTGACCCAGGCGGTGGAGCACGACCGATTGGTGGTCGCCCGCAGCCGCCAGGTCGAGAAGACCGGCTGGCAGCGACCCAAGAAGGGTTGATTTCGAATTGAAACATTGAACGGCGTGTTCGAAAGATATAATCTTTCGGAAACGCCGTTTTTTTCACGGCTACGATAGAGTATTCCATGTCGAGAAGAACGCCCGCACGTCGTGAAGAGATCCTCTCCCTGCTCGAAGAGCAAGGAGAGATCAGCGTCGAGGCGCTGGCCCACTATTTCGCCACTTCGGAAGTGACCATCCGCAAGGATCTCGCCCTGCTCGAGGATGCCGGTCGGTTGATCCGCCGCTATGGCGGTGCCGCGCTGATCCCCCGTGAACAGGCCGAGCCCGCGCGGATTTCACCGATCAAGCAGCGAATCGCCCACGAGGCGCGCCGTCGCATCCGCGATCATGCACGGATCATCATCGACAGCGGCAGTACCACCGCGGCGCTGATCCCTGAACTCGAGGACGTGCTCGGGCTGGTGGCGATGACCAATTCGCTGATGGTCGCCAACGCCCTGCGCGAGCTTCCGAGCCACCCATCGCTCTTGATGACCGGCGGTACCTGGGACGAGCGCTCGAACTCGTTCCAGGGCCAGATCGCCGAGCAGGTGCTGCGCGCCTATGACTTCGACCAACTGTTCATCGGCGCCGATGGCATCGATCTCGAGCGTGGTACCACTACCTTCAACGAGCTGATCCGGCTTTCCCAGGTGATGGCCGAGGTGGCACGCGAGGTGGTGGTGATGGCCGAGGCGGACAAGGTCGGGCGGCGAATGCCGAATCTCGAGCTCGACTGGGAGGCGATCGACGTGCTGATCACCGATGACCGGCTCGAACCAGCGCTGCGCGAGCGTATCACTGCCCGCGGCGTCGAACTGGTGGTGGTCGAAGGAGCTGGCGAGGCGGGCTGAGTTCGTCTCGGAACATTGATCAAGCAGGATTCATCAAGCGCCCTTGCATTGCCGGGGCGAGCGCGAGGAGAAGGGCTATGTGCGGGATCGTTGGAGCGATCGCTTGCCGGCAGGTGCAGGGTATCCTGCTCGAAGGGCTCAAGCGGCTCGAGTATCGCGGCTACGATAGCGCCGGCATGGCGACGCTCGATGACCAAAGCGCGCTTGCACGCCGGCGGGCGGTGGGCAAGGTCGCCGCGTTGGAAGCCGAGCTCGCCAGGGCACCGCTCTCCGGACGCTGCGGGATCGCCCATACCCGCTGGGCGACCCACGGCCGGCCGACGGTGGAGAATGCCCATCCGCACTTCTCCAACGGCCGCCTGGCGGTGGTGCACAACGGCATCATCGAGAACTTCGAGCCTCTGCGCGTGGAACTCGAAGCCGACGGCTACCGTTTCTCCTCCGAGACCGATACCGAGGTGATCGCGCACCTGATCGATCGTGAATTCTCTCGCCTGGGTGATCTTTTCGCCGCGGTCGAACGGGTGATCGCGCGGCTCGATGGTGCCTATGCGATCGCGGTCATGCACCGTGACCAGGGCGAGCGGATCATCGGCGCGCGCAAGGGCAGCCCACTGGTGGTCGGGGTCGGCATCGATGAAATCTTCCTCGCCTCCGATCCGCTGGCGCTGTTGCAGGTCACCGATCGCTTCATCTACCTGCACGAGGGCGATGTGGTGCAGCTCTGCCGCGGCGGTGCGCTCGAGATCCACGACCGTACCGGGCAGCCGGTCGAGCGCGCGGTGGTCACCTACGAGCACGGCGATGGCGCGGCGAGCAAAGGGCGCTTTCGCCACTTCATGCAAAAAGAGATCTTCGAGCAGTCGGAGGTGATCGCTGCCACGCTCGAAGGGCGCCTTGCTTCGGACCATGCGCTGTCGCGCGCCTTCGGCGCCACCGCCGAGGAGCTGTTCGAGCGGATAGAGGCGATTCACATCGTGGCCTGCGGCACCAGCTACCACGCCGGAATGGTCGCCCGCTACTGGCTCGAGAAGCTCGCCGGCATCCCGACCCAGGTCGAGGTCGCCTCCGAATACCGCTACCGCGAAGTGGTGGTGCCGCGCAACACGCTGTTCGTCACCCTGTCGCAGTCCGGTGAGACCGCCGACACCCTCGCCGCGCTGCGCCATGCCCAGGGGCGCGGTGACTATCTGGGCAGCCTTGCGATCTGCAACGTCGCCGGCAGTTCGCTGGTGCGTGAGTCGCAGCTTTCGCTTCTGACCCTCGCCGGCCCCGAGATCGGCGTTGCCTCGACCAAGGCGTTCACCACCCAGCTTACCGCCCTTATGCTGCTCGCGCTGTCGCTGCGCCGGGTTCGCCAGGGCGACGACCCGGTCGCCGCCGGGCTGATCGAAGCGCTGCGCGGACTGCCCCGGGTGATCGCCCGAACGCTTAAGCTCGACGCCACCATCGAGCGGCTCGCCTCCGCCTTCGGCGAAAAGCAGCACGCACTGTTCCTAGGCCGCGGAACGCAGTTCCCGATCGCCCTGGAAGGCGCGCTGAAGCTCAAGGAGATCTCCTACATCCATGCCGAGGCCTATCCTGCAGGCGAGCTCAAGCATGGCCCTCTGGCGCTGGTGGACGGCGATATGCCGGTGGTCGCGGTAGCGCCCAACGACGAGCTGCTCGAGAAGCTCAAATCGAACCTCCAGGAGGTGCGCACCCGCGGCGGCCAGCTGTTCGTCTTCGCCGACGAAGCCTCAGGAATTCGCGAAAGCGAAGGCGTCACCGTGATCGCACTGCCCGCGGTCGACGAACTGCTCGCCCCGATCGTCTACACCCTGCCGCTGCAACTGCTCGCCTACCACGTCGCGGTGCTGCGCGGCACGGACGTCGATCAGCCCCGTAACCTGGCCAAAAGCGTTACGGTGGAGTGAGAGCAATAGCCACTCGGCATCGGACGCTTGCAAGTTTAAAAGAGAAGGCGTTGTTCAAGGGAGGAAAGTGCTGACCGACAATGGCAAGTCCTTCACCGATTGATTTACCTGAGCGGACGTAATCGATTCATGAACCACATCTATTCACAGCCTATTCAGACTGCTAAAATCTATCTTTACTACCAAAACGACAGCGCATCGTAGTTGTCATTCTCTATGAGTGTCGGCAGAATTTTGGCGGAATGGACTTGTTTGTAAGAATTAGTCGACCATGGTGGCTGTGTAAAAGTATTTTTTAGCATATGTGCAGTAGACGAGTAACTTATTGGTACAAAAGATGGATATAGGATGCTTTCTATAATTCGGTACTCTTAAAAACATTGATTTTTAGCATCTTGGCAATAATTTTTTGGAATAACTTTTAAATTAGATTCTTATCGATCTGAGGAAATGAAAAGGACATGAAAATAAAAATACCTTATTGCAGTGGTGAACCCAAATATTGGTTTGATATTAAAGGATGGCTTATCTTTTTTAATATTTCACTCGATGAACTAATACTGGATACTATGCAACCTAGATGGGACTCGAGTTTGTTATATTCAAATGGTCTTCAGGTATTGGAACGACATGTTCTTGCGCTGGAAGATAGATATTATTTTAAACATAAAGGAATTGATTATCGTGCTGTTTGGAGGATTTTACGTCAAATCTTAAAAAATAAAAGAATTGGTGGAATGAGTACTATAGAGCAACAATATGTTCGTACTTATTTAAATAGACGTGAGAGAACCTTTGGAAGGAAGTTTAATGAATTAATGTTGGCTTGGCTGTTAAGTCATCGTGTAAACAAAATTAGAATATTGAGGACTTATTTAAGCTGCGCATATTTTGGATATAAGCTAAATGGTTGTGACAGTGCTAGCAACCGTCTCTTTGGGAAAGCAAGCAATGAGTTAGATGAAAGAGAAGCTGCATTAGTGGCTAGTCTACTAGTCTATCCGATGCCTAAGTCTATAGTTTTTGCTGAAAATTTGATTTTTTTATTGCATATTTGCGACATAGATCGTTTTTTTACGGAAGCGTATAAAATTTCTCCTAGATGGAGTTACAATATTAGAAAAAGAATGGAATTTTCACTTTCACTTTTGGGTCATTCCTAATAGTCTTCGGAATAAGTAAAAATGTGACAAATTGCTTCTATTTTGAAAACTAATTTCTCCTCGACCAGAGAAGGATGCAAAGCGCATCAATCTGATTCTAAGTAGAAATTTTTCTATCAATATATTGGACAACCCAGTGAGAGTGTTTAAACGTGTTTCAAGCCCATGTAGACTTTGTGGTGAAGATTTTCCTATTTGAACACCATAAATAATAGAATTTATTGAAGCCAACTCTTGCTGAAAATTTCTTTCCAACTCCAAAGAGGCTTCTTTTCCAAAAGAGTATTCTAATCGAACACTAATTTCTCCCAGTTTATCGTTCCATTCTAGAAGTGTGGAGCGATACTCATCAATATCTGCTTGATTATTATTAGGGCTTTGGGTAGCCCATAAGTATCTCTTCTGTCTGTAAATACGCTTATGTAATAAAGATGATAGTTCACTTATTAAAGAGATAGCCGATTCTCTTTCTCTATCATATTCTTTTACTAAAGCTTGATTTCGCCAATTCCTTTGTTGCAAAAAAGACGTCAGTAGTGCAATTAAAATTGCAACGACTAATCCGAATAGCCCTGCCAGCAGATGGTTAGCCATATAGTTCACCATGTTTTTTTAATTTTAAGTATTTTAGTATTTTATTAAATTTTCAAATGTATTAAAAAAGAAGAATATAAACCATGGTTGTGGTACAAAGCAATTGTCCCTTTGGAGGAGGTGCTGGGACGAGCGGGGAGGTTATCCCGGCGCTTCGCTTGGCTCGCGGTTCCTGCTATGGTCGGGGATTCTCTTGGTGACGAACGAGGCAGCCAATCGCTGCGATCGTTCGCTATTTTCATGGAAACAGCGTCATGGCCTTCAACCTCAAAAACCGCCATCTTCTAAGTCTCATGCACCATGACAGGCGTGAGATCGAGTTCCTGGTCGACCTGTCCATCGATCTCAAGCGCGCCAAGTACGCCGGGCTCGAGAATCAGCGCCTGATCGGCAAGAACATCGCGCTGATCTTCGAGAAGACCTCCACCCGCACCCGCTGCGCTTTCGAGGTGGCGGCGCGCGACCAAGGCGCCGGGGTCACCTACATCGAGCCTTCCTCGTCGCAGATCGGGCACAAGGAGTCGATCAAGGACACCGCGCGGGTGCTCGGGCGGATGTTCGATGCGATCGAATACCGCGGCGCCGAGCAGTCGACCGTCGAGGAGCTGGCCCGCTATGCCGGCGTGCCGGTGTTCAACGGGCTGACCGCGCAGTTCCATCCGACCCAGATGCTCGCCGATGTGATGACCATGCGCGAGCACTGCGACAAGCCGCTTAGGCAGATCAGCTATGCCTACCTGGGTGACGCGCGTTACAACATGGGCAGATCGCTTCTGATGATCGGCGCCAAGCTCGGCATGGACGTACGCATCGGCGCGCCGCGCGAGCTGTGGCCGGACGAGGAGTTCGTCGATCAGTGCCGTGGCTTTGCCGAGTCGAGCGGTGCAAGGATCACGCTCACCGAGGAGGCGAAGGCGGCGGTGGACGGGGTCGATTTCATCCATACCGACATCTGGGTCTCGATGGGCGAGCCGGTCGAGGCCTGGGACGAGCGCATCGCGCTGCTCTCACCCTATCGGGTCGATACCGCGATGATGGCCGCGGCCAACAATCCTGCGGTCAAGTTCATGCACTGCCTGCCCGCCTTCCACAATACCGAGACCGCGATCGGCCGGCAGGTCGCCGAGCGCTATCCCGAGCTCGCGGATGGCATCGAAGTCACCGAGGCGGTGTTCGAATCACCGGCCAACGTCGCCTTCGACCAGGCTGAGAACAGGCTGCACACGATCAAGGCAGTGATGGTCGCCTCCCTCGGTTGATAAACCCGTTCGTCCCGAGTGTGAGGAACGAACGATCGAGGGACATGGCTCACCACGAATCTCAAAGCGTGTCGGCGCTGAAGCTATCGCACTGATCGATGTCGCCGGCGCTGAAGCCGCGCTGGAACCAGGCGACGCGCTGGGCGGAGCTGCCGTGGGTGAAGGCGTCGGGTACTACCTGGCCTTGGGTCTCGCGCTGCAGGCGGTCGTCACCTATCGCGCTGGCGGCGTTGAGCGCTTCTTCCACGTCGCCGCTCTCGAGCCAGGCGTGGCGAGCCTGGGCGCGGTTGGCCCAAATCCCGGCGAAGCAGTCGGCCTGTAGCTCCTGTCGCACCGAGAGGCCGTCGGCGCCTTCCATCGGCGCACCGCTCTGGCTCAGCTGCTGCACCCGCTGTGAGATACCCAGCTGGTTCTGGACGTGGTGGCCGACTTCGTGCGCGATCACGTAGGCTTGGGCGAAGTCGCCGGCGGCGGAGAAGCGCTGGGCCATTTCATCGAAGAAGGAGAGATCGAGATAGACTTGGTCGTCGCCCGGACAGTAGAACGGGCCGACCGCCGATGAGGCGAAGCCGCAGGCGGAGTCGACGCCGCCGTTGAACAGTACCAGCCGTGGATCGCTGTAGCGTTCGCCGCGCTCGTCGAAGAGCTGCTGCCAGGTATCCTCGGTATCGCCGAGAATCGCCCTGACGAAGTCGACCCGCTGTGCCTGTTCGGGATCATCGACCTGCTGCTGGGTCGGCGGGCTCTGTTCGTAGCCTTCCTGGCCGATCAATTGGCCCAGCAGCTGAAGCGGGTCCTGCCCAAGCAGCATGCCCACCACCAGCACGATGGCAACGCCGCCAAGGCTCAGCCCTTTGCCGCCTATCGGCAGGCGCCTGCCCGATCCCGCACTACGTCGATCCTCGACGTTGTCGCTACGACGACCCTTGTCCCACTTCATCGGCGTCCACTCCGGATGACTACTCAACTTGAGCTGAGTTTAACAGGCTTGGAGCAAAACGCCGTTTCCATACTTTCGCTATCAGGCGCGTGCGCGCTCGAGCCGCTGCTGCTCACTCCGTGCCGGTGTCTCGCTGGTCGACTGCTTGCGATGGTGATGGGCCAGAACCACGGCCAGCACCGCGAAGGCGAGCAGCGAGAAGATGATCTCCGAGGGGCTGTAGACCAGCATCGCGGTGGCGACCAGGGCGAGATCCCAGCAGGCCGTGGTGCGTGCGGCATGCCAGCCGCGGCTGCGTTCGAGATGCAGGGCAAGGATGTTGATGCCCCCGAGCGAGGCGTTTTCGCGAAACATCATCGCCAGTCCCACACCCAGTAGCAGTCCGGCGGCGATAGCCGCGATCGGCAGGCTGATGTCACCGAGCGGCAGCCAATCGCCGAATGCCTTGATCAGCAGCGACAGCAGGGTGACGCAGGCAAGGGTGCGCAAGGTGAAGGCGCGGCCCAGGGAGCGCCAGCCAAGCAGATAGAAAGGCAGGTTGATGATGAAGAACAGCATCGCGAAGTCGAGCGCCGTGACCCGTTCGAGCAGCAGGCCAAGGCCAGCTGTGCTGCTCATCAGCATACCGCCCGACTGCAGCAGATGGATGCCGAGCGCACTGAGCAGGCAGCCCTGGAACAGGGTGAAGTAGGATCGCCAGCGGGGCGAAAGCGGATTCAACATGGTCGTGATCTCCCGAAGGGTAGTCGGGGATGGAAGTCACGCAGCGGGATGGCGCTGCGAAGCTTGCCGGCCTGGACACTTTTGGTGCAGCGGACGGCGAATGACGACCCTTGGCGATTGCTCCGGGGTGGGGGAGTCGGTTCGCGTGGATCGTCGTTTCGAGCTCGAAGGCAATGCCTGGCGGGGGCTCAATGGCGTAATGATAGCCGAAACGCGGTTGAAAAGGCGTGGGCTGGCGAGAGAAAGAACCGGACCCGGAAGTCTCCGGGTCCGGCTTCGTCACGAGGACGGGCCAAGGCATGCGACTATTGAGCAATCAACTTAGGCAAGTTCCGTGCCAGCCTCAGCGAGCGTTGGGCATGAGCACCCACAGCTGGCCATTTTGTTTCATCCGCCCAGCGCTTTCGCCGGCGGTGTCGCCGCGTCCCCAGAAGAAGTCGGCACGCACCGCGCCCTTGATCGCGCTACCGGTGTCCTGGGCCACCATCAGCCGCTGCAGCGGCTCGCTGCTATAGGGACGAGTCGTGGAGAGGAATACCGGCGCGCCCAGGGGGATCTTGCTCGGGTCGACTGCGATGCTGCGCTCCGCGGTCAGCGGCACGCCCAGCGCACCGATAGGCCCGAGCTGAGGATCGGCGAACTCAGGCGGCAGTTCGCGGAAATAGATGTAGCGAGGATTGACGTTGAGCATCTGCTCGACCTGCTGGGGATGCGACTTGGCCCAGGTACGGATGCCCGGCATCGTCGCCTGGGCGGGGGTGATCTGGCGGCGATCGAGCAGCCAGCGGCTGAACGAGTTGAACGCTCGTTCGTTGGTACCGGCGAAGCCGACACGCATCACGGTGCCATCGTCGAGCTCGATCAGCCCCGATCCCTGGATCTGCAGATAGGCCGCCTCCACCGGGTCGTCGACCCACACCAGCTCATGGCCTTTGAGTACACCGCTGCCGAGCAGCGTTGCGCGAGGTTGGGTGAGCTGTGCCTTGCTGAGCCCGGTGGGCAGGCGGTGCAAGGGAACCTGGTAAGGGCCGTGTCGAGTGCGGGAACCGCGCAGGATCGGCTCGTAGTAGCCAGTGATGGTGCCGGTGGTGGAGCCGTCGTCGTTGACCACGGCATAGGGAACGAAGTTGGTTTCGAAAAAGCGCTGGATCGCACGGCTATCCAGTGGGTCGATGGTTTCGGAGCTCTTGCAGACCCGCTGCCAGTTGGATTTTCTGACCAGCGCGAGGCAGCTCGAGCGAAATGCGCTCCAGGCCGAAAGCGCGTTATCCTGCGACCAGCCTGGCAGTCCATGCCAGTCCGAGGCTTCGAGGCGGGTGTGCTGGGGATCCGGCGGCACCGGCAGGCTCGGCGCCGCCCCGGGCGAGCTGATCACCACCGGCGTGCCCGGCTGTGGTGAGGTGGTGCTGGCGGTGCTACAGGCGCCGAGCATGCCGAGCGCTCCCAGGCCGAGCAGCGCAGCGCAGACGCGACGCAGCGGTATGGAAGGCGAAAGTCGGCAGAGTATTCCGGCGCGAAGACGGCGAATGGACATCAGCAGGTTATCCACGAAACAAGAGACCTCTACTTGCCAAAGCGCGTGGCGAAACGGCCATGACCTCAGGGGATTTCATGCCGGTAGCGAAAGGCGTGCGGCGGGGGCCGCCAAGATAGTAGTGCACAGCGATGGGCGTACGAAAGCCCGTCATCGGTCGGTATAGCATCGGGGCAGCAAGGATGGTGAACGAAAAAGGGGGCAGACTGCACCTGGGGCTCGCGATGTGGGCCAATTCGGACTGGCGCGGTACGCTTTATGGCCCGCATACGCCAATGAACGAAAGCCTGGCCGACTATGCGACGGTGTTCTCCTCGGTGGAAGGCAATACCACCTTCTACAGCGGTGCGCCCAAGGCCGAAACGGTGGCCGCTTGGGCGACGCTCGCTCCGAAGGAGTTTCGCTTCTGTTTCAAGCTGCCGTCGCGGCTCACCCATGAGCGCCGGTTGGACGGCATCGAATCGGAGTTCGAGGCGTTCATCGCACAGCTATCGCCTCTGGGAGAACGTCTAGGCCCCATCATGGTGCAGTTGCCGCGTAATTTTGGCGGTGATGAACTCGATAAGCTTGCTCGTCTGCTCGAACGCTGGCCCACAGGGGTGGGCTGTGCGGTGGAGCCGCGCGATCCGGCGATGTTTGCCAAAGGCGAGGTGGAAAAAGAGTTCAATCAATTGTTGATAACTCACGGCGCCGATCGCGTCATGCTCGATGTCAGGGCACTGTTTTCCACCCCCGCCGATGCCGCACCATCGCTTGCCAAGGCCCAGAGTGAAAAGCCGAAACGTCCATTACACGTGATCTCCACGGCGAATGCGCCGATCGTGCGCTTCATTGGCCATGCCGACATGCGGCGCAACGCGGACTATTTCACCCCTTGGGTCGAACGTCTGAACCTGTGGATAAATCAGGGGAAAACACCTTTTTTATTTGTGCATACACCCGACAATAAAGCCGCGCCATGGCTCGCCCGGCAGTGCTATCAGCGGATCATCGATGCTTCCATGAAGCCATCGGACTGGCCTGCGCCCGCGGCTTTTCCAGGCGAGCGGCAGAATGCGCTGTTCTGAGTGTTTCAACCGCTCCTTGCATCTCGATCGACCCATCTGAGGCGAACAAAGCGCCGGTTGGACGGCGCTTTGACCATGCTCTCAAGACTGACTCGCGAGTGGGAAGATCAGTAGAGGTCGCTATCCTGGGCGAGCCGCCTTCGCTCCCAGTGGCGTTCGATGCCCTGGCGGGCGTTGCGGTATCGATATTCGGCGAGTTGACGACGCTTGCTCTGAGCGAGCGCCTCGAGGGTGAGGAAGGTGTTGAGAAGACGATTTTCTACCACGTTCTGGGACGACTTACGGCGCATTCGCTGACTCCTTGATGCAAAGAGAGCTGTGCTGGACTCTGCCTCAAAAAGTGCCGTACCGGATGACTCCGCGCTGGAAGCGTCCCGATGTCGAGGGATTCGCGTCGAGGGAATCGCGAAGCGGGTGCCATCGCGAAGCCCATACCGCGCTTGGACGCTCTTGCCGTTGCCATTAGCCGCTCGGCGACGATTCGGACCTAGCCCAAGTCCTGCCAGTGAGGTGATACGTCGGCGCTATGACAGCCTGATGACCAAGCGCGTGCATCGACCCTCGAGAATTAACATAGCAAATGTCGGGCCAGGACTGGAACGATATTGGAACATTGTGATCTTGACCCTGTCCGAGCTCTAGGCTGGTCGTTCGCTTCGATGCCTTCGTGGGCCACTCTTCCGATAGCTCCCGGTCGGGTCGGTGGCGAGGGCTGTGATAGACTTTCCGTCCATTCAAGACCTGTATCGGGTGCCCTTCGTGACTCTCCAACACCCTCTTCTCGATTCGCTCAACGAGGCTCAGCGCGAGGCCGTGAGCGCACCGCAGGGCAACCTGCTGGTGCTTGCCGGTGCCGGCTCGGGCAAGACCCGGGTGCTGGTTCATCGAATTGCCTGGATGCTCGAGGAGGAGGGGCTGTCGCCGTTCTCCATCCTGGCGGTGACCTTCACCAACAAGGCGGCGCGGGAAATGCGCACTCGGCTGGATGCGCTGCTCAGCCTGCCACCGCGAGGCATGTGGGTGGGCACTTTCCACTCCATCTCCCATCGTCTGTTGCGCACCCATTGGCACGACGCCCGGCTGGTCGAACACTTCCAGATCATCGACAGCGATGACCAGCTTCGCCTGGTCAAGCGGCTGCTCAAGGATCACAGCATCGACGATGAGCGCTTCCCGCCGCGCCAGGTCGCGAACTTCATCTCCGGTTGCAAGGAAGAGGGGCTGCGTCCTGGCCAGGTCGATGCCGCGGGTGATCCCTACCTTGGCCAGATGGTCGATCTCTACGAGCTCTATCAGCTCGCTTGCGAGCGCGCGGGCCTGGTCGACTTCGGCGAGCTGCTGCTGCGCTCGCTCGAGCTGTTGCGCGACAATCCGCACCTGCTCGAACACTACCGCGAGCGCTTCGGCCACATCCTGGTCGACGAGTTCCAGGACACCAACACCCTGCAGTACGCTTGGCTCAAGCTGCTCGCCGGCGATCGTGCGCGGCTTACCGTGGTCGGCGATGACGATCAGTCGATCTACGGTTGGCGTGGGGCCAAGGTCGAGAATCTGGCGCGCTTTCGCGATGAGTTCGCCGATACCAGGGTGGTGCGCCTCGAGCGCAACTATCGCTCCACCGAGGCGATCCTCGAGGCGGCCAACTCGCTGATCCGCAACAATGCCGGGAGGATGGGCAAGGAGCTCTGGACCGACGTCGGCGAGGGCGAGAAGATCTCGCTCTACGCCGGATTCAACGATCTCGACGAGGCCCGCTTCATCGTCGATACCATCGGCCGGGCGGTGCGCGAGGGGCATGCACGCCGCGACATCGCGATCCTCTATCGCTCCAACGCTCAGTCGCGGGTGCTCGAGGAGGCGCTGATCCGCGCCGGCATGCCCTATCGGATCTATGGCGGCCATCGCTTCTACGAACGGCTCGAGATCAAGAACGCCCTCGGCTACCTGCGCCTGATAGTGACGCGCGATGACGACGCGGCGCTCGAGCGGGTGATCAACGTGCCGACCCGAGGGATCGGCACCAAGAGCGTCGAGCAGCTGCGCGCGCATGCCCGTGACGAGGGCATGTCGCTATGGGAGGCGCTGCACGACGCGGTGGCGCGCAGGCTGATCGGGGGCCGGGCGGCCAGCGCGCTGTCGTCGTTCGCCGACCTGATCGACCAGCTCGACAACGATACCTCGGGATTGCCGCTCGATGAGCTGATCGACCACGTGATCGGGGCCACCGGATTGATCGACTACCACCGTGCCGAGAAGGGCGAAAAGGGCCAGGCCCGGGTCGAGAACCTCGAGGAGCTGGTGAGTGCTGCGCGCGCCTTCGCCCAGGGGCAGAGTGGCGTTCGCGGCACCGACCCCTTCGAGCCGGAAGGCGAGGCGGCCGGGGAGGCGACGCTTGGACGCTTCCTTGCCGATGCCGCGCTCGATGCCGGCGAGCACGAAGCGGACGAGTTCGAGGATGCGGTGCAGATGATGACGCTGCACTCGGCCAAGGGGCTCGAGTTCCCGCTGGTGTTCATCGCGGGCGTCGAGGAGGGGCTCTTCCCCCATCGGATGTCGGTCGAGGAGCCGGGGCGTCTCGAAGAGGAGCGCAGGCTGTGCTATGTCGGTATCACGCGGGCGATGACCAAACTCTATCTGACCTATGCTGAGATGCGCCGGCTGCACGGCAAGGAGACTTACCAACGGCCCTCGCGTTTCATCCGCGAGCTGCCCGCCGGGCTGGTCGAGGAGGTTCGCCTGCGTGGCCAGGTCTCTCGACCGCTTGCCGAGCGCTCGGGTTTCAGCGCATCGCGTTCGCCGCGTCCGGCCCAGGGGCTCGTGCGCCAGTCCCGGGTCGAGGGGGGCGGTGCGAGTCTCTCGCTCGGCCAGCGGGTGCGCCATCCGACGTTCGGCGAGGGCGTGATTCTCGATGCCGAGGGGCAGGGCGATCGCGCCCGGGTCCAGGTCGGCTTCGAGGACCACGGCGACAAGTGGCTGGTGCTCGGCTTCGCCAAGCTCGAGCCGCTATGAGGTTCATCGAACCGTCACCAAACGCAGTCATACTCGAATGACGCATGTGGCGAGCTCCGAGCCGATTTCAACGGCGCGACCCATTGGGTAGGAGGAGCTGCTGCGTCCCACCTTCGATTCGTTTCGGGAGAGCCCCATGGATATTTCCAGCGAACAACATAGCCAGCACATCTCCCGCCAGTTCAATCAGGAGCTCGAGGGACTCAAGACCCATTTGATGGCGATGGGCGGTCTGGTCGAGAAACAGATCCTCGATGCGCTCACCGCACTGCTCGACGGCAATGGCGAACTCGCCGAGGAGGTGCGCCGCTTCGACCATGAAGTCAACGAGATGCAGCTGCAGCTCGATGACGAGTGCACCCATATCCTCGCCCGTCGACAGCCCGCCGCCTCCGACCTGCGCTTGGTGCTGGCGGTGATCCGTGCCGCCTCCGACCTCGAGCGAATGGGTGACGAAGCGGACAAGATCGCTCGCCACGCCTTGGCGTTGATGGGTGGGCAGCACAATGACCGCGGTTTCGTCGAAATCCGCCGGGTCGGCGCGATGGTGCGGGACATGGTGCGCAACGCGCTGACCGCTTTCGCCCGCTTCGATACCAAGCTCGCCCTCGAAGTGCGTCGCGCCGACACCGAGGTCGACAATGAGTACAAGAGCGCGCTGCGTTCGCTGGTCACCTTCATGATGGAGGACCCGGCATCGATCTCCGGCGTACTCGACGTGCTCTGGGTGCTGCGTGCGCTCGAGCGGATCGGCGACCATGCCGACAACCTCGCCGAATCGGTGATCTATCTGGTCAAGGGCCTCGACCTGCGCCACACTCATCTGCGCGATCTCGACGAGAAGGATCTCGACGATATTGGTTGAACTCTTTTCTTCTCGACGACGACGCGGCGCCTTTCCGGCGCCGCGTCGTTTTTTGGGGTGCCCCATGCTCGAAGGCTTGAATGCCCTGCGCCTCGGTATCCGTCTCGTGCTCTCCGCGGGACTTCGCCGCTACGTGATCGTGCCGGTGCTCATCAACCTGGTGCTCTACGCGATCACCATCACTTTGCTGGTGCGCGGTTTCTCCTCGTGGATGGATCAATGGATGGCGCTGGTGCCCAGTTGGCTCGGCTGGCTCGACTGGTTGATCGTCCCACTGCTGGCGATCGCGCTGCTGATCCCTGCGTTTTTCACCTTCACCTTGATGGTCAACCTGATCGCCTCGCCCTTCTATGGCTTTCTCGCCGAAGCCGTGGAGCGCCGGCTTGGCGGCGGCAGCGAGGATTCACGCAGTCTTGGACGCCAGGCCATCGACAGCTTCAAGCGAGAACTGCACAAGCTCGCCTACATCCTGCCGCGCATGGCGCTGCTGTTCGCCGCCGGCTTCGTGCCGGGGCTCAATCTGTTCACGCCGTTTCTCTGGATGCTGTTCTCGGCTTGGTGCATGGCGATCCAGTATCTCGACTATGCGATGGACAACCACGGGGTGAGCTTTCCACGCATGCGCGGGCTGCTTGCTGCGGGCTGGTGGCGAACGCTCGGTTTCGGCGCTGCGGTGAGCCTGACGGTATGGATTCCGCTGCTGAACCTGGTGGTGATGCCCGGTGCGGTGGCCGCCGGTGCGGTGATGTGGCAGAGACGCTATGCGGCCTTGAATGCCGAGGGGCGATCTTTGCAGGTCAAAGATTAACGAACTATAAGTTCTTGGTTCGTTGCGCATGAGAGAGGTGCGCGGCCCAGGCGGTACCGGCGAGAGGTCTCAGCGCCTGTTTTCAGGGAGAAGAAGAGATGCGAAACAAGGAATATTGGCTGCGTCGTACCGGTGCGGTTACGCTCGCCGCGCTGCTTGCGGGCGGTGCACTGGCCGGTTGTACCACCACCACGCCCCAGGATCGCAGCGATGCGATGACCCAGCAGCGACAGATCGACAACGACGTCCAGCAGGCCCTCGAGCGGCTCTATCGGGCCTCGCCCGAGGCTCGCGAGCTGGTTTCCAGGGCCAAGGGCGTGCTGGTGTTTCCCGGGGTGATCGGTGCCAGCTTCGTGGTTGGTGCCGAGCACGGCGATGGCGCCTTGCTGATCGGCAACCAGACCTCGGGCTACTACACCACCACTGCCGGTTCGATAGGGTTCCAGGCCGGCGCTCAGTCGCGGGCGATCATCTATCTGTTCATGACCGATCAGGCACTGCGTGACTTCACCAGCAGCAACGGCTGGACCGTCGGGGCCGATGCCAGCGTGGCGGTGGCCGACATTGGTGCGAGTGGCAACATCAATACCAACACCATGCAGCAGCCGATCATCGGATTCGTGATGAACAACGCGGGAATCCAGGCCGGCGTTTCGCTGCAAGGCGCGAAGATCAGCCCGCGCTGAGTGCACGCGGGCGTGATTCGGCTCGGCTCGTTGCTCGTCGGCTAGCCGAGCCCGTCAAGGAACCGAGGGGCATGCACGACGCAATCGAGGGACCAAGTCCCGGCGCTTGGCGAAGGACTTGAGCTGTCTTGAAGGATGCTGAGACATTCTTCGCCGGCGCTGTCCTGGCCTTCGCGCAGGCACTATGATCAGCACGGGCAATCCAGTACGGGCATCGACAAGGCGCCCTGTGCTCTCCACCCTGAACGCTGGCCCACATCCGCTGTACGCTCTCCGTCGTCCGTCGGTGGGGAAGTGTCCTGGTGTCGAGCTTTTCCATGACCTGCTGCGAGATTCGTCCCGCCATGCCGAAGCGTTTCCTGTCCCTCGCATTCGCCCTGCTGCTCGCCGGCTGCGCCGGTGCACCTCCTGCTCCGACGCCTCCTTCACCTCCTCAGGTGCCGACCCCGGTGGTCGAGGTGCTCGATTTCGAGACCCCGGTGATCCAGGATCGTGCGCCTGCGCGGCGCTACTCCGCCGAAGAGGGGCGTGCTCTCGAACGACGCAGCGGCTATCGCGTCGACCACTCGGTGCGCAGTGCCGGGGTCAACCAGCGGGTTCGCTATCTGGTGATCCACTATACCGGCGGTGACGACGCCGCTGCGCTGCGCGCCCTCACCGGCAGCCAGGTGGGGACCCACTACCTGGTGCTCGACCAGCCTGGCGAGTTCCAGCAGCAGCCGGTGGTGCTGCAGCTCGCCGACGAGTCGATGCGGGCGTGGCATGCCGGTGTCAGCGCCTGGGGGGACCGGGAAGGGCTCAACGACACCTCGATCGGCATCGAGATCGTCAACCCGGGCTTCACCCAGACCCCGAGCGGGCTGAGCTGGTCGCCGTTCTCGGAGTCGCAGATCCAACTGGTGATCGCGCTGGCCAAGGACATCGTCCAGCGCTATGACATCGAGCCTACCAATGTGGTCGCCCACTCCGATATCTCGCCCGGGCGCAAGCTCGATCCGGGGCCGTTCTTCCCCTGGCAGCGCCTCGCCCAGGCGGGCGTTGGCGCCTGGCCCGAGCGCGCCACGGTGGCCCGCTACCTGAACCAGTTCTCCAACGGTCGTGTTCCCAGCGTGCGTGCGCTCCAGCAGGGCCTTGCGCGCTATGGCTATCGGCTCGAGCAGACCGGGCGCATGGACGATCAGACCCTGCGGGTGCTGAAGAGCTTCCAGATGCGCTTCAGGCCGACCGACCACACCGGCTTCTACGACGCCGAGAGCGCGGCGATCCTGTTCGCCTTGATCGAGAAGTACCACGGTCCTGCTCAAGCTGGAGCGATCCTCGCCAGCAGCTAGGGCGTGTCAACACGCCCTCGGTGGACCGCTCAATCGGCGCAGGCGTCGCTGGGCGTCGGCAGGCTGACCCGCTCGGCGGGGAAGCAGAGGGTGAAGCGGGCGCCGCGGCCGAGGCTCGATTCGATCTCCAGCCGGCCCTGGTGGCGCAGCAGCACGTGCTTGACGATCGCAAGCCCAAGGCCGGTGCCACCGGTCGCGCTGGAGCGGCTCTTGTCGACGCGGTAGAAGCGCTCGGTAAGACGGGAAAGGTGGCGCCGCTCGATGCCTTCGCCATCGTCGCTCACCGACAGGCGGCCTTCGCCGCTGTCGGCCAAGTACCAGCGCAGTTCGATACGGCGGCCGTTGCCGGCGTAGCGTACGGCGTTGGAGACCAGGTTGGTCAGCGCGCTGCGCAGCTCCTCGCGGGCGCCGAGCAGCTCAGCGGAGGTCTCGATCTTGAGCTCGAAGTTCTGGCGACCCTTCGACAGCGCGACGCCGTCGCTGTGCACCTGTTGGATCAGTGCGGCGACATCGACGGCGATACGCGGCGAGAAGCTCTGCTCGTTTTCGAGCCGCGACAGCATCAGCAGGTCGTCGATCAGGTGGCGCATGCGGTCGGCCTGCTGCTCCATCTGCGCGACGCCGCGCGCGAGCCTGGGCGGCAGCGCGGTTTCAGCGGCCTGGGCCAGTGGCTCGAGATAGCCGGTGAACACCGTCAGCGGGGTGCGCAGCTCGTGCGAGACGTTGGCGACGAAGTCGCGGCGCATCTGCTCGAGTCGCTGCAGTCGGGTGATGTCGCGTACCACCATCAAGCGCTCGTGATCGCCGAACGGGGTGATCTGGAACTGCAAGGTGCGCGACTCGTCGACCGGCGAAGGCAGTTCGAGCGGATCATCGTAGTTCTGGGCGAGGAAGTAGTGGACGAAGCGCGGATGGCGCAGCAGGTTGGTGACGTGCTGGCCGCGATCCTGAGGCTGCTCGAAGCCGAGCATCCTGGTCGCCGCCGCGTTCCAGCTGTCCAGCGCCGCGTGGGCGTCGAGGATCACCATCGCGTCGTACATCGCCTCCGAGGAGCGCTCGACGCGATCGATCACGCCCTGCAGGTGGGCCTGCTGCTGGCGCTCCTGCTTCTGGTAGCGGTAGAGGCGATCGAACAGCTCGCCCCAAAGCCCGGTGGCCGACGGTGGATTGGCGCTATCTGGAGCCTTGGCCCAGCGATACAGCCGCCTGAGCTGGCGAAAGGTCAGAAGCAGGTAGAGTCCCAGTCCGGCGGCAAGGCCGAAGCCGGAGTGGCCGTAGTGCCCACCCAGCAGGGTGCCGAGCGCGCCGCATAGAGCGAGCAGCAAGAATTCGCGGGTCCAATGGCGCATCGGGAGCCCGTGGCCGCCTCCTTGTCAGGCGCGTGAGCGCTGGCGTGAGAACCTATAGCCGGTGCCGCGCACCGTCTGGATCAGGTAATCGTGACGCTCACCGAGCGCCTTGCGCAAGCGGCGAATGTGCACGTCGACCGTGCGCTCCTCGACATAGACGCTGGCGCCCCAGACCTGGTCGAGCAGTTGTGCGCGAGAGTAGGCGCGCTCCTGGTGGGACATGAAGAACGCCAGCAGGCGATATTCGGTCGGTCCCATGTCGATCGGCTCGTTGTCGATGCTGATTCGCTGGCTCTCGGTATTGATCGACAGGCCATCGACCTCGATCACGCCCTGGCTCGCGGGCGCCGCCCTGCGCAGCACTGCGCGCATCCGCGCGATCAGCTCGCGGGGCGAGAACGGCTTGGTGATGTAGTCGTCGGCGCCGGCTTCGAGCCCTTGCACCTTGTTGTCCTCCTCGCCCTTGGCGGTGAGCAGGATCACCGGGATTTCCCGAGTGGTCTCCTCGCGCTTGAGCCTTCTCGCCAGCTCGACGCCGCTGATGCCGGGCATCATCCAGTCGAGCAGGATCATATCGGGACGTTCGTCGACGGCCAGCGCCAGCGCCCGCTGCGCGCTGTCGGCCTCGAGGACCTGGAAGTCGGCCATCTCCAGGGCGATCGCGATCATATCGCGGATGGAGGATTCGTCATCGACGATCAACACGGTTCGGGTCATTGCAGATCATCTCTCTGGGTGGGTTGCAGGCGGGGCGAATCCCCGGCCTTCTGCCGGCCCGCGACCGCGCCCTGGGGCGCAGACACATGACGATTCAAGCGCAGTGACGTGACAGTCTCGTGACATACCCCCGTCAGGCGGGCCAGGTGGCCAGACTGATGCCGGCGAACATCACTACACCGACCCAGTGGTTGTTGAGAAAGGCCTGGAAGCAGCCCTCGCGCGAGCGATGCCGGGTCAGCCATTGCTGATGAACGAACAGCGCAGCGATTCCCAGCAGCATGATCCAGAAGTAGCCGTCCAGGGAGAACGAGAGTCCGAGCCCGATGAGCAGCAGCAGGACCAGTGCCTGGAGCATCGCCAGGATGGCCAGGTCCAGCGAGCCGAACAGTATCGCGGTCGATTTGACCCCGATCTTGAGGTCGTCGTCGCGATCGACCATCGCATACTGGGTGTCGTACATCAGCGTCCACACCAGGTTGGCGAAGAACAGCCACCAGGCGGCGGCGGGCACGCTGCCGGTCACCGCGGCGAAGGCCATCGGGATGCTCCAGCTGAACGCGGCGCCAAGTACCAACTGGGGCAGATGGGTGTAGCGCTTCATGAACGGATAGAGCGCCGCCAGCGCGGCTGCGCCGAAAGAAAGCATCACGGTGAACGGATTGGTGAAACAGACCAGCACGAAGGCCGCCACCAACAGTATCGCGAACAGCGTCAATGCCTCGCGCGCAGAGATGCGCCCGGTCGCCAGCGGCCGCTCCTTGGTGCGCTTGACGTGGCCGTCGAAGTTGCGGTCGGCGTAGTCGTTGATGATGCAGCCGGCGGCGCGCATGAGATAGACGCCGAGCACGAAGATCACCAGGATGTGACGGCTGGGCATACCGTCCGCGGCCAGCCACAGGGCGCAGAGGGTGGGCCACATCAGCAGCCAGGTGCCGATCGGGCGGTCGAGGCGCATCAGTCGGGCGAAGTCGGGCAGGCGGCGCAGCGGACCGGTTTGAAGAGCGGTGAAGGCGGACATCGGGTTTCCATATGCTCGGATATCGGACACCGGCAGTGTAACACCGGCATGAGAGCCGGATTCATGGCGGATTATCTACGCCCAAACACGTCTAGGCAGGGACGGAGAGTGTTGCTAGCATGTCGAACGCTGTTTCCGAGCTTTCGCACCATCGTGCATGCGTCCCAGACCAAGGCATCCAGTGCTTGTGATATGGTCGCCGCATCACCGGGCGGGAAATGGCACAGGCGGTGCTGCCTCGATGGCTCCGGTGCCTGATTGGATAGTCGTCGGTGGGTGAGGCTTTCGGTTTCACTGTCGGATGGAGCATCGGTCGTCGCGACGGCAGGAAGCTTTATCGCGACGCCCCGTACGGAGTCGGCTTCTTCGCGCTATTAGCGTGGGGGATGGTTGGCTCAACAAAAAAACGTCCGGCTCAGCCGGCAGATTCGCCATCGTCATGGCATACCCAGGAGGCAATGATGCGTAAACCAGAACTCGCAGCGGCAATCGCCGAGCAGGCCGATCTCTCCAAGGACAAGGCCAGCCAGGTGCTGAACGTGATCCTCGAAGAGATCACCGCCAGTGTCGCCAAGGGTGACGACGTCACCTTGGTCGGCTTCGGTTCTTTCACCGTTCGCGAGCGTGCCGAGCGCACCGGCAAGAACCCGCAGACGGGCGCTCCGCTGACCATTCCAGCGAGCAAGAACGTAAGCTTCAAGCCCGGCAAGGGCCTCAAAGACGCCGTTTCCAGCAAGTAAGGCGCGCTCTGATCGGCACCGGCGGCATTCGTCGCCGGTAGCCGCTACTTGAATTCCCCTCTCTCGATCCTCTTTGCGTGTCTCGTCACGAGGCGTGCTCGTGCGCGCATTTCCGCCCCGCTGTGGATTACCTCGGCAGGCTCGTTCGCTCGTTCCTGGCGCGAGTGCCGACGCTGGCCCAGACTGCGATGAAAGCGCTTTCGGTTGCGATGGAGGCTTCAGTCGCCATCAGGGAACCCGGCGCGGATGATCGCACGGCTGCGCAGCGACTCGACGCTGGCGCCAGACGCTTCGGGAGAAGGGCATGCCGATGGAGCGGCACGAGAGATTAGCGGATAGCTCCCGCATGGAGCCGGTGCTGGCCGAGGTTGGCGCGGGCTTCATGCTGCGCTACACGATCGCCTCGTTCGGGCTTTTCCTCGCCGTGATGACCCCGGTGACGATCACCATGGCAATCCGCGTCGCCGAGCTCGACCCGACTGGTAAAGCAGTCAGCCTCGGGTTCATTCTCGGTGCCGGTGCGCTAGTGGCGATGGTGGCCAATCCGCTGTTCGGCCAGCTCTCGGATCGTACCCGCTCGCGCTTCGGGCGACGACGCCCGTGGATGTTCGGTGGCCTGCTGGTGGGGGTGTTGGGGCTCGCCGGAATCGGTGCGAGCACATCGCTCTGGTGGGTCGGGGTGCTCTGGTGCGTGGTCCAGGCCGGGCTCAATGCCACGCTTTCCGCGCTGATCGCGGTGATTCCCGACCGGGTGCCGGAACAGCAGCGCGGGCGGGTCTCGGCGTTCTATGGCATGTCTTCCAACGTCGCGGTGTTTTCCGGAGCGGCGATCGTCGACTTGGTCGGTGCCGAAGGCATGGCGATGTTCCTGGTCCCGGCGCTGATCGGGCTCGGATGCATGCTCCTGTTCGCCCTTCGCTACCCCGAGCCCGAGGTGGCCGGGCTGGCGCCACCCAAACCATTCTCGACGCTCGGGATGCTGCGCGATTTCTGGCTCGATCCCAGGCAGCATCCCGATTTCGCCTGGGCCTGGGTGAGCCGCTTTTTGCTGTTCATCGGTGGGGCGATGTTGATGACCTATCAGGTCTACTACCTCACCGACGTGCTCGGCATCGATGCGCTGGACATCGGCCGGCGGGTGTTCGTTTCCTCGCTGGTGATGGGCGGCTGCATGATGCTGGCTTCATTCATCTCCGGCTGGCTTTCCGACCGCTCGCGCCGACGCAAGCCGTTCGTGCTGCTCGCCGGGCTGGTCTACGCCGCGGGCCTTGGCATTCTCACCGTGACCAGCAGCTTCACCGGCTTCCTGGCCGCGATCGTGGTCTCATCGCTCGGCTTTGGCGTCTATCTCGCCGTCGACCAGGCACTGGTGGTCGATATCCTGCCGAATCGCGAGCAGGACGCGGCGAAGAACATGGGTATCCTCAACATCGCCAACGCCGCGCCCCAGTCGCTGGCGCCGGCGGTGGCCCCGCTGTTCCTCGCCATCGGCGGCGGCGGCAACTACGTTGCCCTGTTCATCACCGCCGCTGCGCTGGCGTTGGTCGGTGCGCTTGCGATCCTGCCGGTAAAGGGCGTTCGGTAGTGCCTCAGAGCGAGTGGGCGAAGAACTGGGCGATCAGCGTGGCGCCGAGGAAGACCCCTGCGTTGGCCAGCAGCGATACCACCACGATCCGCCAGCCCAGCTGGCGGAAGGCGGGAATGTCCTTGGCCAGCGAAAGCCCGGCGAAGGTCAGCATCGGGGTGACCATGGCGAGGAAGTTGACCTTGGCGGTCAATGCGCTGATCTCGGCCGAGAACGGCGTCGCCGGGAAGGTCATCGCCATCGCTACCAGCGAGACCCAGCAGACGGCGGGCAGCAAGCGCCGGGTACCGTGATAGAGCGCATCGCCGATCACCACGGCGATCAGGATCAGTGCCACACCGGGCAGTGCCTCGAGCATCGGCACGCTGAAGCCGATCCAGTTGCCTACCAGCACCATCAGGCCGACCATCAGCCAGGCGAGCAGGCGCTGGCCGTAGCCGAGCGCCGGTACTTCGTGGACCACGCTCTCATCGACCTCGGCTGCGGGCCGGTGCGGCTGATGGGCGCGACGCCCGATCAGCGGTTCGAGCTTGTTGTAGGTCCACACCGCCAGCGGCAGCGAGATGAACAGAGTGAAATAGGTGCCGATGGTCGTCGCGATCAGGTTGGCGGCGGCGGCGAAGGTCGCCACCTCGTCGGCCACCTCGGGGTGCTGGGCGGCGATGGCGCCCACTGCGGCGGCGGTCATGCTGCCCGAGCCCACTCCCGCACCCATGCCCAGAGCGATGGGATGGAAGATGCCGAGGCTGGCGACGAAGCCGGCGAACAGCGAGATGAAGATCGCACCGATCAGAGTGCCGGTGATGTACTCGGCGAGTACGCCGCGGCCTTCAGCGGAGTTCATCCCGAAGCGCTCGCCGATGATCGCCAGTCCCGGCTCGCGACCGATCGAGAAAGTCGCGCCGATCGCCTCGCGTTTGATCCCGAGCAGCAGCGCCACCGGCATCGCCAGCAGCACGCAGCCGATCACATTGCCGACCTCCTGCAGCGCCAGCGCCCAGCCGGCATCGGCGAGCCTGGGCAGCGAGCCGCCGACCAGCAGGCCGAGCTTGGCGATGAACAGCAGCAGCGCTGGTTGGAGCACTGCGGCGGCAAGATACTGAAGCGGTAGGTCGACCTGCGTCGGGCGCGGCAGGCGAGTATGCCAAACACCCAGCGCGGCGCCGATCAACAGTGCCCAGACCATCGGCAGCAGCACCACCTGACCGATGCCGAGGGGAATCCTCACCGCACCGATCAAATCGGCGACTATCGTGATCGCCAGTGCGAGCAGGAAAAGACGCAGCCCCCGCCCAGAGAGGGAGTGCGCCTGGGCGCTCTGGGTGATGGAACTCATGGACGAACCTCCCGTGCGAGCCCGTTAGGGCATCGATTATCGTTATAGTGGCAAGCGCTTGCCGCGAGCGGGCGAGGTGCCCGCTTTTCGCATGATTGCATTCAGTGACGCTATCGTCCGAGTATCGAAAGGAGCGGCGTCGCAATGAAACAGGGTTGCCGTTTCAATTTTCAGATCACCGGCGGATGACACTCTAGTTATCCACAGCCGGTTCCATTCGCTGACCAGGAGAGTTGTCCACATGTTCATCGCCATGAACCGCTTCAAGGTGCGTCCCGACGCGACCGAGACCTTCGAGAAGATCTGGCTCGAGCGCGAAAGCCACCTCGACGGGCTGCCCGGTTTCATCGAGTTCCGGATGCTGCGCGGCCCGGCCGAGGAAGATCACGTGCTCTATGCCTCCCACACCCTGTGGCGCTCGCGCGAGGACTTCACTGCCTGGACCAAGTCGGAGGCTTTCCGCGCAGCCCATGCCAATGCTGGCCAGTCGAAACGCGCGCAAGTTTACCTCGGTCCGCCCAAGTTCGAGGGCTTCGAAGTGTTCCAGACCGTCAAAGCCAGCGAGCAGGCCTGATCCAAGCGGGGGGAAGAGAAGCCGTCTTCAGTTCCTCCCCGTTCGTCCCGAGCGGCGGCGATGAGGCCGTGGTTCGACTGCCCTCGTTCCTCGGGCGCTCACCACGAACGGGAGGTGGGTCATCATCTGCGGCTCGCGACGAATGGATTTGATCTCCTGAATGCTCTGAGCGCATACCTTCCCCCGTTCGTCCCGAGCGGCGCCGATACGCGCCAAGGCCGAGCATCAGATCGGCAATGAGGGACGCCAGTCGAGGGATCGAGCGGCGGCGATGAGGCTGTGGTTCGACTCGAGATGTTTCCGAGCGCCCTGAGCGAGCATCGCGAGTCGAAGGGTCCTCGCCGGCTATCCGAGCGTCCTGAGTAAGCGAAGCGCATCGAAGGACACTAGCGGGCGTGGGAGGCTGGCCCTTTGCACCGATTCCCAACCCGTTCGTCCCGAGCGGCGCCGATACGCGCCAAGGCCGAGCATCAGCTCGGCACTGAGGGGCGCCAGTCGAGGGATCGAGCGGCGGCGATGAGGCCGTGGTTCGACTCAAGATGTTTCCGAGTGCCCTGAGCGAGCATCGCGAGTCGAAGGGTCCTCGCCGGCTCACCGCGAGCGGGGTTGGCTCGTCCCTCGCCGGCTATCCGAGCATCCCGATCGAGCGAAGCGCATCGGGGGATACGGTCGGTTGGTATGGTCCCCAGGGTCGAATACGGCTGGTCATCGATCAGAACACTATCTCGCTTTCAATCGAACACCGCGGCTCCCGATACTGGGTCTTCGTTCGAGGCGTGCTGGCCCGAACGCCGACTTCGACATACAACCAACAATCGTGGAGCCGCGAATGAAGATCTGTGTGATAGGCCTTGGCCAGATGGGCGGCAATATGGCGCTCACCCTCAAAGCGGCGGGGTTCGCGGTCATCGGCACCGATGTATTCGAGACCGCGCGGGCGCGTCGTGCCGAGCAGGGGCTCGAGGTGGTCGCGCCGCAGGCGCTGCCGAATGCGGATGTCTATCTGCTTTCCCTGCCGACCTCGGTGCAGGTGCGCGAGGTGATCGAATCCTCCCCTGGATTGCTCGAGCGCGCGCCACGCGGCGCGGTGATCGTCGATACCTCGACCAGCGATCCCGACGTCACTCGCGAGCTCGCGGCCAAGGTCGAGGCCGCTGGGCTCGAATGGCTCGATGCGCCGGTCAGTGGTGGCCCCAAGGGCGCTGCCAGCGGAAAGATGGGCATGCTGCTCGGTGGCCGCGAGGCGACGGTCGCGCGGGTGATGCCGATGCTCGAGGCGCTTTCCGCCAAGCGCACACACGTCGGTCCCGCCGGTGCCGGGCACGTGGTCAAGCTGGCCAATAACTATCTCTGTGCCGCACACCTGATCAGCACCGCCGAGGCGGTGGCGATGGCGGCGAAGGCTGGTGTCGAGCCGAGCGCTTGCCTCGCTGGGATCAATAGCGGCTCCGGGCGCAGCGCGGTCAGCGAGGTCAACTTCCCCGAGTGGGTGCTGTCCGGGCGCTTCGATTCTGGCTTTACCACCGGGCTGATGCGCAAGGACCTGCGTCTCGCCCGTGACGCGGCGGCGGGCCTTGGGGTTTCGCTCTCACTGCTCGAGCAGGTGGTAGCGCTGTGGCACCGTGATCCACAGGCACCCACCGATACGGATGATTTCAACCGCATCGTCGAACCGATCCTGGCGCAGGCGAAAAGCGAGGACCCCCGCTGATGACTACTTCCAACCCCATCTCCCTGGATCTTCAGGCCCAGCGCCGGCTCGCGGCGCTGCTGGATCATTTCGGCCTCGCCGGCGATACGCCGCGCTCGAACTGGATCGCGGGCGAATCGCTCGGCGGCGAGGGTGAGCGTATCGCGCTGAACGACCCGGTGACCGGGCGCGAGTTGATCGCTTATCACGACGCTGGAGCCGGGTTGATCGATCGCGCGGTGGCCAGCGCCGCCGAGGCCCAGCTGGTGTGGAGCGGGCTCACCGCTTCCGAGCGAGGACGGCGGATGTACGCCGCGGCGCAGGCGATCATCGCGCAAGCTGATGCGCTCGCCGAGCTTGAAAGCCTGGTCGCGGGCAAGCCGATCAGCGACTGCCGTGGCGAAGTCGCCAAGGTGCGCGAGATGTTCGAGTACTACGCCGGCTGGTGCGACAAGCAGCATGGCGAGGTGATCCCGGTGCCGACCTCGCACCTCAACTTCGTCCGCTACGTGCCGTTCGGCGTGGTCGGCCAGATCACGCCGTGGAACGCGCCGCTGTTCACCTGCGGCTGGCAGCTCGCGCCCGCGCTTGCCGCTGGCAACGGTGTGGTGCTCAAGCCCTCCGAACTGACCCCGTTCAGCTCGGTGGCGCTGGCTGGGCTGCTCGAGGCCAGCGGCCTGCCGCGCGGGCTGGTCAACATCGTCAACGGTCTCGGGGCCACTACCGGCCAGGCGCTCACCGGCCATGATGGGATCAGCAAGCTGGTGTTCGTCGGTTCGCCCGAAAGCGGGCGGGTGATCGCTGAAGCCGGTGCCCGTCGGCTGGTGCCGAGCGTGCTCGAACTCGGCGGCAAGTCGGCCAATATCGTGTTCGACGACGCCAAGCTCGACGATGCCGTAGGGGGCGCCCAGGCGGCGATCTTCGGCGGTGCGGGGCAGAGCTGCGTCGCTGGTTCGCGCTTGCTGGTCCAGCGTGAGATATTCGATCGAGTGGTCGAGCGGCTGGCGCGTGCCGCTGCGCTGATCCCGGTCGGCCTGCCCTCGGGGCCCAGCACCCGCATGGGGCCGCTGCAGAACGCGCGGCAGTTCGAGCGGGTCACCCGGATGATCGAAGAGGCCAAGGCGGCTGGGGCGCGGGTAGTCAGCGGTGGCGGTCGTCCCCAAGGGCTGCCGGAGGGCGCCGATGGCTACTTCGTCGCACCGACGGTGCTGGTCGATGTCACCCCGGAGATGACCATTGCCCGTGAGGAGGTGTTCGGTCCGGTGCTGGTGGTGATGCCGTTCGATGACGAGCAAGAGGCGCTGGCGCTCGCCAACGCCACTCGCTTTGGCCTCGCCGGGGCGGTATGGACGCAGGATCCGGCGCGTGCCCACCGGGTCGCCGCGCAGCTGCGCGCCGGTACGGTGTGGATCAACGGCTACAAGACGATCAGCGTGATGTCTCCCTTCGGTGGCTTCCGCGACAGCGGCTATGGTCGCTCGAGTGGACTCGACGGGCTGCGCGAGTACAGCGTGGCGCAGAGCGTATGGGTCGAGACCGCCGCGCGCTCGAGCGTGGCGATGGGCTATGGCAGCGGCCTGGTGTAACGATCGAGCGCGAGCCTGGCCACGGCGGCCGGGCTCTTCATCCTGAGCGTTCGTGCAAGGAGCAAGACGATGAGTTTCGGTATCGATCATCCGCTGATCGCGGTACGCGATCTCGATCAGGCATACACGCGTGCGCGTATGCTCGGCTTCACCCTCAACTCGCGTCACAGCCACCCCTGGGGCACCGATAACCATCTGCTGTTCTTCGCCAACAACTTCATCGAATTGATCGCGATCGCCCGGCCGGAGCAGACCAGCTACGCCGATGCCAACGGCTTTCGCTTCGCTCGGCTGATCGAGGCACGCCTGACCCTTGGCGAGGGGATCGCGATGGTCGCGCTCGAAAGCGGCCAGATGGCGCACGACCATGCGCTGGTCGAGGCGCACGGTTTCTCGCCTTGGGATCCGATCGAATTTCGCCGGCTGGCTCATCTGCCCGATGGCCGCGATGTCGAGGTCGGTGTCGCCCTCGATATCCTCCATGATCCCGAACGGCCCTTCCTCACCCAGTTTCTCTGCCAGCAGCTGCGCCCGGAGCTGTTTCGCGTCGACCCGAATCTCGAGCGCCACCCCAACCAGGCAGCGCGGATCAGCGCGGTATGGTATTTGAGCGACGCGCCCGAACGCGATATCGGGCACTTCCAGGCGATCCACGGTGCTGATGCCGTCGAATCGGTGGAGGGAGGCTCTCGTGTACGTACCGAGAAGGGCGACTGCTGGCTGCTCGGCGCCGCTGCGCTCGCGGCCCGGCTGCCTTCGCTAGGCCCGCTCGCGGCCTCGCCGCCACGCGCGGTGGCGTTGAGCGTCGAATGTCTCGATCTCGAAGCCGCGGTGCAGTATTGGCGCGAGCGGGCGGTGCCCTTCGCTCGCCTGTCGGCGGGCGTGGTCGAGATTCCTCCTGAAGTGCTGGGCGGCACGCTGTTGCGCTTCGAACAGTGCGAGGAGTGCTTGCTGTGAACCCCGTTTTCGCGCGGAACCGCTGAGATGCCAAGAGAATATCGATGCGACACCCTCTGGGCGCAGATGCTGGAAGCCGCGCATGCAGCGATCCAGCGCCATCCGCTGCTGGCCGGGTACTATCGCGCCAGCCTGCTCGAGCACGATGGCTTCGCTTCGGCGCTGGCCGGCGTGATCGCGCGGACGCTGGCCTCAGAGCATGTGCCCTTCGAGGCCGCCCGCGACCAGGTGCGCGAGGCGCTGGCCGCCGAGCCGCGGATCGTCGACGCCGCCCTCGATGACATCCTGGTGCTGCTGCGCGAGGACGCCGCTATTCCTGAGCCGTTCACCCCGCTGCTCTACTTTCCTGGCTATCGCGCGCTACAGTGCCAGCGCGTCGCCCATGCCTGGTGGCAGTTCGGGCTGACCGATCTGGCAAGCTATCTCCAGTACCGTGTCGCCTGCGATTTCGCCGTCGATATCCATCCCGCCGCGCGGATCGGCAGCGGGATCTTCATCGACCACGGCGCCGGCATCGTGATCGGTGAAACGGCGGTGGTCGAGGACGGCGTCACCCTGTTCCAGGGCGTCACCCTCGGCGGCACCGGCAAGCTCGACGGTGACCGCCACCCCAAGGTGAGGCGCGGCGCCTTCCTCGGTGCCGGGGCGCTGGTGCTCGGCAACATCGAGATCGGCGAGGGCGCCAAGGTCGGTGCCGGGGCGATCGTGACCAAGCCGGTCGCGCCGGGTGACACCGTGGTCGGCCCCACCGCGCGGGTGCGCTGAGCTTCGAGAGTGGTCTGGTCTTAGTCGGCGCTGCGAAACGCCTGCATCCAGAGACGTAGATGGCGCAGCAGCGCCAGCCCCGCCTTCGGCAGTCGGCGTTGGACACGAGTGATCATGTGCGCCTGGGAGTTCTGGAATGGTGCAGCGGCGACCGGGCGGGCGACCACGGTGCCATCATCGAGCTCGCGCGCGGCGGCGAAGCGAGGCAGCAAGGTCACCGCAAGCCCCGCGACCACCGATTGGCGCAGCACCGCCATGGAGTTGGTCTCGAGTGCGATGCGCGGGCGCCGGCCCGCCTCGTCGAAGGCCTGGTCGACCAGGGTGCGGATACCGTGACCCGGGCGCCAGGCGGCAAGCGGGGTATCGGCGATCGCCTCGAAGCTCAGCGGAGTGTCGCCGTCGGCCAGCGGATGGTCGGGTGGGAGGATCATCAGCAGCGGCTGGCGGCTGGAGTGCCAGAAGCGGATGCGTGGATGCACCCGCTCGTGGAACATCAGCCCGATGTGGGCGCGGTCCTCGACTACCGCTTCGATGATATCGTCGGTGCCGGCCAGCTGGATGTCGAGGCGAATGCCGGGATAGCGCTCGGTGAACGCCTTCAACGGCTGGCCGATCAGGTCGGTGACGAAGCCCTCGCCGACCACCAGCGAGAGCGTGCCGGTCTCCATCCGCTGGTAGGTTTCGAGTCCGGCGACGAACTCGTCCTCGAGCATCCGCCTGCGCCGGCAGTAGTCGAGCACCATCTCACCCACCGCGGTGGGGCGAATACCTCTCGGTGTGCGCTCGAGCAGCGGCGCATCGAGCGCCTGCTCGAGCAGAGAGATCTGTCGGCTCACCGCCGAAGGCGCGATACCGAGTCGGGTCGCCGCCTTGCGTAGCGAGCCCGATTCCACCGTGGTGCTGAAATAGACCAAGCGCTGCTGAGGGACGTCCATCGACGACGGTCCTTGAGGAAGAAGCATCGATTGGGCCACTCGCTGGTGCGAGCGTCAATCTCTCGCCGTGTAGTCGGGCACCCGCTGGGGATCGCGGTTTTCCGGCATGACGCCGGCGTCTAGATGGGATCGACGAACTTCATCGTGAATTCGGCGGCCGGCATCGGCTTGCCGAACAGATAGCCCTGCGCTTCGACGCAATCGTTGTCGATCAGGAAATCCAGCTGCTGCTGCGTCTCCACGCCTTCGGCGATCACATCGAGATCGAAGCTCTTACCCAGGTAGATGATCGCTTTCACTACCGCTGAGTCTTCGGCGTCCGAGTTGACGTTGCGAATGAACGAGCGGTCTATTTTCAACCGGCTCACCGGATAGCGCTTCAGCAGGCCGAGCGATGCGAAGCCCGTCCCATAATCATCGAACGCGAGGCCGACACCGAGCTCGCGCAGTCTATGCAGAAGCCGAAGCGTGGTGTCGTCGTTGCGCAAAAGGATGTTCTCGACGATCTCGAGCTCGAGCGAATCGCCGGGAAGCTTGGTTTTGGCCAGTACCTCCTTGACCACGGAGAAAAGCCGCCCCGAGCTCAGCTGCGCCTCGAACAGGTTGACGCTGATACGAAAATCGGGAATTTTCGTCCGCCATTTGGCCGCTGTTTCGCAGGCGCTGCGCAGCACCCATTCCCCCACGGCATTGGCGGAAGGCTTCGCGATCAGCACATCCATGAACGATGCAGGCGTCAGCAGGCCGCGCTTGGGATGACGCCACCGCATCAGCGCCTCGGCTCCGACCACCCGCTGTGTGCCGGTCACGACCTGAGGCTGGTAGAAAAGCTCGAATTCGCCATTCTCGAACGCGAGCTTCAGTTCATGCTCGAACGCCCTTCGTGCGATGGCGACTTCGCGGAAAGATGGCGTGAACAATTCATAGCGGCCTCTCCCCGCGGCTTTCGCCTGGTACAGCGCGAGATCGGCGGCGCCGAGCAGCTCTTCAGGGTGCGTGCTGTGGTTGGGGGCGAGCGAGACGCCGATGCTCATCCCGATCCTGATCGACCTGCCGGCGAATTCGAACGGCAAGGAGGCGGCCGCTACCAGCCGCTTGGCGGTCATCCTCGCCGCTCGGACATCATTACCTGGAAGCAGCGCCACGAACTCATCGCCGCCGAGGCGCGCGAGCATGAGCGCATTGGTGCAGTTGTCCTCGATGCGTATGGCCATCTCTTTCAGCACCGCGTCGCCGGCGGAGTGGCCGAATGTATCGTTGACCTCCTTGAAGCTGTCCAGGTCGAGGAGCAGGACCGTTACGGGCCTTGCTGCGGCCAACGACTCCGCCAAGCAGACGTTCCATGCGCCGCGATTGAACAGATTGGTGAGGGAGTCGAGCGATGCGAGTCGAAACAGCCGCTCCTCGTGCTGCTGGCGCTCAGTGGCATCCCGCACGATGGTACCTATGCAAGGCCTGTGGTTTTCTTCCCACAGCGCAATTGAAAACTCGGCTGGGAATTCGCTGCCATCCTTGCGCAGCCCCGAAAGCAGTATCGAATTACTGCCCAGCTCCTTTTTCTTCGATCGCTGCAGTTTTCGAAGCTCGGCGTCGTAGAGATCCCTGCGGCCGTCGGGAATGATGATGGTAATGGGCAGCCCCATGACCTCCTTGGCCGAGTAGCCGAAAATCTTTTCCGCCGATGGGTTCCAGTAGGTAATCCGGTTGTTGGCATCGGAACAGACGATGGCATTGGGAGAGGCGGTGGCAAGGCTATCGAAGCGGGCCTGATTGATCTGCTTGAGGTGATCGAGGCGACGCAGCTCCATCCTCTCCATGATCAGCGCCGCCAGGTCGGAAAGGTTCTGGCGATCTTCGTCGCTGAAAGAAGGATGCGGTTTGGCGTCGATCAGGCAGACGGTGCCGATCTTCTCGCCCGTTGGCGTGACCAGAGGCTTGCCCGCGTAGAATCGTATGAAGGGCGAACCGATGACCAGGGGATTGGAAGAGAAGCGCGGGTCACTCAATGCATCGGGTATGAAAAGAATGTCGTCCTCGACGATGGTGTAGGAGCAAAAAGAGATCTCGCGGCTGGTTTCGCAAATATCGAACCCGACGTGGGCCTTGAAGAACTGCCGGTCGCTTGCCACCAGCGAAATCAGCACGATCGGAACATCGAACAAGCGCGCGGCGAGCGCGGCCAAGCGATCGAAATCCCCCGTAGGCGGCGTGTCCACGAGATGATACTCGTCCAACGTGAGCAGACGCTGCTCTTCATCGATAGGCATTGGGTAAAGCGGGGAGTCGATGTTCACGGGGTTGGTCGCCTGTCCGGTCGCAGATCCTGTCCCACAGCGTAGGCTGATAGTCCCAGGGTCTGCCAATGCTCGTCAGCCCCCGTCCACCCCCGCGTGGTTTCGCCAGGATGGCGCTCGATGGGGCAACCGCACGCCTGCGACGCTTGTCTCTCCCGGCCAGGTGCCGGGCGATCACACCGCTCCGTAGCGGTTGGCCTCTTCGCCGAGCCAGCGGCGAATCAAGGGGGTGACGGATCGAGGGTGGGAATCGACCAGCTCGGCGGCGAGGCGGTGGACGGGTTCGAGCAGCGGGCGATCACGGACGAGGTCGGCGATCTTCATCCCCATCAGCCCGGTCTGGCGGGTACCGAGCACCTCGCCTGGACCACGCAGCTCCAAATCCTTCTCGGCGATCTTGAAGCCGTCGTTGGTCTCGCGCATCACAGCGAGGCGTTCGCGGGAGTGATCCGAGAGCGGGGGATGGTAGAGCAGTACGCAGAAGCTTTCGGTGCTGCCGCGTCCGACCCGGCCGCGCAGCTGGTGCAGCTGGGCGAGTCCCAGGCGCTCGGGATTCTCGATGATCATCAGGCTGGCATTGGGCACGTCGACGCCGACCTCGATCACCGTGGTGGCGACCAGCAGGTCGAGCTCGCCGGCCTTGAACGCGGCCATCACCTCGCTCTTTTCGCTCGCCTTCATTCGTCCATGGACGAGGCCGATGGCGAACTCGGGCAGTGCCTCTTCCAGCGCGGCGAGCGTCGCTTCGGCGGCCTGGCTCTCGAGCGCTTCGGACTCCTCGATCAGGGTGCAGACCCAGTAGGCCTGACGGCCTTCGCTGCAGGCGCTCCTGATCCGCTCGATCACTTCCTGGCGGCGGTTGTCGGCGACGGCAACGGTCTTCACCGGGCTGCGTCCCGGGGGGAGCTCGTCGATCACCGAGAGATCGAGATCGGCATAGGCGCTCATCGCCAGCGTGCGTGGAATCGGGGTCGCGGTCATCACCAGCTGGTGGGGGGTGATACCCGCGGCTTCACCCTTCTCGCGTAGCGCCAGGCGCTGGTGGACGCCGAAGCGGTGCTGCTCGTCGATGATCGCAAGCCCCAGCCGATGGAAGCGCACGTCAGCCTGGAACAGCGCGTGGGTGCCGACCACCACTTGGGCGCGGCCATCCTCGATCGCCGCTTTGGCATCGAGGCGCTGCTTGCCTTTGAGCCGCCCCGCGAGCCAGGCGACGTCGAGGCCGAGCGGTTCGAACCAGGCGCGAAAGCTCTTGTAGTGCTGCTCGGCGAGAAGCTCGGTGGGCGCCATCACCGCGGCTTGGTAGCCGTGGGCGGCGGCGCTCAGCGCGGCCACCGCCGCGACCACGGTCTTGCCCGAGCCGACATCGCCCTGGACCAGCCGCAGCATCGGGATCTCGCGTTCGAGATCGCGGTCGATCTCGGCCAGCACCCGGCGCTGGGCGCCAGTGAGCGAAAACGGCAGCGCGGCGAGAAAGCGCGCCTTGAGCCCGTCGCCCCCCTTGATCAAAGGGGCGGTGTCGCGCTGGATACGGCTGCGCACCTGACGCAGGCTGAGCTGGTGGGCGAGCAGTTCCTCGAAAGCGAGCCGGCGCTGGGCGGGGTGGGTACCGGCCGCGAGCTGATCGAGCGAAGCGTCGGGGGGCGGATGGTGCAGATATCGGATCGCGTCGTTCAGCGCGAGCAGGCTGAAGCGCTCGCGCAGCGGTTCGGGCAGCAGCTCCGGGAGCGAGCCGGGGTGCGCTTCGTAGCGTTTGAACGCCTGCGCGATCAAGCCCCGCAGGCGCATCTGAGTCAACCCTTCGGTGGTCGGGTAGATCGGGGTCAGGCTCTCCTCGATCTCGCCATCGGCGCTGCGCTCTACGGTAGCGGAGAGCAGTTGGTATTCGGGGTGGTAGACCTCGAGCCCGGTGCTGCCGGCGCGCGCCTCGCCGAACAGCCGTACACGGCTGCCGCGGGCGAACTGCTGGGCCTGGGCGGGGGCGAAATGGTAAAAGCGCAGCGAAAGAATGCCGGTGGCATCCTTGAGTCGCACCAGCAGGCTGCGGCGCCGGCCCTGGATCACATCGCAGGCGGTGACTTCACCTTCGACCACCGCCTCCTGGCCCGCGCGCAGCTGGCCGATCGGGGTCAGTCGGGTGCGGTCCTGGTAGCGCAGTGGTAGGTGGAAAAGCAGGTCGGCGATCGAGTCGAGGCCCAGCCGGGCCAGCTTTGCCGCCATCGCGTCACCCACACCGGCCAGCTCGGTGACCGGCTGGTCGAGCTCGCTTTGGTGCGTACTCGTCTCGGGGTCCATACGAGCGCGCTCACGCGCCGTGCTCATGCAAGGGCCTTGCGCGTGGTTGCCCGGGTCGGCTCGCTGACCGCGTCGAGACGCGGCCTGCAGCGTTCGATCGCGGTGGTCAGCGCATCGATCGCCTTGGGTCGCGGAAAACTGGTGCGCCAGGCGATCGCCACCGAGCGCGAAGGCGCGGGAGCCTTGAACGGCCGGGTTTCGAGCAGCCCATCCTCGTAGAAGCGCAGCCCAGTGGCCGAGCGTGGCAGCACGGTGATGCCGAGGCCGGAGGCGACCATGTGGCGAATCGTCTCCAGCGAGCCGCCCTCGGCGATCAGGGTATTGCTCGGGCTGTTGATCCGCGCGTTGAGCGCAGGACAGGCCTCGATGATCTGGTCACGGAAGCAGTGCCCTTCCCCGAGCAGCAGCAGGCGCTCCTCGAGCAGCATCTCCTTGTCGATCTCATCGAAGGCGAGCCAGGGGTGGCCCTTCGGCAGCAGTACCTCGAAGGGCTCCTCGTAGAGGGTCTTGGTCAGCACGTCCGGCTCGGTGAACGGCAGCGCCACCACGATCACGTCGAGATCGCCCGCGCGCAGCTTGCGTCTCAGCTCGCCGGTGAGGTTCTCCTCGATGTAGAGCGGCATCTGAGGCGCGAGCTCGGAGAGCATCGGCACCAGGTGGGGGAAGAGATAAGGTCCGATGGTGTAGATCGCGCCGATGCGCAGGGGGCTGCCGAGCTGGTCCTTGCCTTCGCTGGCGAGTTCCTTGATCACGTTGGCCTGCTCGAGCACGCGAGTGGCCTGGGCGACGATCCGTTCGCCCATCGGTGTCACCTGGACGGTCGACTTGCTGCGCTCGAAGAGCGCGATGCCGAGTTCTTCCTCGAGCTTCTTCACCGCGACCGAAAGCGTCGGCTGGGAGACGAAGCAGCGCTCCGCGGCGCGGCCGAAGTGGCGCTCCTGGGAAAGCGTCACGATGTAGCGAAGTTCTGTTAGAGTCATGAATCCCTTCCAGTCGGGCGCTGCCGTCGACGCCAGTGAGCGATGGCTACCCGACTAGGGTGCGACTCACAAGCGTGGTTGGCACTCCAGGTCGGCCTGGTGAGACGTTCATCATGGCGTACGGCGGTCGTCGCGATGAAGCGTCTTAGCATCGCATCCACCTCGTTTTTACCAAGGAGCGGTATAAAGGTGAACAGTACGATTCTGATTCTTGGCTGTGGTGACGTCGGCGGTGCGCTGGGAAAGCGCCTGCTCGACGCGGGGCATCGGGTGATCGGTGCACGTCGCAACGTGGCCATGCTGCCCGCCGGCATCGAACCTCTGGCGCTGGATGTCGGTGCAAACGAGCCGCTCGAGTCGCTGCCCGATGCGGATATCCTAGTATACGCTATCAGTGCTGATAGATTCGAAGAGAGTGCCTATCGCAGCGCTTATCGAGACGGTCTCGACGCGGTATTGAAGGTTTTCGAGAACCGCGAGCACAAGCCGAAGCGAGTGCTGTTCGTCTCCTCCACCTCGGTCTACGCGCAGCAGCAGGGTGAGACCGTCGACGAGCGAAGCCCTACCGAACCCAGCGGCTTCTCCGGTCAATTGATGGTCGAGGCCGAACGCCGGCTGATCGAGAGCCCCTTGCCGGGCAGCGTGGTGCGTTTCTCCGGCATTTACGGGCCTGGTCGCGAGCGGCTGATCCAACAGGTGCTCGAGGGCCGAGTGGCGCCCTCGGCGCCGGTGATGTACTCCAACCGCATCCACCGCGACGACTGCGTCGGCGTGCTCGATTGGCTGATCGCACGGGCGCTGAGCGGACAGCCGCTCGATGATGTCTATCTCGGTAGCGACTGCGAGCCCACTCCGATCAGCGAAGTGATGGGCTGGCTGGCCAAGCGGCTCAAGGTCGAGCCGAGCAGCGTGATCCAGTCGCCGCTGCGCCGGCGGGCGAGCAAGCGCTGTTCCAACGCGCGGCTGGTCGAACTCGGCTATCGCTTCACCTACCCTAGCTTTCGTGACGGTTATGAGCAGGTGATCAAGGAAGCTGGCTTGGGCGCCACCGTGCGCTGATCGATCAGCGCGCGGCGGGCAAGTCCTCGATGCTCTCCGCGCCGGCCTTCAGCGATGCCCGGACTCCGCTGAAGGCTGGGTAGCGCCCGCTGCGATGGCGACGCGGTCAGTCGCCGATCACCATCACCGCTTCCGCCTCGAACTGGCTGCCCTTGGGCAGCGCCTTGACGCCGACCGCTGCGCGGGCGGGGAAGGGCTGGGTGAAGAACTCTTCCATGATCTGGTTGACCTTGCCGAAGTTGTCGAGGTCGGTTAGGTAGAGGTTCAGCTTGACGATCTCACCCAGCGAGCCGCCGGCGGCCTTGCACACTTCGGCGAGGTTGGTGAATACCTGGCGCGCCTGGACCTCGATCTCGCCACCGACCAGCTCCATGGTCTTGGGGTCGAGCGGGATCTGGCCCGAGAGATAGACGGTGTTGCCGGCCTTGACCGCCTGGGAATAGGGGCCGATGGCGGCGGGAGCGTTGTCGGATTGGATCGCAGCGCGGTTACTCATGGTCTCTCCTGGAATTGCAGCGGCGGAAACAAGAAAACGCCCTGGAAAATGAGGCGTCGAAAGGTCGATTTCATCACAATGCGGCGGCGCGCAGTAGCCCTTGAGAGCGCTCCTTAAGCGCTCAGCGCTGGATCACCCGGGTGACGCGCTCGATGTGGGTCAGGTTGCGCATGCGCTTGATGATCCGCGCCAGGTGCACGCGGTCGCGTACCATCAGCACGATATGGATCACCGTCAGGCGAGCGTCGTGCTCCTCGGTATCGATCCGCTCGATGTTGGCGTCGGCGTCGTCGACCAGCGCCGCCAGCTCGGCGACCAGGCCCCGGCGGGTTTCGATCTCAAGGCGCAGTGCCGAGGGCAGCTCCTGGTCGAGCCCGCCTGGCCAGTCGACCTCGACGCTCTTCTCCGGATCGGCGAGCAGTCCGACCAGGTTGCCGCACTCGCGTCGATGGATCACGACGCCCTTGCCGCTCGACAGATGGCCGACCACGTCGTCCCCCGGCAGCGGGTAGCAGCAGCGTGCGAAGGTGATCGCGCTGTTGTGGTCACCGACCTCGATCGCCAGCGGCTGCATCTCCGGCAGCGGTGCCAGGTCGCCGCCGATTTCGGCCTGGGCCAGACGGCGGGCGATGCTGTAGGTGACCCGGCCGCCGAGGCCGATGGTGTGGTAGAGCTCGTCGGCGTCCTCGAGGTTCTCCTCGTGGAGCAGTGCCTCCATGATCCCCGGCGGCAGCTGGTCGATGCTCAAATCGAAGGCGGCCAGCGATTTGTTGAGCAGCCGCCGGCCGAGCAGGATCGAGTCGCTGCGCTGCTGGTGCTTGAGGAAGTGGCGGATCGCCGAGCGCGCCTTGGCGGTGACCACGAAACCGAGCCAGTTCTGGTTCGGCTTGGCCCCGGGCGCGGTGATGATCTCGACGGTCTGGCCACTGGCGAGCGGCATCGACAGCGAGGCGAGGTGGCGGTTCACCCGGCAGGCGATACAGGCGTTGCCGACGTCGGTGTGGACCATGTAGGCGAAGTCCACCGCGGTGGCGCCGCGCGGCAGCTCCATGATCTCGCCCTTGGGGGTGAACACGTAGATGTCATCGGGGAACAGGTCGTTCTTGACGTGTTCGATGAACTCCAGCGAGTTGCCTGCGTGGCGCTGCATCTCGAGCAGGCCCCGCACCCATTCGCGGGCCCGGGCGTGGCTGCCCGAGGCGATGGGCTGGGCGGTCTGGCCGGCCTTGTAGAGCCAGTGCGCGGCGATCCCATTGTTGGCCATCGCCTCCATGTCGCGGGTGCGGATCTGCACCTCGATTGGATAGCCGTTGATCCCGAACAACGTGGTATGCAGGCTCTGGTAGCCGTTGGCCTTGGGGATGGCGATGTAGTCCTTGAACCGCCCCGGCACCGGCTTGTAGAGGTTGTGCACCGCGCCGAGGATGCGATAGCAGGCATCGACGCTGTCGGTGATGATACGGAAGCCGAACACATCCATCAGGTCGGTGAAGGATTTGTGCTGGTCACGCATCTTGCGATAGATCGACAGCAGGTGCTTCTGGCGGCCGACCACCGTGCCCGGCAGCTGTTCGTCGTCGAGGCACTGCTGGAGCGTACTTTGCACCTGGCGCACCAGCGAGCGGCGGTTGCCCCGGGCGCGCACCACCGCGCGGCGGATGCGTTCGGCGCGCATCGGGTGAATCGCCTGGAAGGAGAGGTCCTCGAGCTCGACGCGGATGGTGTTGATCCCGAGGCGGTCGGCGATGCGGGCATAGATATCGAGCGTTTCGCGGGCGATCCGGCGTTTCTTATCCGGACGCAGCGAGCCGAGGGTGCGCATGTTGTGCAGCCGGTCGGCGAGCTTGACGATGATCACCCGGATATCGCGGGACATCGCCAGCACCATCTTCTGCAGGTTGTCGGCCTGGGCGACCGCCTTGTCTTCGTAGGCGATCTTGGCGAGCTTCGATACTCCGTCGACCAGATTGCCGACCTCCTCGCCGAACTGCTCCTCCAGCGCCTCGCGGGTCACCCCGGTGTCCTCGATCACGTCGTGCAGCATCGCGGCCATCAGGCTCTGATGGTCCATGTGCATGTTGGCGAGGATGTTGGCGACTGCGAGGGGATGGGTGACGTAAGGCTCGCCCGAGCGCCGGCGCTGGCCGTCGTGGGCCTGCTCGGCATAGTAGAAGGCACGCTTTACCTGGCGGATCTCTTCTTCTGAGAGATAGCCTTCCAGTCTATCGGCGAGATCATCGATGGTGAACATGGCGCGCGGGGGAGCGTGGCACGATGCACGCCCGAGGCGAGAGGCCCCGGAGCGCGCATGGGGCCTTTAGAGGTCGAACTCGGGCTGCGGCTCTGGTCGGATACGGGGCGGCGGAGCCTCGATCGGCTCGTCGAGTACGGCAACCGTGACCTGGCCAGCGGCGATCTCGCGCAGCGCCATTACGGTGGGCTTGTCGTTTTCCCAAGGTAGCTCCGGGGTGCGCGATCCGCGAGCGAGCTGGCGGGCGCGCCGGCTGGCGATCATCACCAGTTGGAAGCGGTTTTCGACGTTCTCGAGACAATCTTCGACGGTCACTCGCGCCATGGCATATCACCTGCTGTGAGCGTTTTACGGAAAAACGTGGGATCGAAGCCACGGGCAGCGCGCGGCGGCTGGCCGCACTTGCCTTCCACTTTAGGCGATCCCACGGGCGATTCAAAAGAGGGCGAGTCTACTCGAGTGCATCGACCGGTGACAAGAGCGCATCGAGAAGCGCGCCGCTGCGCCGATGAACCCTGCTCGTTCGTGCGCGTTCGGCGCGGATCACGCTTTCGAGCTCGGTCAGCGCATGCTCGAACACGTCGTTGAACACCAGGAAATCATACTCGTCATAGTGGGACATCTCACTGACCGCTTCTTTCATCCGTCGCGCGATGGTCTCGGCGGAATCCTGGCCGCGGTTGCCGAGACGCTGCTCGAGACTGGCGAGCGTGGGCGGCAGGATGAAGATCGACAGTGCATCGGGCAGCTGCTGTCGTACCTGGCGCGCGCCCTGCCAGTCGATCTCCAGGATCACGTCCTCGCCGCGTGCGAGCCGGCTCTCGACCTCCAGTTTCGAGGTCCCGTAGAGGCGATCGAAGACCCGCGCGTACTCGAAGAAATCGCCGGCCTCGATCATCGCCTCGAAGCGTGGCTGATCGACGAAGTGGTAGTTGATCCCATCACGCTCGCCGGGGCGCATCGCTCGGGTGGTGTGCGAGACCGATACGCCGATTCCTTCGAGACGCTCCAGCAACGCAGCCACCAGGCTGGTCTTGCCCGCGCCGGAGGGCGCGGAAACGATGAACAGCGTGCCACGCTCGGTCGGCGCACTGGACGAAGCGGTATCAATGGACATGAAACGAAAACCCGAGTTTGACCAGCGGATATTATCGCACATATCCCATCCCCGATCGCCAGCGCGTCTGCCCTGAAATGCCCCCTGCGCAGGCAGCCGTCCGTTCGTTATGCCGAGACGGCGATATCGTCGTGCAGCGGTACTTCGGTGAGCTGGGCCATCGCCTGGCGATACGCCTCTACCTTCGCCGGGTACTCGATGCCGCGCACGATCGAGAGCATCCGCAGCGTGGGGAAGAGCTCGAAATCATCGGCAGAGAGTATCCCATTGACCGCCTGCGACGAGAGGATCAGCGGCTCGAGCTCGTTGAGCCAGCGCTGCATCTCCTGGATCAGGGCGCTCGAGTTGGCGAGCTGTTCATCGAACGGGCCGATCATCGCCTCCTTGTTGCGGGTGAAGAAGGCCACTGCCTCGGGGGTGGCGAAATCGCCCAGCGGCGCGCGTACCCAGCGCGGCATGCTGAGCCGCATCAGGGTCGGGCCGGCCGCGCTGCACCAGCGCTGGATCTCGGGGTTGGTCGGGCCAGCCAGCACCGGCGCGCCGCCGAAGTTGTCGTCGATGTAGCGGACGATATCCATGCTTTCGCCCAGATAGCTGCCATCGTCCTTTTCGAGAATCGGCAGCATCTTCTTGCCGATCATTCGCGTCGGTGTCTCGATGTCGTCGTTGAGCAGGGTGATCAGCTCGAAGGGCACGTCCTTGAGCCCGAACACCATCCGCGCCTTGATGCAAAACGGGCAGTGGTCATAGACGTAGAGTCGCATCGGGGTCCTCGTCTTTCATGGTGGAGCGCAGCCCTGGGGCATCGCGCGAAGGCTTCATGCCAAGGAATCGATCGATATGGGGGCGCGATGTGGGTGCACAAGGGACCGAGCTAAACCTCGGGCGCGCTCGAGGCGAGCAGCAGCGAGAGCAGTTCGGGACTGCGCGGCAGCAGCGCGCTGCGCAGTCCGAGCGGGCGGAATACCGCATCGAGCACGGTCTGGGTGGGCTGGGCGCTGCCGTTCTCGATCGCTGAAAGCGTACGGCGGCTGACGCCTACCAGCTTGGCGTACTGCTCCTGGCTCAGCCCCAGGGCTTCCTTGCGTAGCCTTTGAAGCAGCGCCCCTTGGCTGATGTCGCCCGCCAGCAGCTGCCTGACCAGTTCGAGCAGCAGCGCCTCGCGCGGACTCGGTTCGATCTCGCTCACGGCAACCTCCAGGTGTTGATCCGCTGGTCGAGATTGCCCAGGCCAACGTTCGGCATGTCGAGGATCGAAGATGGCACCCCTCGCGTCTCCAGGCGATCGCGCAGGCCGACCAGCTGTCGCGCAAGGCGCCCCAGTGCGTCCAGCAGGCGCTCCGGTTCGACCAGGTCGACGAGCTCGGCGGCGATGGCGTGCCAGTCGAAGCGCCCGCCACTCTCGAACGGTTGTCCCCAGGTGGTCGTTCGGACGATGCCTTCGGGATCGGCGCGCATGGGGGCGAAGTCGTAGACCGGTGCCAGGGTGACGCCCTCGGGACGCTTGATCAGCGCACTGTTGCGGCCATGGTTGTCGGCGTTGCCGAAGGCGATGTTCAGCAAGTCTCGCTTCACCCATTCGATGGTGAATCCGGCTTGGTCGAAGCCCTGGTCGTGCTCACGCTGGGCAAGGAGCCGGGCCAGCGTGCGGATCACCGTGAACTGGTTGAGATACTCCCCCGGCCCCCTATCGAGCAGCGAGTAGATCGACTCCAACCCGTAGCGCTCCAATCGCCCTTCGCGTTCGCCGACGTCGAAGCGTGGCAGCCATAGCGAGGGGTAGCGCGTTCCCTCCCGCAGCTCCATCCCCTCGGTCGCGATGGTTTCGATGCCGAGCGAGTTCAGCTCCTGGTAGTAGTGGTACTCGGTACGCAGGATGTCGGCATCGATGGTGCCGCGAGCGCCGCGGGGGAACTTGACCAAGTAGTGGCGATCGAGACAGATGTCGTCATCCTGGCGTGCATCGATCCATATGCGCTCGTGGTCGTCGCGCCGCAGCAAAAGCTTTGGCGCTTCGCCTCCCGCGCCGGTGGCACCCCCGCTGGCAGCACCGTGCATCTGGGCGTATTCGAGAAAGTCGGTATCGCGCTCGACCACCTCGTTGAGTCCGAAGCGCTGGGTCGAGGCCTGTTCGGGAACGGCTTGTGCGATGCGCAGATTGCCTACCGGGGCGATGGTCCCGCGGCTGAGCAGCTCATAGTCCTGCTGGTGAGGCTCCAGGTTGGTCAGGCCGAGGTAGGCGATCCAGAACCTGCGTCCGGCGCCGCTTGGCATGATGTCATCGAGGAAGCCGAACCAGTGCGGCGAACGATGCACCAAAATCAGCTCCACGGGCAGACGCAGGCTGCATGCGGGCAGGTCGTCATGGCCCAGCCAGTCACAAGCGTAGAGCGGGTCATACTCGAGCCTTGCCGGCCCGGCTCGACCGCGTGATGGATCATCAACCATGAGCTGCGCGGCGTCATGCCACCTACCGTGGTGATGGGCTTGGATGGTGAGCGCCATGCGTTGATCCCCGGTTGGGCAAATATTTGCTCTAAAACCTAGGCTAGGGCAGTTGAATGAGCAAAACAATGCTCATTTTTAGCGAAACAGAAATTAAATGAGCAAATAGTCGCTCATCTTCATCACGGTCGTTCGTCGGGGGCGAGGTGATCCAGGTCCAGTTCCCGGTCGATCGGCGTCGAGAGCACCACGGAGGTCCGGGTTTCACCATATCGACCTAGCCGGTCGATCAGCGCTTCGAGTTCGCCAGCGTCGGCCAGCCGGGCTTCGACCAGCGTACAGGCCTCGCCGGTGATGCGCCGGCAGCGGGTGATTTCCGGCCATTTTGCGAGCTGGGCGATGATCCGCTCGTTGTCGCGATGGGGCAGGGTGAGCAGGATCACGCACTCGATCGGCGCGCCGATGCGGGCGGGGTCGATCTCGGCCCGGTAGCCCTTGATCACGCCACGCTCCTCGAGGCGGGCGACGCGCTCCGCCACCGCGGGCGCTGAGAGTCCGACGATACGGCCGAGCTCGGCGTAGGAGGTGCGCGCGTTGGCTTGCAGGGTCTTGAGCAGTCGACGGTCGTAGCGGTCCATTCGGTCTTCGCAGGCAGGCAAAAAAAGAAAATGAAGGTCACGCGTTAAATCGGTGCTGAACCGCTGGGTATACCGATGAATCGAAAGCCGCGGGGCGGTATTTCCTTCGAACGGCGATTAAGCGAGCCGCTGACCAAGCCTATGCTGAGGCTCTTGTCGATCACTGTCGAGACTCCCAATGAACGATTCCTCCGCGAGCGCCGGTGAAGCCAGCGGCAGCCCGCTGCTGCTGGCGGGCGCTTTCCTGGCCCTCTACTTGATCTGGGGCTCGACCTATCTGTTCATCGGCGTCGGCGTTTCCCACTGGCCGCCGCTGCTGTTCGCTGGGGTGCGCTTTCTAATCGCCGGTGCCTTGCTCTACGCCTGGTTGAGGCTGCGCGGGCATCCGGCGCCCAGCGCCCGTGAATGGCGCGGCGCCGCGGTGATCGGCCTGCTGCTGCTCGGGATCGGCAACGGTGGGGTATGCATCGCCGAGCATCGCGGTGTGGCATCCGGGGTTGCCGCGCTGTCGGTCGCGACGGTACCGCTCTTCGCCCTGCTGTTCGCCGCGGGCTTCGGCCTGCGCGCACGGCTTGGGGAGTGGCTGGGGATCGGCTTTGGCATCATCGGCATGGCGCTGCTCAACCTGGGGGCCAATCTTGCTGACAATCCCCAGGGCTCGGCGCTGCTGCTGGTGGCCGCGGCGGCCTGGGCATTCGGTTCGGTGCTGAGCAAACGGCTTTCGCTGCCGCAGGGCATGATGGCGAGCGCGGCCGAGATGCTATGCGGTGGTGCGGCGCTGCTGGCGGTGGGGCTGGCGAGTGGTGAGCGGGTCACCGCCATGCCCGGCCTGGCCGGATGGCTGGCGCTCGGCTACCTGGTGGTGTTCGGCTCGCTGGTCGCATTCAGCGCCTACGTCTACCTGCTCGCCAACGTTCGACCGGCAGCGGCGACCAGCTATGCCTACGTCAATCCGCTGGTCGCGGTGGCTCTGGGCATCGGCTTCGCCGGCGAGCGGATCAGCGGTTTGGAACTGGTGGCGATGCTGGTGATCGTCACCGGCGTCCTGCTGGTGACCCTGGGCGGCCGTACCCGGCCAATGATGCGGGAGGCACCGGCCGGGGCCACAGCGAAGCCGCTGGCCCAGCGATCGCCGTGCGACGGCGATCGCTAGGTGCCCGGGATCTCGCGCCGGCGGCATCGGTGCTCGATTGGAGGCGTATGTCGAGCGTCGCTCACTCCAGGTTCTGCACCTGCTCGCGCATCTGCTCGATCAGCACCTTGAGCTCCACCGCACAGAGCGTGGTTTCCTTGACCACCGACTTCGACGATAGCGTGTTGGCTTCGCGGTTGAGCTCCTGCATCAGGAAGTCGAGGCGGCGGCCGATCGGGCCATCGGCGGTGAGCTGATGGCGCACTTCTGCCACGTGGCTGTCGAGCCGGTCGAGTTCTTCCTCGACATCCGCTTTTTGCACCAGGGCTGCCAGTTCGGCGCCGAGGCGCTGCTCATCGAGCTCGATCTCGAGCTCCTGGGCGCGGCGCTCGAGCAGTTCGCGCTGGCGAGCGAGGATCACGGGCATCAGCGTGCGTACCTCCCGCACCTGGGCCTCGATGCCGACCAGACGCGCCTCGATCGATGCGCCGAGCCGCGTGCCTTCGCGCGAGCGGGCCTCCTCGAGGGCGCTGAGGGCACGCTCGAACAGCGCGAGCGCCGCCTGCTCGACCGGAGCCAGGCTGGGTGCTGCATCGCGGGTGACGCCGGGCCAGCCGAGCAGATCGAGCGCGGTGGGCGCGGCGGCCTCGGGCAGCCGTGCACGGATCTCGGCGAGTGCCGCGGCGATGCGCTCCAGCCGCTCGTCGTCGAGGACGAGCGGCTGCTCGCCTGTGTCGGGGCGATAGCGCAGGGTGATTTCCACCTTGCCGCGCTGCAGCCTGTCGCGCAGCCGTTCGCGAAACGCAGGCTCGAGTTGGCGCAGCGGTTCGGCGAGATGGAAGTGCAAATCGAGATAGCGCTGGTTCACCGAGCGCAGCTCGATTGCAAGGCTGCCCCAGTCGGCGTTGGTCTGCTCGCGCGAAAAGCCGGTCATGCTGCGCATCCGTTCGATCTCCTTGGATCTTTGGGTCTTGGCTGGGATTGCCGAGTCTATACGATCGGCGTGCGACGCGGTGGCGGGTTAGAATGGTCGGCCAACGGTCGCTGACGCGACCGCTCCGTCACCCAATGAAGAGTCGATATGCGCCCGAGTGGAAGACAAGCCGACGCCCCCCGCGAGATCCGCCTGACCCGTGAATACACCAAGCATGCCGAAGGCTCGGTGCTGATCGAGTTCGGTGACACCAAGGTGCTCTGCAATGCGAGCATCGAGGAGGGCGTGCCGCGCTGGCTACGCGGCAAGGGCCAGGGCTGGGTCACTGCCGAGTACGGCATGCTGCCGCGCGCCACCCATACTCGCGGCGCGCGTGAAGCCGCGCGAGGCAAACAGGGCGGGCGTACGCTCGAGATCCAGCGGCTGATCGGACGCTCGTTGCGTGCCGCGGTCGATCTGAAGAAGCTCGGTGAATACACCATCACTGTCGACTGCGACGTGATCCAGGCCGACGGCGGCACCCGCACCGCGGCGATCACCGGCGGCTGTGTGGCGCTGATCGACGCCATTCATTACCTCCAGCGCAAGAAGAAGATCAAGACCGATCCCTTCCGCCAGCTGGTCGCCTCGATCTCGGTGGGCGTCTACCGGGGTACGCCGGTGGTCGATCTCGACTACATCGAAGACTCCAGCGCCGACACCGACCTCAACGTGGTGATGACCGGCGAGGGCGGCCTGATCGAGGTACAGGGCACCGCCGAGAAGGCCGCCTTCTCGCGCGTCGAGCTCGATGCGATGCTCGATCTCGCCGAGCGTGCCGGACAGCAGCTGTTCGCTCACCAGCGCGAGGCGCTGGGGCTGATCTGAGCGCTGTCTAACCCATGATCGGCGCTTTGATGTTCGCGGCGCCGTTTCGAGATGGAATCGTCCGTATGAACCCGACCGATGCGACCCGCACGCTGGCGCTTTACAGCTCGCGTGATGGCCAGACCCGGCTGATCGTCTCGACCATCCGCGACCAGCTGGTCGAAGCGGGGCTCGAGTGCGAGCTGCGTGACCTGCACGCCGAGGAGGTACCGGCGCCCGATGATTATTGTGCGGTGCTGATCGGTGCTTCGATCCGCTACGGTAAATTCGACCCCCGCCTGGCGCGCTACGCCGAGCGCCACCGGGAGGCGCTCAACGCGCGCCCCAGCGCCTTCGTCGCGGTCAACCTGACCGCGCGAAAGGCACAAAAACGCACGCCCGAGACCAACGCCTACACCCGCAAGTTCCTCGCCGCGAGTCCTTGGCGGCCCGAGCTCTGCGAGGTGGTGGCGGGCGCGCTGCGCTATCCGCGCTATCGGTTGGTCGACCGGCTGATGATCCAGCTGATCATGCGGATGACCGGTGGGGAGACCGACGCCAGCAAGGAGTTCGAATACACCGACTGGGCCCAGGTCGAGGGCTTCGCCGCACGCTTCGCCAGCCGCATTCATGAGCGGCTCGAGCGCTGAAACGCGAATGCCCCGCCTCCAGTGGGAGGCGGGGCATCGGGGACCGGGTACCGTCGAGCGGAGAAGCCAGCAACGCATTGCGCGAATGAGCGTCGATACGCCCTAGGGTTCGAGGTCGTACTCGACGAACAGCGGCGCGTACTCGGAGAACGTGGCCTCGGTGTCGATCCAGGCGTCCTTCACCGAGCGCTGCAGGTTCGGGCCCACGATCTGGTAGTCGAGCCGCCAGCCGTCCTGGCGATTGCGCGGCACTTCCTGGTCGAGCTTCGGCCAGTAGGTGTACTGATCCGAATCACGGTCGATCTCGCGGAAGGTGTCGATGAAGCCCATCGGACCGAACACCTGGTCCATGAACGCACGCTCCTCGGCGCGAAAGCCCGGCGTGGTCTGGTGCTCGGCCCAATGGCGCACGTCGATGGTCTTGTGCGCGATGTGCCACGTGCCGCAAATGATGTACTCGCGGCGCTTGCGGCGCAGTTTGTTGAGGTAGTCGCTATACTGAGCGATGAACTTGAGCTTGGCTTCCGGCTCCTCGGGCATCAGGAAAGAGGCGACGCTGAACTTGTCATAGTCAGCCTGCAGGAAGCGGCCTTCGTGGTCGCACTGCTCGAAGCCGAGACCATACATGATCGCCTTGGGAATTTGCCGGCAATAGAGCCCGACGCCTGAGAAACCGTCCTGCTCGGCATCGAGGAAATAGCCCTCGTACCCTTCGGGATAGAGAATCTCTTCGCTGAGTTCGAAGCTCTTGACCTGGAGGTTCTGCACGCAGACGACATCGGCGTCCTGCTCGCTCAGCCAGTCGAGAAAGCCTCGATCCACGGCGCTCTTAATACCGTTGACGTTGATGCTGGCAATCTTCATACGTGGTCCCTTAATTTCCGCGCGTGTATGATACCCGAGGTTTGTACTTTTTGGTCAAAAAGCGCCGAGAGAATGATTCGGTCGCCTAGCGGGGCACGTAGATGCACGATTACCAGCGCGAATTCATCGAGTTCGCCATCGCCGAAAATGTCCTTTCCTTTGGCGAGTTCACGCTGAAATCGGGACGAGTGAGCCCGTACTTCTTCAATGCCGGCCGCTTTCGCGGTGGGCGAGCCCTGGCGACGCTGGGTCGCTGCTACGCTGAGGCAATCGAGCGTTCGGGGCTGCACTTCGATGTCCTTTTCGGACCCGCCTACAAAGGCATACCCCTAGCCGCTACCACCTGCGTGGCGCTTGCCGATCGCTTCGACCGTGATGTGGCCTACGCGTTCAATCGTAAAGAGGCGAAGGACCACGGCGAGGGCGGCAGCATCGTTGGTGCCGAACTCGAAGGGCGTGTGTTGATCATAGACGACGTGATCACTGCTGGAACCGCGATTCGCGAATCCATGTCGCTGATCGAGACCCAGGGCGCGACGCCCGCTGGGGTGGTCGTCGCCCTGGACCGCCAGGAACGCGGCAGCGACGACGAACATGGACGCAGTGCGATCCAGGAGGTCGAAGCCGAATTCGGCATTCCGGTGATTCCGATCGTGACGCTCGACGGCATCCTCGAATATCTCGAGACCAAAACCTCGGAAAGCGGTCTCGAACGATATGCTGGAGTCATCCGCGCTTACCGCGAGCGCTATGGCGTCCGGGTAGACTGAGAGCCCCGCCGCTGCGCCCCTGCATGCAGGTCACGACTTTAATGTTTTTTTAAGAAACACTGTTTGATAAGCGCGCTCATTATGCCACCATTCGTGACGACAGACATCTGCTCGTCGCGCAATTGCCATGTGGAGTACGTTCATGATCAAGCAACTCGGCATCGTCTTCGCCTCCGGCGGGCTTTTGCTCGCCAGCCATCAGGCGCTCGCCTTCAGCGTCTCTGCCAATGGCGGCAGGGATTCCTTCGGCCTCGAGGCCAGCCAGTCCATCGCACCCGGCCTGCGTGCCGGGGTCGGCTACCTCAGCACCGACGATAGCGGCAGCAATGCCAAGGCCTACTCCGGTTCGCTGATGTTCTCGCCCTATCTGCCTGGTGTGGATCTCGCGGTCGGCGGACGCTATCAGTACCAGGATACCCACTACGGCAACGGCGGCGGCCTCGGTATCGGCGGCTCGGCCTTCGTCGACACCCCGATCCCGCTCACCTCGGTCGGTGGCTACGGCTTCTATACGCCCTCGGGGCTCAGCCACGGCGACGTCGACAAGAGCTACGAGTACGGCGCCCAGGCGCGGGTCAACTTGCTCTCTCAGACTTACGTCTACGGCGGTTACCGTTACTTCCGCACGGACTTCGAAGGCCGCGGCAACCAGACCCTCGACAGCGGACCGGTTCTCGGCGTCAGCGTCGGTTTCTGACCGAGATTACCTTGCCACATCGATCGGCGCCTCAGGCGCCGATCTTTATTTGTTTCATGATGACTCCAGTACCGCACGTACGCAGGCGAGCGCTGCAAGCCCGCTCTGATCCCGCTGAAAGACCTGCTGAAAGACCCGCTCCATCATGTCTTGCGTCGAAGAGGCTGCCGCCTGGGTTCGACGCAGCTTCATCCGATACCCCAAGCCGGCAATGCAAGTGGCTCTGCGAGTGGATCAGTCACGATTGCTACGCAGGTCCTGTTCGATCTGGCCTTTGCGTCGCTGCGCCCAGGTATCGCGCACGAAGACGTAGTCGTCGAGCGCGTCCTTGCGGACTTGATCCATCGGCAGCATCTGGGCGCGGCCATCGACCATTTGCATGATCGTCAGTTTGTCGGCGACGCCGGATTTGTCGATTTGGCTGATGGGCGACATCGGTGAGTCGACGGCAATGGAAACGGTGTCGCGTACGGTGCGAGGACCAAGCAGCGGCATCACCAGGTAGCGCGAGTCCCGCCAGCCCCAGGTCGCCAGCGTCTGGCCGAAGTCCTCGTCATCGCGCTTGGGCATGCCAATGTGTTCGGCCGGATCGAACACCCCCGCGATGCCGGCCGTGGAGTTGACGACGAATCGCCCAAGCGACGCTCCAGCCTGGCCGGGCCGACCCTGCAACGCCTGGTTGACGGCGGTGGCAGGCAGGCGCAGGTTGCCGAAGAAGCGCGACACACCTGATTGTACCGGGTCTGGCGTGATCGTGTCGTAGCCGACGGCCACCGGCCGTAGTACGAAGCGGTCGAGCACATTGTTGAAGCTGTGCATCTTGCGGTTGAACCCTTCCCAGGGATCTTGCACCGCCGGCGTGGCATTCAGGGCATTGGCGTCCTGCTCCGTTTGTATGACCGTCTTGGGCGGATTGGCGCTGGTCGGCGCCGGCTGCTTCACGGCACTGCTGGTGCAGGCACTGGTACCTAGCACGATCGCGGCCAGCACAAGGGTTTGGATGGCTTTCATTCCGAGATCTCCGGCGCCATAGGTAGCAAGTACCTATGGCGATGGGGCCGATGAGCGTGTCAGAAGCGATAGACGTAGCCGAGCGCCAGCGAAGTGCCGGTACTCTTGTCCACTAGCGGGCTGTCCTTGACGGAGCCGCCGAATCGGGTGGCGCCGAGGTCGACGAACAGCGAGTGGTGGCGCGACGGCGAGTAGTCCATGCGCAGGCCGAACTGCATGTTCGTAGTGGCCTTGCCCTCATAGAAGGCCCGGCCGGCCCGGGCTTCGGAGCGCCGAACGCCGTAGTAGTAGTCGACGTACTCGTCGTCGACCCACTCCGCGGCCAGGCGTGGGGTGAAGCCGAACTTGCCGGTAGCGAATCGACGGTCGATCTGCAGCTTGGCGCGCGTGCCCTTGCTGTTGCCCATGGTATCGGCCAGCACTTCACCGCTGAGGTTCGCGAAATCGGTTTTCCAGGTCACCGCGCCGCCGGCCCACAGGCTGGACTCGCGCTCGTCCATGCCGCTGAGGACCGGAGCATCCTTGGCTTCGTAGCCATCGCCGGACCAGCGGGCGCGCAGGCGGAACGAAAGGGAGTCGGTGGAGTGCAGCTTGACGTCGAACGTGGGGACGGAGGCGCTGATCCACTCGCTTTCGTAGGAGAGCAATGGAAGGGGGAGCACTTCGCGGTCGAAGTCGCGGTAGGGCTTGTCGAGTACGACGGCGCCGATGCCCAGGGTCCACTGGCTGCCGTCCTTGGTCTGGCTTTCCTGCGCGAGGGCGGCCGGGGCCCATGCGGTGCAGAGCGCCACGGCAGCGATGAGGCTCGGCCTGGACGGTGCCAGCGGGCGACGGGAGAATGCTTGTCGAGACATGGGTGGATCCTTTCTGTGGTGCATTGGGGAAAATCTCGTTGCTCTTCGCGGCCTGGCCGCAGGCATGGAACGGGCGGCCCCCGGTTCACGGTCATGCGCGCACGGGGCGAATTCATCGATGCCCTCCTCGGGGAACGGAGGCGTCGGGAGGCGCGGGTCCGTCTGCCGGATCGTCCGCAGCGCGGGGTGTCTTGAAGCGCCGCGCGAGCCAGGCCTCGAAGTCGTGGACGTAGCTGAACACCGCCGGCACGATCACCAGGCTCAGCAGGGTCGACGTGAGCAGGCCGCCGATCACCGCGATCGCCATGGGCTGGCGGAAGCTGGCGTCCGCGCCCAGCCCCAGGGCGATCGGCAACATGCCGGCGATCATGGCGACGGTGGTCATCACGATCGGGCGGGCGCGCTTGTGGCAGGCATCGAGCAGCGCATCGATGACCGACAGGCCGCGCTCCTGGCGCGCCAGCACCGCGTACTCGACCAGCAGGATCGAGTTCTTGGTGACGATGCCCATCAGCATCACCAGGCCGATCATCGACGGCACATCCAGCTGGCTGCCCATCAGCAGCAGCGCGATAAAGGCGCCGCCCAGCGACAGCGGGATCGCCGAGAGGATGGTGATGGGCTGGAAGAAGTCCTTGAACAGCAGGACCAGCACACAGAACATGCAGAGGATGCCGGTGACGATGGCGAGCGTCAGGCCGGATGACAGCTCGGCCGCGACCTCGGCATCGCCCGTCTGGATCAGCGAGACGCCTGGCGCCAGGTTCTGCACGGAGGGCAAGCCATGGGCGATGGCCAATGCCTCACCCAGGGAGCGGCTGCCCAGGTCGGCGGTTACGCTGACGTAGCGTTGGCGATCGTAGCGGTCGATCTGCGCCGGCCCGCTCTCCACGGCGAAGGTGGCCACGCTGGACAAGGGCACCAGGCCGTCGCGCGAGGCCACGCGCAGGCTGGCGAGCGCCGCCATGTCCTGGCGCACGGCGTCGGGGACACGCACCCGGATGCCGATCTGGCGGTTGTCCAGGTTCAGCTTGGCGAGCTGGGCGTCGAAATCGCCGCTGGTGGCCGTGCGCATCAGCTCGCCGATGGCGGCGCTGCTCACGCCGTGCTCCGCCGCCCGATTGAGGTCGGGACGCACGACGATCTCGGGGCGCTCCAGGCTGGCGGTGCTGCGCACGCCGGACAGGCCGGCGGCACGCAACTCCCGGGTGAAGGCATCCACCGTGGTCCTGAGCGCAGCGGGGTTGTCGCTGGTGAGGATCATCTGCAGTTGTTCGCCCGAACCGCCACCGACGGTAAAACGCGCGCCGGGGACGTTCTCCAGCGCCCCGCGCACGGCCTGCTCGATCTCGGACTGGCCGGCGCGCTGCTTGCGCTCGGACAGCACCAGGGTGATCTCGCCCTTGCGCACCTCGGCGACCTGCGCGTCGCCGCCGCTTTCGGCCGCGCCGACCGTGGTGAAGATGTTTTGAATTCCCGGCACTTCGCGCAGCGCCTCGCGCACGCGCTCCGCGATGGCCACGCTGTCGTTGAGCGTGCTGCCCGGCGCCAACTCCAGCGTGACGGTGGAGAAGCCCCGGTCGGAGGGTGGCACCAGCCCGGTGGGCAGCAACGGCAGCAATGCCATCGAGCCGATGAAAAAGGCGGCGGCCGCGGCCATGGTCTTGCCGCGGTGGTGCAGGCACCAGCTCGCCAGCCGCAGGTAGCGCCGCATCAGCGGACCATCCCGCTCGCTGGCGGTGTGCGTTCCGGGCTTGAGCAGCTTGGCCGCCATGACGGGCGTGATCAGCCGCGCCACCATCAGCGAGGCGAGCACGGCGATGACCGCGGTCCAGCCGAACTGCTTGAAGAACAGCCCTGCCACGCCGCCCATGAGGGTGGTCGGCACGAACACCACCACCAGGGTGGCCGTGGTGGCGATCACCGCCAGTGCGATCTCGTTGACCGCATCGGCCGTGGCCTGCATGGTCGACTTGCCCAGGCGCCGGTGGCGTTCGATGTTCTCGATCTCGACGATCGCGTCGTCGACCAGAATGCCGACGATCACCGCCAGCGCGAGCAGTGTCAGGGTATTGAGCGAATAGCCCAGCCACCACATCGCGGCGAAGGCCGGCAGGATCGACAGTGGCAGCGCCGAGGCGGCCACCAGCGTCGCACGCCAATCGCGCAGGAACAGCCAGACCACCAGAACCGCGAGGATCGCGCCCTCGTAGAGCATGGCCATTGAGCCGTCGAACTGTTCGAGCGTGTAGGCCACGCTGCCCGATATCGGGGTGACCTGCAGGGACCTGTGCTGCGCCTGGAGCTCCTGGAGCGCCTGGGTGACGCCCGCGGCGATGCGGGTCTCGTCAAAGCCCTTGGTGCGCTGGATGGTGAAGCCGATGACGGGCTTGCCATCCAGCAGGGCCGCCTGGGTGCGCTCGGCGGCGGTGTCGTGCACGCTGGCGACCTGGTCCAGCCGCACCTTGCCTCCCGTGGCCAGGATGACCGGCATGGCCCGCAGTTCGTCGGCCTGCCGCACGGTGGCCACCGTGCGCAGCGACTGCTCTTCGCCGCCCAGTTGGCCGCGTCCGCCCGAGGAGTCCTGCTGGGTACGGCGCAGCGCGCGCGATACGTCCGCCGCGGTCACCCCCAGTGCGTTCATCCGCACCGGGTCGACCTCCACGCGGATCTCGCGCTGCACGCCGCCCAGGCGTTGCACCCGCCCCACGCCCGGCACATCGACCAGCTTCTTGCTCAGGGTGTCGTCGACGAACCAGGACAGCGCGACCTCGTCCATGTCCTGGGAGCTGATCGAGTAGGTCAGGATCGGGCGGCTGCTGACCGTCTGGGCGCTGACGGCGGGCTGCAGCAGGTCCGTCGGCAGGTCCGAGCGCACGCGGTCGACGGCGTCCTTGGTCTCAATCAGCGCGTCGGACAGCGATTTCTCCAGGGCGAACTCGGCCTGGATCTGCACCTGGCCATCGGTGATCGTGGTGCGGGTATGGCGCAGGCCGGAGACGAGGGCCAGCGAGTCCTCGACCTTGCGGGCAACCTCCGTTTCGAGCTGGGCCGGTGCGGCGCCGGGCTGGGACAGCGTCACCGTGACCGAGGGCAGCTCCATGTCCGGCAGGGCCTGTATCGGCAACTGCCGGAAGCCATACAGGCCCGCCAGCGTCAGCAGCGCGAAGAGCAGCACGGCCGGAATCGGGTTGCGCAGTGACCAGGTGGCGAAATTCATCGCGGCCCCTCCATCGCAGGGGAGGCTGGTGCGTCACCCGCAGCGGGGGCGATCCGCACGGTGTCGCCATCGGCCAACAGACCGGCACCCTGGGCAACGATGCGCTCACCCGTGGCGAGCGCGTCCAGGATCTCGACTTCGCTGCCCTGGCGCCGGCCCACGGTCACGGGCTGGGCCTGGACCCTGGATTCCTCGCCCGCGCTTTCCAGGCGCAAGACGATGCTGCGCCCGTCGCGCACCACCACGCTCGCTGCCGGGACCACCAGCGCGGGGCTGGGGGCGAGCGAGATGCGGCCATCGACGTACATGCCGCCGCGCGCCAGGCTGCCGGGCTCGATGTCCGCGTAAACCACTCCCAGCCGCGAGCGCATGTCCAGCAGCGGCGCGATCTGGCGCACACGGGCCTGCGCACGTTGGCCATCGGGCAATTGCAGGGTCACGGCCTGGCCGATGCTGATGCTGGCGATCTGGGCGGCGGTGAACTCGCCGCGCCATTCGAGCCGGCCCTGACGCACCAGCCGGAACAGCTCCTGGCCGTTGCTGGCGACCGCGCCCAGCGTGGCGCTCAGCGAACTGATCACGCCGTCGTCAGGCGCAAGCACGTCGGCCTGGCGCAGTTGCAGGTGCTTGGCCTCCAACTGGGCCCGGGCGGCGGCGACCTGGGCCCTGGCGGTGATGGCCTCGGTGACGTAGCGCTGTACCTCCTGCTCGCTGATGGCGCCGCTGCCCTTGAGCTGCAGGGCGCGGGTGCGGTTGGCCTCGGCCTGTGCCGCCACGCCTTGCGCCTGGCTGAGTGCCGCCACCAGTTGCGCTTCCTCGGCGCGCAACGTGGCCGTGTCGAAGCGGGCCAGGAGCTGGCCGCGACGCACCACATCACCCACCGCGACATCGAGCCGGGTAATGCTCAGCCCGGAGGTCTGCGCGCCGATGACGGCCTCCTGCCAGGGGACGACCGCACCGCTGGCGTCCAGCGTCCTGGGCCATTGCACTGCGCGCGCAGCAGTGGCCGTCACCGACAGCGAGACCAGGCTGTGCGCCGGGGCCGGCGCGACGTCGCGCGACATGTAGCCCCAGGCGGTGGCAGCGAGTGCCAGCAGGGCGATGCTCGCCAGCGCGACCAGGCCGATCCGGCGCCGCGCGGACGATGCCGGGGCCCTGTGCTTCGGGGAGGGCATGGAGGTGGTCATGACAGCGCACCACCCGTGGTGGCCGCGGTGGCGTGGCCCGAGGCGCGCACCAGCGCGATCCAGGCCCGGCTGCTGTCGTGAGCCGCGGCGATGGCGCTGTCCTGGGCGTTGGCGAGCTGTCGACGTGCGTCTTCGACCTCGAACAAGCTTTCGGCACCGACGTTCCAGCGCGCCTGCGTTGCGTCCAGCACGCGCTGTGCGGCGGTGACGGCGTCCAGCGTGCTGCGCCGGCGCTCGTTGGCCGACGCGATGGCGGCCATGGCGTTCTCGACGTCCTGCGCGGCCGAACGCACCACCAGCCGCAGGTTTTCGTCGGCGGCGCGGTAGCGGGCCTGGGCCGCGTCGACATTGGCCGCGCCCCGGCCACCGTCGAAGAGTGGGCCACCAAGCGTCGGCCCGAGGGACCAGACGGTCTCGCCCAGGGATTGACCGGCGGCCCGCAGCCACTGTCCGCTCAGCGCAGCGGCCAGATCGAGCCGGGGCAGGCGCTCGGCGCGCGCGACCGCGATCTCCGACCAGGCCGCCGCGGCTTCGCGTTCGGCCGCGACCACCGCCGGGTGGGCCGCAAGGACGCTGGCCGGCAGGGCCAGCTGGACCACGGGCGCGGGCGCGATGGCGCTCACCCGCTCGGCCACGCTGGGCGCCCGAGTGTCCATGGCGACCATGGCTTGTACGGCGCCGCGCGGCTGGCCGCTGGCCGCCACCAGTGCGTTGATGTTGCGTGCGCAGGCTTCCTCGCGCGTGGCCAGCGTCGTGCGCGCAGTGGCCAGGCCGCTTTGCGCCCGCGCTTCTTCGATGGGGGCGACGAAGCCAGTGTCCAGCCGCCTGCGGGTCAGCCTGAGGGTCTTTTCGCGCGAGCCGATTTCCTCGCGCAGCACGGCGGTGGACAGCTCGCAGGCGCGCGACGCCAGCACCAGGTCGCCAATCTGCGAGGTCAGCGCCAGCCGCGCAGCCCTGGCATCGGCGTCGCGCGCCTGGAGCCGCTGCATGCCGGCTTCGACCGAGTTGCGTACCCGGCCGAACAGGTCGATCTCCCAGGACAGCCCCAGCCCGAGGCTGCTCTGCGTGCTCAGGGTCGTGCCGCCGCTCGGGCTGTCGGTGTTCAGGCTGCGGGCTCGGGTGGTGTTGCCGTCGATGTCCACGGTGGGCATGCGCTGCGCCGAGGTGGCGCCGAGCAAGGCGCGGGCCTCGTCGACCCTGGCGATGGCTTGAGCGATGCTGGGGCTGTCGGCGAGGGCGGCGTCCACCAAGGCATCGATCGCGGGATCGTTGAGCTGGCGCCACCAGGCCTCATCACCGACTGTGGCCTGCGTCGTTTCCGCGGCGGGCAGGGTCCAGGCCTCGGGCGCCTCCAGGCGCTTCGACTGGTACGGCGCCTGGGTTGCACAACCCGCCAGCACGGCCAGCAGCAATACCGCTATGCCACATGCCCCAACGCGCAGCAGCGGACTGGCACCAGGCAGGCCTGTCCGCCGGTGCAGCAACTGCGGCGCAGCAGTGCCCAGGTCCTGGCGGTAGCCGCGAGGCGCACTCCCCGGCTGCCGGCGCGGAGCGCACTGGGGATAGTCGTGGGGGAGCGCCGTGCCCGAGCTTGGCTTGCGATCCGGCATTGAACGTTCCGATCTCGTGGCGCATCAACACGACGCACCTGTGAGAGCGAATACTGCTCGAGCGGATTTAGGGGATTTTTAGAGTTGTTAGGAATTTTTTAAGCAGCGGGCCATTCTTCAGTAGGAAATGTGAACGGCATGTATCTTGGGCCATTCAAAGAGCCGTGTGGTCCGCCGACCACGACCGGATCGTGTGGATCACTCAGGGAGCTGGGGCTCGTCAACGCCGGGAAACACAATGCGCACCATGAGCCCTCGGTCCTCCAGTCCGGTGCCGGTCTGGATGGTGGCATTGTGCGACTCGGCAATGTCCGCCACCAGCGACAGGCCGATACCGCTGCCGCGCACGGGTGTGCCCGCGACCCGGTGGAAGCGCTCGAAGATGGCCTCGCGCTCCTCGGCCGGAACGCCAGGGCCGTCATCTGCGACTTCCAGGTAGACCATGGGCACCGGCTCGTTCCCCGAGGGTTTCTGGTAACCGCAGCGCACGAGCACGTTGCCTCCTTCGCAGGTGTAGCGCATGGCGTTGTGCATCAGGTTGCGCAGCAGAATGCCGATTTCATCGATGTCGCACGAGATCGTGCAGGCATGCACATCGAGGAAGAGCGAGCGTTGGTTCAGGCTGGCGTAGACCTCGAACTCCTGGGCGACGTGCTGCACCAGTTTGCTCAGATCGGCCGGTACGTGCCTGGGCGCCTTGGCGCCGGCATTGATGCTCGCCAGATCGAGCAGCTGCTCGGACAGCCTTGTGCTGCGCCTGGCGACCACCAGCAGCTTTCTGAGCGCGGCATCTTTGTTCTGGGGATCGGTGGCTCCCAGTGCGATCTCGGCCTGTGCCTGTAAAGCGGACAAGGGGGTGCGTAGTTCATGGGCCGCATCGCCGATGAAGCGACGCTCGCCTTCGATGGCCTCGTCGAGTTGCCTGAGGACGTGATTGAAGGAGTCGACCAATGGATGCAGTTCCCGCGGCAGGCGATCCAGCGGCAAGGGGGTGAAATCGAAGCGACGGCGATGGCGCATCGCCACCCCTAGTGCGCGAACCGGCTTTAGTGCCGCTTGGCTCACGAGCCACATGATGAAACCAGCGATCACGAGCAACACCGTTGCCAGCACAAGCGCGTGGGCTGCCTCGTGGCGCATGTCTGCGTCTACGGCGCTCTGAAGATTACCCACTTGGACGGTTACCCGCCCGGTGCTATCGGATGCAGAGTAGACACGCCACTTTTGGCCTTCTACCAGGGTCGAGGCTGCGCCATCGGCGAAGTCAGGCTGGAGCGGCGACTCGGGCGCCCCTGGAGTACCGGCGACCATCCGGTTGCGATCGACCCAGATCTGGAACACGAGAGGCTCGTGCTCGGTGCCTGGGGCCGTGCGCAGCTTGAGCCCCGGGCCGCCTTCTCCGTCGAAATCGCTATCGGCGGGGATCGTGACCAGTAGTTGGGTCGCTATGGCGCCGAGTTTCTCATCCCAAGTGCTGGCTCGGTTGAGCGAGAACTGCGTGAGCACGACCCCGAGCACTACCGCCCAGCAAAGGGCGATGACCGCGACGATCACCAGTATCAGTTGCGCGTTGAAGGAGCGCGACTTCATGCGGTTGGCTGCCCAATGACGTACCCGAGTCCGTGAACGGTCCGGACCAGGTCGTCCCCGAGCTTGCGGCGCAGCTGGTGGATGAACACGGCAATGGTGTTGCTCTCTACGTTGCTGGACGTACCGTAAACGACATTGTGCAGATGGTCGCGTGTGACGACATGGCCGGCCCGCTCGACCAGGGCGAGCAAAGTGCGGTATTCGTGGGCACTGAGGGCGACCTCGACACTGGCCTTGGTGACTACGCGTTTGCTGCGGTCAATGCGCACGTCGCCGTAGGTAAATACCGGAACGACACGCCCCTGGCTGCGGCGGACCACCGAGCGCACCCGCGCCCAGAGTTCATCGAACTGGAATGGCTTTATCAGATAGTCATCAGCGCCTGCGTCCAAGCCGGCGATGCGCTCGCTGAGTTGGCCGCGTGCGGTGAGGATCAGCACCGGCGTGGCATCGTAACGCCCACGCATGGAACGCAACACGGACAGGCCCGAGTCTCCCGGAAGACCGATATCGAGCAGAACGGCAGCATAGGTATGGTCTATCAGCGCGCTGCGCGCCGCAATTGCATCACCGACATGGTCAATGTGCCAGCCGCTTTGGCGTGCGCCGTCGCAAATGGACTCGCCCAGCATCTGGTCGTCTTCAACGAGGAGAAGGTTCATGTCATGTGGATCCATACCCAAGCACGAGCTTTTAGGAAATCATGCGGTAGGCTCATTAATATCTTTTTAAGACGCTACCGGTTCGGAGACCAACGCCGATTCGCTTCACGCAGCAGTCGCCCGAGCCATGCAAGGAAGTCGTCCTACATTACGCGCTAGACGCTGTGATTACCCAGGATACAGGTGGGTCTCGAGGCGGTCTGCTGAGCTCGGCCAGCTGTTCGATCACGATCCAGAAGAGGAATGAGCATCGAGCGGGCATCGACGAGCGCCCCATCGAGCCATGCGGTATCATCTTTTCTCGCCCGCGCTGCGGGTCGCATGCATGCTTCGCTCCCATTTCCAGGTTGAACAGCTCCCAGGCCGACGCCACCCATGCTCGACATCGTCCTCTTCGAGCCGGAGATCGCGCCCAATACCGGCAACATCATTCGTCTCTGCGCCAACACAGGCTTCAGGCTGCATCTGATCGAACCGCTCGGTTTCGAGCTCGATGACAAGCGTTTGCGCCGGGCCGGGCTCGACTATCACGAGTGGGCGCAGGCCAGGGTGCATGCCGACTATCCGGCCTTTCTCGCCGAAATCGCGCCCAAGCGGATATTCGCGATCACCACCAAGGGTCGGCTGGCCCACGACGCGCCGCGCTATGCGCCGGGAGATGCGCTGCTGTTCGGCCCCGAGAGCCGTGGCTTGCCGAGGGCGCTGATCGAGTCGCTGCCCGAAGCCCAGCGTCTGCGTATCCCGATGCGCGAGAACAGCCGCAGCCTGAATCTTTCCAACGCTTGCGCGGTGATGGTGTACGAATCCTGGCGCCAGCTCGGTTTCACTGGCGCCGTGCCGACCAGCCCAGCAGGAGCGGATCGATGAGCGATGACATCAAGTCGCAGGTCAACAGGCTCAATCCGCGCCAGCAGGAAGCGGTGCGCTACATCGACGGCCCGTGCCTGGTGCTTGCCGGTGCCGGCTCCGGCAAGACCAGCGTGATCACCACTAAGATCGCCTATCTGATTCGCGAATGCGGAATGAGCGCGCGCAAGATCGCCGCGGTGACCTTCACCAACAAGGCCGCGCGCGAGATGAAGGAGCGGGTGAGCAAGATGCTCCCCGGGCGCACCGGTTATGGGCTGACGGTGTCGACCTTCCACACCCTCGGGCTCAACATCATCCGCGCCGAGCTCAAGAGCCTGGGCTATCGCTCGGGCTTCTCGCTGTTCGATCCCGAGGATGCCAAGGCGCTGCTGCGCGATCTGATGCAGAAGGATGCCCAGGTCGATGCCGACCAGATCAACCGCATCCAGCACACCATCTCGGCATGGAAGAACGACCTGGTCACGCCTGGGGATGCGCTTTCCCACGCGGCCAGCGAAGACGAGGCCTTCGCCGCTCGGGTGTTCGAGGCCTACGTGCGCCACCTCAAGGCCTACAATGCGGTCGACTTCGACGACCTGATCTACCTGCCGGCCAAACTGTTCGAGCGTGACGAAGAAGCGCTCGCACGCTGGCGCCGGCGGATCCACTACATGCTGGTCGACGAATACCAGGACACCAACTCAAGCCAGTACAAGCTGGTGCGGCTCCTGATGGCCGAGCGCGAGACCTTCACCGTGGTCGGCGACGACGATCAGTCGATCTACGCCTGGCGCGGCGCGCGGCCAGAGAACCTGGTCCAGCTCGGCGAAGACTTCCCGAGGCTCAAGGTGATCAAGCTGGAGCAGAACTACCGCTCCACCGCGCTGATCCTCCAGGCGGCCAACACCCTGATCGCGAACAATCCCCATGTGTACGAGAAGACCCTCTGGTCACAGATGGGCCAAGGCGACGCGATCCGCATCGTGATGTGCAGGAACGAAGAGGCCGAGACCGAGCGGGTGGCGAGCGAGATCCTCACCCGGCGGATCAAGCTCGGTGCCAAGTGGCGCGACTTCGCGGTGCTCTATCGCGGCAACTTCCAGGCCCGGCTGCTCGAGCTCAAGCTCCAGCACTACCAGATTCCCTACAAGCTCTCGGGTGGTACTTCGTTCTTCTCGCGCAACGAGATCAAGGACGCGATGGCCTATCTCAGGCTCTTGATCAATCCGGCCGACGACAACGCCTTCCTGCGCATCGTCAACGTCCCGCGCCGGGAGATCGGCCCGACCACGATCGAGAAGCTCGCCAACTACGCCGCCTCCCGCGAGACCAGCCTGTTCGCCGCCTGCGCGGAGCTGGGGCTGGGTGAGGTGCTGAATGAAAAAGCGATCCAGCGGCTCGGCTGGTTCAACCAGTTCCTCGAAGGGGTGCGCCGGCGGATGGACCAGGGCAGCGCGATCAGCGCGATCCGCCAGATGTTCGAGGAGATGGACTACGAAGCCTGGCTGCACCAGAACGCCAGCGCCCCGATCGTCGCCGAGAAGCGGATGCAGAACGTCTGGACGCTGATCGACCAGCTCGAACGCTCGATGCGTCCCGGCGACAACGTCACTCCCACCGATGCCGAGGGCGAGGAAGGGGAGACCGACGACGTCGAAGCCGCGATCTCGCGCCTGGTACTGCGCGACATCATGGATCAGCAGGCCGAGGAGGACGACACCGACCGCGTCCAGCTTTTGACCCTGCATGCCTCCAAGGGCCTCGAATATCCCCATGTCTACATCATGGGGCTCGAGGAAGACCTGCTGCCGCACCGCAACGCGATCGAATCCGGCACCGTCGAAGAAGAGCGCCGGCTCGCCTACGTAGGCATCACCCGCGCCCGGCGCACCCTGACCATGACGCTGGCCAAGCAGCGCAAGGCGTTCGGCGAGATGATGCAGTGCACCCCCAGCCGCTTCCTCGACGAACTCCCCGACGAAATCCTCGAATGGGAAGGCCGCGCCGACAAGGAAGACCCCGAGAAGAAACACGAGCGCGGCGCCAGCGCCATCGCCGGACTCAGATCGCTTTTGGGTTGAGGCGGGCGCTCAATCGCTTTGCGCGGTGATGGGCCTGAACAGGTAGTCGACCGCGGCGAACACCTCGTCATCGCTGAGCGCGGCATTGCCACCGCGCGCCGGCATCCCACCGGTGCCATTGAGCGCATTGGCGTAGAGCGTCTCGACGCCCTGGTCGTACAGCCGCGCCAAACGCTCGATGTCACCGCGCTGTGGGCCCCTGCCGCTTTCATGGCATCCGGCGCAGTTGGCGTCGAAGATCGCCTCGCCATCGGGCTGCGCCGCCTGGAGGTGGAACGCCAGGATCAAACCCAGCAGCGCGGCCAGCGCGAACGGCAGGCTCCAAGCGAGCCGCCACAGGCCTTGGCGGCGCCTCATCGATGGTGAAGCCCTTACCCTGAAGCGGCGGGGATGGGGAGAAGTGCGTAACGGTCGGGAAGCGGAGCGCAGTGCCATGCCAACCTCCTCGAGGAGTGAACCTCCGGTATCGTCATCGGTTAGAGTCACACTTGGAGTTGGAGTCGACGCCAAATCGACCCTCGTTCTCAGCGTAGCCCGGCCTGCGCGGAAGGATGAGTTATCCACAGCCAGTCGTAAGCTCAGCTGCGCATAAAGGGATGTGGGTAACCCTATCGAGCGCCTCCCGCCGAGATCAACGAGGTAGACAGACGCGCCCGCACCACGTACGATAACGCGCTGTTTCCAGTTGGAAACGCATGTGCGCCTGTAGCTCAGCTGGATAGAGTACTGCCCTCCGAAGGCAGGGGTCGTGAGTTCGAATCTCGCCAGGCGCGCCAGTATACCTTCCTCGCGGTTCCTCGCGAGGCCAAAAAAGCCCCGAAAAACAGCGAATTAGCTAGTTTTCGGGGCTTTTCCCGTTCTGGGCGTTCCTTGGCATTCCAGCCTCCGATAGGTATAGAATTGGGTATATTTCCCAGTTAGATTTAGATCGTATACCTATTTATGGCTCTCACCGCGCGACAGGTCCAGCTCGCCAAGCCTGGCGACAAGACCATCACCCTGACCGATGGCTATGGCTTGCAGCTGGTCATCTTCCCCCACGGGCGCAAGGGCTGGCGCTGGCGCTACTACCGGCCCAACGGCAAGCGCAACATGCTGAGCTTTGGCCACTATCCCGAGGTGAGTCTGGCTCAGGCGCGCGAACAGGCGCTCGACGCGCGGCGGCTGGTCAAGCAGGGCATCGATCCCGGCGAACAGCGTAAGCAGGACCAGCAGGAGCATGCCGAGACCCAACGCAATACGCTGCGCTTGCTGGCCAAGGAGTGGCATGACAATGCCTCTAAGCGCTGGAAGGCGACCTCCAAGCGCGCCCAGCTGAGTTGGGCGGTGCTCGAGCTCCACGTTTTCCCCTTCCTCGGTGATCGCCCCATCGAGGAGATCAAGCCACTGGAGTGGCTCGCGGTGCTCAAGCGCTTGGAAGAGCAAGGCAAGCACGAGCAGAAGCGCCGCGTGCACTTCTTCTGCCGTGATATCTACCGCCTGGCCATCGTCACTGGCAGGGCGGCCAACAATCCGCTGAGTGATCTTGGCGTCGCGCTCGAGCGCGGTCCTGGCAAGCGCAGCTTCGCCCATGTCAGCCAGGAGGAGGTGCCCGCGCTCTACCGCGCGATTCATGACTATCGCGGTGGCCTGATGGTCAAGTACGCCATGCAGCTGCTGTTTCTCACCGCTGCTCGCCCTGGAGAGCTGCGCCAGGCGCACTGGAAGGAGTTCGACCTCGAGGCGGCCGTCTGGCACGTGCCCGCCGAGCGGATGAAGATGGGCCGCGCCCACCAAGTACCACTACCTCGCCAAGCTCTCGCCGTACTCGAGCAGCTGCGCGCGATCACCGGGCACTATCCGCTGCTGTTTCCCGGCCGCAGCGATCCCCGCAAGCCAATCTCCGAAATGACCTTGGGGATGGCTTTCAAGCGCATGGGTTACGCCGGCCGTCACGTGCCCCACGGCACCCGCCACGTCATCGCCACCGGGCTTAAGGAACGCGGCTTCCCACGCGAATGGATCGAGCTTCAGCTCTCCCACAAGCTGCCCGGGATCGAGGGCGTCTACGTCCACGCCATGCACATGTCGCCTGAGCAGCGACCGAGGATGATGCAGGAGTGGGCGGACCTGCTCGATGGCTATCTCCGTGAGGGAGTCGATAAGCACAGCGCTTGATCGCGTAACTGATTCAGCGACGGTCGATCTGAGTGATTACTTGTTACGGATGCGTTTGGCCATCGTTGGCACATTGCTGAGGTGTGCTTGGTCTAGGGCATCCCGAAGCCATCGGGAATACGGCAGTGACACATAGCGCCCTTCTGCGCTAGGTGAATCGCTCAGCGAGGCTGTCTCGTAGATTTCCGCGCGGAAATGACCCCGCCAAGTGCATTCGGTGCATTCGATTAGCCCTCGGACCTCGAATTCTTCAACCTGCCTACTGGTGCGGATACGGGTGGGGCTGTCGCAATAGGGGCACATCCAGCGGGCATTGCGTTTACGGCAGCCACTCGCCGCCTGTGGACGATTGCTGGTCTTTTCAGTCATCGCCGACCTTTCTCTTCGCTGTCGTGGATCAGGCGTGCGGGCCGCACGCGTATGTGGTTGCATGCTGGATCGGTAGTTTTGGCGCGATTGCTCCACTGTCCCCTCGCCGCGCAGACTCCCCCGCGCCTGCGTTTTGCGCAGGGGTAGTTTTTTGATTCACTCCATGATCTTCAGCGAAGCCAGTAACGGCGCAGACTGTAGCCCGATTTTAGGGTGCCAGAAGCGCTTCGAAACGGCTCACTTTGATTCACTTCTGCGCAGGCATTGGCCGGTTGTCAGAGGTCTATTACAAGCCAATGAATCGCTGGCGTGGGCATGGCTACTTCAGCGGGCCGTAGTGTGCCTATACGGTGCCATGCAGTCTACATGGCTAGCATCCACTCACTCGATAAGTGAGTAAAATAGGGAACATGGGATTTTCCTCCCGATATCTGTGTAAGAGAACGATGCTACATAGCCAGGTGCTCGCAGTCCTCATCGGTCCTCGGCAAGCTATGTCTGTCCCGAGCTGGTCACGCCCCGAAGCCCCTGCTTGGACCCTAAAACCCAGGCCCTGGAGACGCCAACACTATGCTGCACATCGAATCCGACCGCCCCTTTACCCCCGTCGATGCGCTCAAGCTCGGCAACCGCTTGCTGCGCCGCCAGGAGGTGGAGCTCAAGACCGGCAAGAGCCGCTCGGCGATCTATGCCGAGATGCGCAAGGGCACGTTCCCCGCGCCGGTGCCGATTGGCGAAAACAGCGTCGCTTGGCTCGAGGTCGAGATTGATCGTTGGATTGCCGAGAGGGTAGCTGCCCGTAACCAAGCCCTGAACACACCGTTCGAGATTTGCCAGGTGGCCCGCGCATGAAACATTTCACCATGACCGTCGCCGGCCAATCGCTACGCTTCACCGAGGAAGATATCGACACGATCCAGGCCGCTTTGGTCGACGCCACCCAGCGGCCCGGCGCACGGATCCAACGCTATGGCGCAAGCGGTCTCGTCTCGGTGGTGATGCTGGATGACCGCCATGCCGCCAACGACACCGCCGCTATCGAAGTCGATTACTAAGTCCCGCCTTAGTTCGCTTTAAACCACCTCGATTCGATCACTGCCCGATGCTTGCCATCGGGCGGAAGGAGCCTTCTCGTGCCCAAACAACGCAAAAACCCTGGTCAGCGGGCCAACGCTGCCAGGGCATATCCAACCAATCATCGTATTCAGGTTATCACGCACACGCCGAGCGTGGACACTTCCGTTGGTCTCGATATTGTTCCCGCACAGCGGACCAACGGCATCACCGATTCCTCGCCCGGCTTGCCGAGGCCATACGGGTCTCGCTATCATGCGTCCGTCGCAGCAAAATCTGCGACCGGGCGTGAGAACCCGAGTGACTCTAGGCGCAGTAGCGCCCCAATCATTGCTGGCGCTTTTTTTGTGTCTGCAATGTGTTATGGCGGCCGTGCGTGGGCGGGCTTCGGCCCGGCCGGTTTCCTAGAGTGCCGGTTTCTCACCCCGCGTACGGTCGCCCCCAATCTTGTGAGAAGGATCGGTGGCGACTCCATTACTCTAGGAGTTACGCCCCATGGCCATTCACGCCTCACGTGCATCTGCACGTCCGCGTTTTACCCCCTCGCTTCAACAGATCGCCGTCGCCCAGCTCGGTGCCCGGCTGATCGTCTATCGCGTCAATCGCCGTCCCGCACAGCGCGAGCAACTGCTCGGCATGTTGGCGATGGCCCAAGCCCTCGGCGCACTCCCCACCCCAGAATTCGACGCTCTCTCCGCCATCCTCGACCAGCTCCAGGCATCGGAGGTGGCGCATGGCTAATCCCTTCACCCTTACCGTGCATCCCGACGCCAGTGCCCGCGCGCTGTTCGACGATGGCAGCCGCCGGCTGTGCGCCGTGCTCGAGCTGCTCGCCTGTATCAATCGCCACGACCTCGACGGTGCCGGCCAAGCCGACCTCCACGCCATCACCGTGGCCGCCGAGTACCTGGCCGCCGATGCCGAGTGCCTGCTCGGCCATGCCTTCCACGCCAGCGCAGGGGAGGGGGTGAGGCATGGTTGAGCACGTCTACGTTCCGCCGCAGCTCTCCGTCCTAGCGCGCGGGCGCCGCATCGATCCCAGCGTAGGGCTCGAAGAGATCTACGAAGATGGCGAGTATCGCCTTCAAAGCGCGCGAGACCTGATGTGGTCGCTCGCCAATATGTCGTCGAAGCACGCCGACTCAAGCGACATCGACCATATCGCCAACGCGATACATCTGTTGCTGGACGATGCGCTCGAGCTGATCGACTACGCCTACAAGCACGCCATTAGCCCATCGAAAGCCCGCGAGGTGTGCCATGGCTAAGCCGCCTCTGACACTGGTTACCCGCAAGCATCCCCGGCCGAGCGTCGCACAGCTTCTCGAGCGGCGCCTCGAGGCGGTGTTCACCGCCTCGCGGGCGACGCGGGTCGCCAATATCTGGATGACCCATGGCCAGATTCAGCTCGCCCACGCGGCTGGCTGGTTGACCGAGGCGCAGGCGCAGTGCTTCGAGCAGTCGCTTACCGTGATCGAGGAGCGGTTCGCGGTGGCCATCGCCGATCCGGCCACGCTCGAGGCAAGCGAATGCCCACGCACTTCCCAGCGCTACCGCGAGGCGGTGGCTTTGGGCTCCGAACTGACCGAAAACCTCCATCTGCTGCTGGGTACCTGTATCGCGCTTGTCCACGCCGGCGAGATCACCGTGACCAGCACGCGTGCCTGCCAGCTCCTCGACAACATTGAACGCATCGTCCGGCGGGTGAGCTTTGCCGCCAACGATGCGGAGGCCCCCGGGCAGGGAGGACCACGCGATGAGTGAACACGCCACCTTCGCCAAGATCCGCGCCGTGGCCCAGCGGGCGCTCCCGGCCGCCGAGCGGTTGGTCGCCACCTGGCTGCCCGAGGGTAAGCGCCAGGGTAGCGAGTGGGTCGCTCGCAACCCGGCCCGCGGCGACCGTGCGGCCGGTTCCTTCGGCGTTTCGCTGGTCAGCGGCAAGTGGAACGACTTCGCCTCACATGCCGCCCACGGCGGCGACCTGGTGTCGCTGTATGCTTACCTGCACGGCTGCCGCCAGGTCGATGCGGCGATGGCGATCGATCGTGCCCTGGGGCTCGGTGCTTTCGCTTCCTCATCGTCCCCAAGCGATAGCGGGGCAGCGCCCGCATCCGCCGAGGCGATCGCTGAGCGTGCGCAGCGCGAGCGCCAGGCCCAGGCCGAGCAGCGCCGCCGCCATCGCGATGCCGAGCGCCGTGCGCGCTGGCTGTGGGACGCGGCGCAGTCGGCCAGTCCCTCGCATCCCTACCTGGTGGCCAAGGCGCTGCCGCCGTTCAAGCTGCGCCAGGGTGGCGACGGCACTCTGTTGGTGCCGCTCTACGGCGACGGGCGACTGGTGAACCTGCAATGCATCGGCATCGACGGCCGCAAGCGCTTCCTGCGCGGCGGCCGGGTCGCCGGCGCCTATGCCACCCTTGGCCGCGTCACCCGGGGGGCGCCACTGTTCATCTGCGAGGGCTGGGCCACCGGCGCGACCCTGCATCACGTCACTGGACGGGCGGTCGCCTGCGCGATGCATGCCGGCAACCTCGCCGCGGTGGTGGCCCGCCTGCGCGAACGCTATGGCGCCGCCGCCCGGCTGATCGTCACCGGCGATGACGACCGCCAGACCGACGGCAATCCCGGGCGTCAGGCGGCGATCGTCGCTGCTGAGACGCACGGGGCACGGGTGGTGTTTCCTCGCTGGCCAGTAGGGAGCCCGGACGGGCTGACCGACTTCAACGACCTCTATCGCTGGCGGCTCGGTCTGCTTCCTGACCCGTCCAGTCAGGTGGCGATGAATGACGCTTTCGGCGAGGAGGGCCGCCCATGAGTCGCCGCTCCCATGAAAAAGTGCCTCGCCCGACCGAGCGGTTCCCGGCACAAGGCAAAGCAACGCCCCGGCGTGGCGAAGAGCCGCTCGCACTCGTGGAGACCACCGAGCCCGGCACGTCGGCAGGTGCATCGATGCCCGTCGAACGCCTGATGCCGCCGCGTCCGTGCTTCGCGGTCTACACCGAGCCGACCACGGTCGAAGGCAAGCACTTCGCCGCCGGCACCTGGTACCACGGCCTCAAGCAGAGCCCCGGCGATGACCGGGGGATCCCGGTCGATCATTGGATCTGCGCGCCGCTGTTCGTGGTCGCCGAGACCGTCGACAGTGAGGATGGCAGCGTCGGCCGGCTGCTGCGCTTCGACTATCGCGGCCGCACCGTCGAATGGGTGATGGCGATGGAGTCGCTCGCTGGCAAGGGCGAGGAGCTGCTGCGCGCGCTGATGCGCCAGGGCCTGGTGGTCGAGTACTACCAGCGCAAGCTGATCCCGGCCTATATCGCCAGCCACCACCGGCTCGACCAGGTGCTGGCCACCACCACCAAACCGGGCTGGCACGCCGCTTCCGGCGCCTTCGTGCTGCCGGGTCGGATCATCGGCGAGGCCGAGGTGCGCTACCAGGAGAGCGGGCGCGGGGCGCGCCTGTTCACCCAGGCCGGCACGTTGGACGCCTGGCAGGCGGAGGTGGCCAGGCCCTGCCTCGGCAACCCGGTGCTGATCCTGTCGCTGTGCTGTGCGCTCGCCGGCCCCTTGCTCTACAAGGTCGGCGTCCACGGCGGCGGCGTGCATCTGGTTGGTGACTCCTCGAGCGGGAAATCACTCGCCCAGCTGGTCGCCGCCTCGGTCTGGGGTGATCCCGGCGTGTTCGCCGCCTCGTGGGACATCTCCAAGGGCGGGGTCGAGATCGAGGCGACCGGCCGGAACGACACCATCCTGATCCTCGATGAGATCAAGCGGGCGGATCCCAAGCGGGTGCAGGAGATGGCCTATGCGATCGCCAACGGTACCGGCAAGGGCACGATGACCCGCGAGCGCGAAGGGCGGCCCAAGCTCTATTGGCGACTGCTGGCGCTCTCCAGCGGCGAGCGCTCGCTGAGTGAGCATGCCGCCATCTCCGGCAACCCGGCCCATGCCGGCGCCGAGCTGCGCATGGTCGACGTCAACGCCGGCTCTCGCCGCCATCGTGCCTTCGATGACCTCCACGGGCTGAGCGGCGAGGAATTCCACCGCACCCTGACCGTGGCCACCCATGGCAGCTATGGTCATGCCGGCCCGGTGTTCGTCGAGCGGCTGCTCGAGCATGACGACCTCGACCGGCTGTGTACCCGCTTCGCCGAGATCCGCAACGGCTTCGACGTCCATAACGCTCAGGCAGGCCGGGTCGCCGATCGCTTCGCTTTGATCGCACTGGCGGGGGAGCTGGCCATCGACCAGGCCTTGCTCCCTTGGCAGGAGGGCGACGCGCTCAATGCCTGCCGCCAGCTATTCGCCGAGTGGCTGGCCCGGGTGGGCGACGGTAACGCCGAGGATCGCCAGATCCTCGCCAGCATCGCCGACTTCATCGACCGCCACGGCGATAGCCGCTTCTCCTGCATCGATAGCTTCGTGGTGGTCAATCAGCGCGCCGGTTATTGGGAGCTCCACGACGACCAGCGGCTGTACCTGTTCAACCGTGCCGGGCTCGCCGAGGCCGCGCCGGGGTTCGGGCTCGATCGTATCGTCAAGGCGCTCGCCGCCGCCGAAGCCATCGCCAAACGCGATGCCGGCAAATGGCAGAAGAACTACCGACTCAAGAACGGTGGACAGACCCGCCTCTACGTCATCGCTCCTACCCGCCTCGAGGTATTCGCTGGCCAGGAAAGGGAGGTCGATCGCGATGCCGAGCACGGAAGCAAAAACTTAGCCTGCTAGCAAAATATCACCTCGAAGCGACGACCCAAGAGACAACGAAGGGGAAGGCTTTGGTTTCCCGGCCGAAAAAGCTGGGGCAACACGGGCAACGGTGCAACGCCCACGCCACTGCTGGGCGCAAGCGTTGCACCGCTAAAGAAGAAGGAGGCAACGGGGCAACACATATAGCTTTTTATTAAGACCATTTCTTTCTCTTATTCCGAAAACGGAGGTCCGTTGCACTGCTGCACGGGGCCGTTGCACATCGAAATCGCGCTGTAACCCGCATGGTTGATGGGTTGTTGCCTCGTTGCACGTGTTGCAGCCGATTTTATACAGAGAGGAACGTTTTATAGGGAGGACACACTCCACCGACACCCCCGAAACGCGACCGGATCCGCCTTCCTGGCCGGCGAAAAAGACCACGACACCGACACCACCCCAAGGAACGACCATGAACGACCGCGCCACACTGCCCCAATCGCTCGTCAACCAACTCGACGCCCACGACCAGGCCAAGGCCGCCTATCAGGAGAGCCGCACCAAGACCCTGGCCATGGCCGACCGGGTCGACAAACACCGCCAGGCGGCGAACGCCGCCCGCTTCGAAGCCGAGGAAGCGACCCGGCAATGGCGTGAACGCTTCCGTGACGCCGACGGGGAACTGACCAAGCCGATTCGCCAGCTCAAGGCCAAGGCGGCCGAGCATGCCGAGCTGGCCGGCGAGTACGAGCAACTCGCCGACACGCTCGAGGCCGACCTCGAGGAGGTACGCTTCGACAATGCCGATCGTCGCACCGCCTACCTGGGCCACTACCGGGCCGCCAGGGAGGGATGGCGCCGCTACCGGGTGGATACCCTGGCCGCGCAGGTGTTCGGCACCGAGGCGGGGCAAGCGCTGCTCGCGGCGATCGCCTCGCACCGCGCGCTGATCGAGGAGCAGGTAGCGCAAGACCCTATCGTCGGGCGTAGCTTCGGTAACTACGCGCCCACCCTCGCCGGTCAGGCCGAGGAGCGGCAGGCCACGACGCACCGCTACCGCCAGTGGCTCGAAGCGCTGATTGCCCGACATGGGCACGGCGAATCCAAGCGGGATCCACTGCCCGAGTCGATGCGCCGGATCAAGCGTGATAGTCGCGAAGGCGACGCCCAAAAGGTGCATTCTCCTGCCTATCGTCATCGCCTGCGCGTGGAGCGAGAGCAAGCCAGACGGCGCCAGCGCAGCTGACCGCTAACGACGCCCACCCAGCCTTGGCCGCGCACTGCGCGGCCTTTTTGTGTCCTTTGGTGCACCGACGCCGCCACCGCGCCGCGACCCGCCCGCGCGTTGTCGACTCCCCGCCCCGCCTGCGCGCTAAATGGGTGGGCTTTTCGGCAGGCTGGAGACGGCCGAAAACCGCGCCAGTGCTGGGGCGGCGGGCAGGGGAGCGGGGGCAAAAAATTATGCGGATTTATGCGTTTTTTCGAGAAGGAAGAGAAAAATGCGGCGAGGATCTGGAAGGTATGCTACAGATTGTGTCAAATTGAAATAAAAAGTAGTCTTGAGAAAGGCTATAGGAGCCTGACGGATCTCCATCCCGAGAGGAAACATAGGAGCGGGGGATCCGCAGCCGCAGTCTTCAGTTTACTCTGTCAGCGAATAGTTTTCTTTTTTACATAAGAGATTAGTCGATATGGCTTTCAAAACACCGACATCCTATACCGCTGATCCTGGAAGTCTGGACAGGCAGATTTCTTTCAAAATCTGCTCATGTCATTCGACGAGCCTGAATACCCTGCGTCTTTTGAGAGGTTAAGGCCGCGGTGCTTTTTTGCAGTCATCAGGCCGCGATTCGATTCTTTTTCGCTTGGGATTAAAAGAGCTGAAAAATTCAGATTTATCTAATGGTTGTTATTTTTGAAATTGTTCCAGTTAAGAGGATTTTTTATGGGTGATTTTAGTCAAATAGTATTTGGTTATTCTAGTGCAGAAACAGAGCGCGCCAGAGATCCAGGGCTTATTACTGAAGGGCATGTAGATTTTAGATCTGTTGATATTGAAGCGACCACTGGGTCGAAATTTTTATTTTTAGGTTATAAAGGATCTGGGAAGTCATCAATTGCAGAACGAATTGAGTTAAATTTGCATGATAAGCATAATGCATTTGCTAGAGTTGTATCATTACAGGATTTTCCATTTACCCCTTTCGCTAAAATCATACGCGGAGATTCTGAGCCAGAAACAAAATATCCTTCTGCATGGTCATGGATACTATTAATTTACCTGCTAGAATCATTTGAAAAAGATGAAGGTCTTTCTTATCCCGAATCATCTATTTTTAGAGATGCAGTAAAAGCCTTTCGTGAAATGGGATTATCCCCAAAGTCAGATCCTGCATCTATCGTGCGAACCAGTGCAAGACATAGTTTTAAATTATCTTTGCCAGGACGGCTTGCCGAATATTCCTGGGCTGGCTCGGAGACTAAGCCTGCCTCTGAAATTCCTAACTTCGTTGAAAGTTTGAAAGAGTTGATATCTGATCTTCGTAGCGAAAGCAATCATTATCTTATTATCGATGGGCTAGATGATATATTGACGGCTCGAGAAGTACAGTATAAATCATTATCGGCATTGATATATGAAGTTAGTAGATTAAATTCATCTTTCGCACGAAAAAAAGTTCCGGCGAAGATTATTTTACTCTGCCGAACAGACCTTTTTGAGCGCCTTCCAGGTTCTAACAATAATAAAATACGTCAAGATTTTTCTATCGAAATGGATTGGTATCATGACCCAAATGATCCAGATAACTCTCTCCTTTTAAAGGCTGCACAAATTAGAGCAGTTCGAAGCTTGCAAAGAGAATTAAATTTGTTTGATGATTTTTTTCCTCCAACCATTGATGGAACTTCTTCTCGGAAATATTTACTCGACATGACTCGCCATACCCCGCGTGACTTTTTGCAACTATTAAATTATATCCAAAATTTTGCATCAGCGGGAAAATTAACTATTGAAAGGATCAAATCCGGGATGCGCGAATATTCCATAAAATATTTTCTTCCCGAGATAAAGGATGAACTGAATGGATATGCTCGTCCTGATGAAATTTCAAAGATAATAAAGTGTCTTGGTAAGGTGAGAAAAAGAGATTTTCATATAAACGAATTAATAGATGTCTCTAGAAAATCGCCGAATTCACTGATGCCGGAGAGAATTTTAGAGATAGTAGAGGCTTTATTTGAATGTAGTGCTTTAGGAAATATTCAACATCGATCTGGAGGAACCACTTTTTACACATTTAAATATAGGAATAGGCATTCTTCATTTAATGAAGACGAAAACATAATATTGCATAGGGGATTATGGAAAGCTCTTAATTTACGATAATATTTAGGGTTTTAATATTACAATTTCTCAATGTATGATTGCGTAATTAAATTTCTATATTTTATTTGGATTTTGGGGCTGAGTGTTATGCTAAAAGAATCTGCTATAAGAGAATTAAAATCATCCCCTATTATGGTTTCGACAACCGTGGCGGGAATGTTCATCTCTGGTGCTGGAATGTTGCAAGCGTATATTCAAAACCAAAAGGTACCAACGGGTGTTAAAGTAATAGTGCAAAATAATGTAGGGCATCAGGTTCAAGCAACAGATATTAATGTGGCTAATTTGTTGTTAATTTTGTCTTTTTTCCTTGCGATATCTCTTTCAATGGCATGTATTATCAAATTGTTGGCTCGTGTATATCCATTTCCGGCATTAGTATTGTCAGTCGTAATCTCGGTATTAGCAAATTTTTTGACTCTTGTTGTGATGCACTTGGTTCCTCCAAGGCAATTAACAGAGGCATCTATAGATTTAGCAAGCGATCTCCTTATGTATGGATCGACTTTAATAATGATAGCTATAAATGGGCTGCCTATTATTCAAAGTTTTGTGGCTCCATTGTCTTCTCAAGAAAATAACGCGAGAGATAATTCGAGCGGCACTAAAACTAGTTCGAATAATTTTATTGCAGCTTTGTTGCTCCTCGGTGTATTGCTTCTTATATGGTGTAAGTTAGTTTCTTCAGGACAAAATAAATTAATTGATGTCGTCTTTAATTAAACATGTAACAATTATTTTATATGGCTGTATTGATGCCTAATATTTTATTCTTTACTGAATTTAACAGAGGTAAGGGAATATTTAAAATCATTCCGTTATGAGGAGAAGGTGATTAAAAGTTTTACTTGTATAATGGAATATAGGAGCCGAAGATAGGTGGCAACACGAACCTCAATACCTTCTTTCTTTCAAGCCTTCGTCCTGAGTGAAGTGTGGTTCGACAAGCTCATTAGGCACAGCGGAATCAAGGGGTCTTAGGTTGGCGAACATGCCATGGTTCGATCCCAATTCCTCAGGTGCTTTCCACGAAACAGTCCAGGTTCGACATTCCCTACCACCTTTAGGTATATGGATGGGTATATTTGAACTTTATTTCCAAAAGTATTTGTAATAAAATCAATTGGTTACGTGAATTGTTATAGTCTCGCCAGGCGCGCCAGTCTTCCCACCTCGCAGGTCACCGTGAGGCAAAAAGCCCCGAAAATCAGCTAATCCGCTGGTTTTCGGGGCTTTTCCATTATGGGCGTTGCTTGGCTTTCAAGCCCCGGATGGGTAGAGAACCGGGTATATTTCCCGATGGGCAGCGTGCGAACGCTGCCCTGACCAACTTAAGCGCTCAGGCTGCTGGAAGTTCCGCTTCGATGACGAGTACGTGCGGGGTCAGTTGAGATCCGGGGTTCCCAGTGAGTCTTTGATCTCGTTGTGGAACTGCCAGTTTCCCTCGGTCCAGTTCAGTCCTTGAACGGATTCGGCGATTTTCCAACCATCGTCGGCTCTTACGAACTTGAAATCGTACGTTCCGACGAGTGTTTGATAGGGACTGCCGTTCGCGTCGCGATAAAAATGGCTTGCATGCATGAGCACATGGCAAGAGGCCGTGTTGCCGTCGATGACGATGCTTTGTGGAATCATGATGTGCTCGTCGCCGCTGAGCTGGCTGTGGAATTTATCGGCGAGTTCGCACCATTTGTCGGCTGAGACACGTATCCGTCCCATCCCGATCGTCGGGCTATGATCGACTTCGATCTCGTCGCCGTAGCAGGTCCTGAGCAGCCTGAAATCGTGCGCGTCGGTGGCTTGACCATAACGCTGCACCACGTCGGTGATGGCGATGTAGTCGAGAAGGTAGTTCACTTTATCTTCAAGCCCCGCTGGCCCGGGGCTGCGCAGGAGGGTGAGCTGTTCCGCCGTTGTGTTGAACGCGTTCATGATGTCTCCTGAAGCGTATGGATGGCGCGCGGGCTTGCGCGCAGCGCTAGACGTCAGAAAAAGTGGAGGCATCCTCCACTTTTTGAATATACGGAGGCTTCCTCCGTTTATCAAGGGCTTGAATCAGGTGTCGCAAAACAACCCCTCCGATGGAGGACGTCGGCCTCGGGCCGATGCGAAGCGAAACAGGGCCAAGCTCGTCGAGGCGGCGAAGCGTGTCTTCGCCGATCGAGGTGCCACGGCCAGTCTGGAGCAGGTCGCGCGCGATGCGGGGGTGGGAATTGGTACGCTCTATCGCCACTTTCCGACGCGCGATCTGTTGATCGAGGCGGTGTATCAGCAGGAGACCGATAGGCTGGTCGAGGCGGCCTCCGAGCTTGCTTCCACGAAGGCGCCCGTCGAGGCTCTGCGCGAATGGCTGCGCTTGTTCGTTGATTTTCTCGAGGCCAAGCAGGATCTCAAAGCAGTGCTCGAGACGCTGATTGGCGGCTCGGAAGCGCTTTACAGCGGTACGCCAGCCCGGCTTGCGCCGCCGATCGACATGCTGGTCGAGCGAATCGAGGCCACGGGTCTCAGGCTCGATATCGCGCCTCTCGATTTGCTGCGCGCCATCGTCGGGGTCGGGACGGTGCGGCCGGGCGGCGATTGGAAGCCGCGTGCCCTCCGCTTGATCGATCTGCTGCTCAGGGGAGCCCGGACGACGAGCTGATACATGGGCGGAAGGTGCTGCTCATCCGCTCGGCCACTCGCCGCCTTTCACTTCGCGCAGGGTGCAATCGTTGCGTGCTTGCGCCTTGTCCCTTCTTTAGCTCTCTTGCTCAACTGGGTCGATGAATGCGCGAGGCTTCAGCTGGAAGCCTCCGCTGTCGCATGCCGACAGCAGTGGCAGGGAGGAGAGCAGGCGTCGGGTATAGGCATGACGAGGCGCGTCGAGCACTTCGTCGCGCTCACCGCTCTCGACGATCCGACCCTGCTCCATCACCACTACCCGGTGGGCGATCTGCTCGACCACGCCCAGATCGTGGGTGATCAGCAGACAGGCGAAGCCATAGTGGCGCTGCAGCTCGCCCAGCAGGGTGAGGATCTGCTTCTGCACCGTCATATCCAGTGCCGAGGTGGGCTCGTCGGCGACGATGAACCTTGGTTTGCGCGCGATCGCCCTGGCGATCGCCACGCGCTGGCGCTGGCCTCCGGAGAGCTGGTGTGGAAAACGCTCGAGAAAGGCTGGGTCGAGCCCTACCTCTTCTACCACCTCCCATATTCGCGCTTGTCGCTGTGCGCGATTCATGGTGTCGACCAAGCGCAGCGGTTCGTCGATGATCTGCCGGACGCGCATGCGTGGATCCAGCGAGGAGAAGGGGTCCTGCTGGATCATCTGGCAATCGAGCCGCCAGGCTCGGCGCTGGCGCTGGTCCATGGCGGACCATGGTGTGCCCGAGAAGCACAGCTCGCCGCTTCGCAGTGGCACCAGGCCGACGATCGCTTTGCCCACCGTGGTCTTGCCGGAGCCGCTGGCGCCGACCAGCGCGACGGTTTCGCCCTTGGCCACCGCTACGCTGAAATCGTCGACCGCGCGCTTGGCGATCGCTGCGCCGAACCAACGCTTGCGCCCCGGATACTCGATCACCGCTTGGTTCAGGGACAGTACCGGCGGGCCGCTGTGCTCGGGGGTGGGCAGGGCGATTCGCCTTGGCAGCGCGTCGAGCAGTTTGCGGGTGTAAGGGTGCTGAGGCGCGGCCAGCAGCCTCTCGGTGGTGCCCTGCTCGACCAGACGACCCTCGCGCATCACCAGTATGCGCGAGGCGTAGTGGGCGACCATGGCCAGATCATGGCTGATCAGGATCGCCGCATTGCCCTGCTCGCGTGTCAGCGCCAGCAGCGTCTCCATCACTTCGCGCTGAACCACTGCGTCCAGCGCGGTGGTCGGCTCGTCGGCGATGACCAGCGAGGGCGACATCAGCATCACCGAGGCGATCATGATGCGCTGGCGCATGCCGCCGGAGAACTCATGCGGATAGCACTCGAGCAGATTGGCGTCCCGCGTAAGGCCCACTCGCTCGAGCATCGCGAGGATGCGCTGTTCGCGTTCGGCTCGGCTGATCCGGGTATGCAGCTTCAGCCCCTCATGCAGCTGCCGTCCTATCTTCAGGGCCGGGTTCAGGGAGGTCATCGGCTCCTGGAAAATCATCCCCAGGCGGTGGCCCCGCAGCGTCTTGAGCGCTCTCAGCTCGTCGATACGGTACTCCTTGCCGTCGAAGCGCATGCGGCCCTCATCGCATTCCACCCCGGTCGGCAGCAGGCCCATCAGCGCCCGCGTGGCGAGCGTCTTGCCGCTGCCCGATTCGCCGACGATGGCGATGGTTTCTCCGCGAAAGAGTTCGAAGCCGATGTCATCCACGACGACCTTGCCGTTGGCGGCTATCGTCATCCCTTCGACCGCCAGCAGTGGAAGATCCTCGGTGCTGCTCATCGTTGCATCCTCGGGTCGAGGAGATCGCGCAGCGCGTCGCCGAGCAGGTTGACGCCAAGCAGGGCAAACGAGATGCACAGCCCCGGGAAGATCGCCAGCCAAGCGGCATCGGAGAGATTGTCGCGGCTGGCGGCGAGCATGTTGCCCCAGGTGGGCTCGGGCGGCGGCACGCCGAGGCCGAGGAAGGAGAGCGCGCTCTCAGAGATGATCACCCAGCCGAGCATGGAGGTAGCCAGCACGATCAGCGGCGCCAGGCAATTCGGCAGGATATGGCGCAGCAGGATGAATCCCTCCGAGTGGCCCATCACTCTCGATGCCTCTACATAGTCGCTCTCTCGCAGGCTGCGCACGGTGCTGCGTACGATCCTCACCACCGAGGGGCAGTAGGCCAGGCCCAGCGCCAGGACGATGCCGTAGCGGCTATTGCCCAGTACGCTCAGCAAGCCCAGGGCGAGCAGTATTCCTGGGAAGGCCAGCAGGGTGTTGGTGATCATCATCACCGCCCTGTCCACCACTCCACCGAGGTAGCCGCTGAGGATGCCGAGGCAAACGCCGGTCAGGGTCGCGGCGAGTACGGTGAGCACGGCGATCGAAAGAGTGGTGAAGGCCGCATTCATCAAGCGGCTCATTACGTCGCGGCCGAACTCGTCGGTTCCCAGCCAGTGCTGCGTGCCGGGCGCTTGCAGCTTGCCGAGGATATCGATCGCAAGCGGATCGAAAGGCGTCCAGAGCAAACCAGCCAGTGCCGCCAACGCAAGCGTGCCGATCATCGCCGAGCCGAGCAGGGCATTGAGGGCGGGGAGGGCGAATCTTGGCTTGGTGGTCATGCGTCCTTCACCCTTGGGTCGAACAACGGGTGAATCGCATCGATGCCGATGTTGACCACGATGTAGAGCGACGCGATGAACAGCATGCAGCCCTGCACGACTGGATAATCGCGGGCGTAGATGCCGTCGACGAGTAGACGGCCCAAGCCGGGGAGGGTGAAGACCGTCTCGACTACGGCGATGCCGCTGAGCAGGTTGCCGAGCATGATGCCCATCAGGGTGAGCGTGGGGCCGAAGGCGTTGGGGAAGGCGTGGCGGGCCAACACCATTGCCTCTCCTACGCCTTTGGCACGTGCATGCGAGATGTAGTCCAGCCGCAGCACCTCCAGCGTGCTCGAGCGCATCATTCGCACCAGGGTGCCGCTTTCGACCAGCACCAAGGTGATGATCGGCATGATCAGATAAAGCAGACCGGTGTGGAAATCTTCGCGCAGCGAGACGTATCCCACCACGGGTAGCCAGCCCAGCTGCAGGCCGAAGAGCAGCAGCAGCAAGAGCCCCATCCAGAAACTCGGGATCGAGAGCAGCAGTGTGGCGAGCGTCACCAACCCGACGTCGAGCCGGGAGTTCTGCTTCCAGGCCGCGATCATGCCGATCGGGATGGCAATCAACGAGGCAATCACGATGGCCACCAGCACGATGCTCAGCGTCACGCCGAAGCGCTGGATGATCATCGGCGCAATGGCTTGGCCGGTCTGGATGGAGTGGCCGAAGTCCCCCTGCAGTACCTGTGAAATCCAGATCAGGTATTGCTGGGGATAGGAGAGATCGAGCCCCATCTGCTGGCGTACCCGGGCCAGGCTCTGCTCGGTGGCGAGATCGCCAAGCAGCAGTTGAGCGGGGTCTCCCGGAACCAGTCGAATCAGTAGGAAGATCAGCACCGAGACCAGGATGAGGGTGGGTATCGAGGAGCCGATTCGCCTAACCAGGTGCAAGAACATGGTGCTCTCCGGTCACTGGGTGATACTGACGTTCCAAAGCCTGGGCGACTCGCCGAACCAAGGGGCGAAGCCTTCGACACGATCGCGATAGGCAGCGATCGAGACGCCGGGAAAGAGGAAGATCAACGGCGTTTGTTCGATCATGAGGGTGTGCAGTTCATCCACCAGCGCTTGGCGCTGCCCGGTATCCTCGGTGAGCGAAAGCGCCTGGATCAGCTCCCGCGCTCTTGGGTCGTCCCACACTTTCCTCGGCTCTTGCGCCTTGTCCCCGGTGATCTGCTCGAACATCAACGCGGGGTCGAAGCGCGCCGAGTAGGTGAACGACATCATCTGGTAACGCCCGCTGGAGTAGCGGTCGAGCTGTGTCGCCCACTCCATGGTGTTGACCCGGGCATTGATGCCGGCCGCCTGCATCATCGACTGCGCGATGATCGCGACGTCGTAGCTCGGCACCTTGGGGCGCTGGTTGGCGATGATCTCGATCGGCTCGCCGTTGTAGCCGGCCTCGGCGAGCAGCTCGCGAGCGGCCTGCGGGTCGTATTCATAGCCGGTTTGCTGTACTTCGCCGTACCAGGCCGAGGAGATCGGTACGTTCGAGTTGCTCGGCGTGGCCATGCCCTCGCTGCTGCCGAGTGCGACCTGCTCGGTATCGATCGCCAGTGCTACGGCCTTGCGGACCCTCGGGTCGTCGAGCGGAGGGGCGTTGGTCTGGATCAGCAGTCCGTTACGCAGCCCGTTGTCGGCGGTGTCGATCTTGATCCCGGATGCGTTGCGCAGTGCCCGGGCATCGGTGGCGCTGATCGGTGCTACGTCGATGTTTCCCGCCTGGAGACCCGCCACCACGGTGGCTGGGTCGGGTATGACCAGGATCCGTACGGTGCCGATCCGCGGTTCCTTGCCGCCTACGTAGCCGTCCATCCGTTCTTCGCGGGAAGCGTAATCCGCAAAGCGCGTCAGGACGATGGAGCGGTTGTGGTTCCACTGCTCGAGCTTGTACGGACCGGTGCCGACCGGCTCGCGCCATGCGCCGTTCTCATCCAGCGAGTCGGGGTGGATCACCGCCACCGCGCCGCAGTCGGGGCGTGCCATGTTGGCCAGGAACAGAGCACTGGGAGATGCCAGTGTCATGGTCACGGTGTGGTCATCCACCGCAGTCACGTCGGTGACCTGCAGGTCCGAACTGCCGTCGAAATCACTGACGCAGCGCCACTGCGTATCTGGATCCATCCAGCGGTTCCAGCTCCACACGACGTGCTCTGCGGTCATCGTCTCACCGTTGTGGAACCGTACATCCTCGCGAAGATGGAAGGTGTAGGTGCGGCCATCGTTGGAGACTTCGTAGCTTTGGGCCAACATCGGGCCGACGCTGCCATCCTCGCGGTAACCCACCAGGCCCTCGACGACATGCATCATCACGCCATCGGTATTGCCGTCGCGGTTGACGCCGGGTTGGGTGCTGCGAATGTCCGCGTTCATGGCCACGGTGATGGTGTCGTTGGCCGCCGCGCCGGCCGAGGTCAATCCGCACAGCAACAGCAGTGGTATGCAAGCAAGGGGCTTCATGACGGATTCCTTCTAATTGTTCGATCTTTCAGTCACGCGCATTCGCCGTTCACACGCCAACGGCGATCTTTTCCTGCAAATGGTATTGGCCGAATTCCTGGTTCAATGCCGGCAGCGGGGCCACTTCGAGCCTGCCCAGCGCGGGCTCCATCATCACCATGGCGACGGTGGCGGACAGATCACCCTGGAAGCCAGGGCGGGGAGGACGGCACACGGAGTAGGGAGAGGCGAAATCGTCGAAGAACGCGGCCTTCAAATCATCGACACCCACGCGCTGACCGCTCGCCTCGAGCCTTCTGCGCACCCGCCAGGCACGGTAGAGGCTATCGGGAGAGGTTTCGATGCCGCGCTCCTGGAGCTTTGCTAGCGCGACGTCGCTCATCCAGTGGTTGGCATGCACGATGATGTCGTCGCTCGGATACAGCGCGAAGCTTTCATCCGGTGCGCACTCGAAGTCGATGGCGAAGCCCTCTGCGCTGCTGAGCATCATGTTGTTCGAGCAGGACTTGGGCGTCGTCGCGACTACTTTCATCGCCAATGCCATGTGCGATTGCTCCAGAACCTTGCGTCGAATCAAGGAAAGGGGCACGCCGATCTGGCGGTAGTCGCGCTCGCAGCGCAGGAAATTCGCCGTTATCGCCAGGCCCGCGCCGTTGAGCCCGCTGCGCGCAAGCCCTCCGGCTTCGACGAAGGTGAGGAGCTCCGGGCCCTCTTCACGCTGCACGCGCAGCACCACGGAGGTTTCAACGCACTCCGCCCGCCAGTCCCAGTTCTGGCCATGGATCAAGTGTCCGCTGGCGCTGCGTTCGGGGAGAATCACCGCGCCCGTGCAGCCATCCTCGATCGAGTCGTCGTGCAGCGGTTCCTGCTTGGCGATCATCCGCGCGCGTGAAACGACTTCGGTGCGGGCATTGATCATCACGATGTCGGCAAGGCTCACCGAGGCGCCCTCGGCAATGCCACGCATCTCCTCGAGATAGTCGGCATCGAATCGGGCGATCTGGACTTCGAACTCATCGAGCAACGCTGCACGTTTCGCATCATCCAGACCCAGCGAAGAGAGCTGGTCACCGTACACCGCCACGCTTTGGCCAATTCGCGACGCGGCTTGTTCCCCGTACTGCCGGCCACGCATCCTCGGCGGGCCGCTGATTTCGATCAAGGGAAACGGTTTCGGAGCATTCATTTGGCATCGTCCCTGGCATGGCCATCCAGCACGCGTTTGAAGAAGGCTTTCACGGTGGGCAGCACTTTCATGCCGTCGTGGGGCACATTGGGTACGATCGACTGCTCTACCCGCATGCCGTGGGCCTTGAGATTGGAGAGCAGGGCGGTATTGCGATCGACCCGTGTTGGCCCGGTATCGTTGATACCTTCTCTCCAGCGACGTGATCCCGGTGGGTGATTGATTTCCCAGGTTTCGAGATCCGCCGCACCCACCACCAGCTGGATGGCGACGTCGCGCATCGCCGACAGATCGATGGGATGGCCGAATATCCGTTCGAAATCACGTATCCCCACCCACCAGTCACGGGTGTCGTCGAGCAGGGTGACCGAACCAGGGGCGCCGATCGATGCCGCCAGCAGTCTCTGAGGATGCAGATACATGAAGCGGTGGGTGAAGTGGCCGCCGCCGGAATAGCCGAACATGAGGAACTTCGAGGCATCGATGCCTAGCGCTGCTGCGACCTCGTCGATAATCGCGAGCATCACCAGGTCGTAACGAATGTCGTCCTCGATGATGTACTTGAAGCCGTCCGGCTCTCCGTCGCCGCAGGGCCCCACGGGGAACAAAGGCGCCAGCACCACGCACCGGTGATAGAGCGCGAACTCCACGAAGGCGTCGCGATAGGCGCTCATGGTGCGGCCGGTGCCATGAACGGCGATCAGCAGCCTGTAGCTTTCCGGTGCTTGGTCCAACTCAGGGGGGACGTAAAGGCAGTAGCTGAACCTGGGGTCGTGTCGGCAAGCAAATACCGTAGTGCTGCCCCGGTGGTACAGCTGTCTGTAGCGCTCTGAGGGCGCGTCAACGACTGGCGTCAGCATCGCGGCTCTTCTTGAAGTTGTGGGTTGTTGGATCGGCCGATAGGCAGGAGTTAATCACACGCCAAAATTGGCGCCAATATGTTTTTATAAAATCGAGCCGATTTTTGCTTTCCCTCTGGGCTGCCCTACACTAGGCCCGGCCGACGCAAGGCGCCGGCGATTTCCAAACGGCAACGCATGGGACGAATCGGGTGAATAGCGCAGAACTCGCGGACCGCATCGCGCATGACATCAATACCGGCGAGCTCACTTCGGGTACTTGGCTCAAGCAGGTGGACCTGGAGCAGCGCTACCAGTCTTCACGCGCAGGAGTGCGCAAGGCGTTGGATCAATTGGTCTCCGAACGGTTGGTCGAGCACGTGCCCAATCGCGGTTACCATGTATGCGTGCTGGATACAGTCCAACGCCGACACATCGACGAGATCCGCGCGGTGCTCGAAAGCGCCGCCGCCGCAGACATCGTCCTGCAGGCCACCGTGGAGGACATTCACCGGCTCAGGACGCTGGCGACGCAGTTCGAAGAGATGATCTTCAAGGGCTCATTGCTCCAGCAGTACGAAGCCAACCTTGCCTTTCATCGAGAGCTGCTTTCGAAGTGCACCAACCGGGAGCTGGTGGCATTGGCCTTCGCCCAGCGTGGCCGGGTCGCCGGCGCTAGGATCGGCCAGTGGGCGACGCGCGAGCTGGCGGAGCATTCCAGCCGGGAGCATTTCGCCATGATCGACGCGGTCGAACGCCGCGACGGGGAGGACCTGGCGCAGCTGATCCGGCGGCATATTCTCAAGTGACAGCGGGGCAGTGGAGTGTGATGACGATTGCTCTCGTACTCGAGGGATTGAACAGCAGGTGGATCTACCCACCTTTCACTGCCCGCCTGATTTAGTGCACCAACTGCTTGATCATGAGACTCAGCCGGTCGCCATCCGGGTAACTCACGGTGCCCGTTTCCCGCCAGCCATTAGCGCGGATGTACGAATACTGCCGCCAGCCAAGGACGCAGTTCTGGATGCAATGAGCAGTCCTGTTCGAAGAGACTGGCCATACCCACCGGCCGGTTGTCGATGTGAGCGGCGAAAGTCAGCGGAATTGCGGCGCCTGAGGCTGCTCGGCGATACCATCAAAGCGTTGCCAGGAGCGTGCGTGGCGAGTGGACGCCCCACTCCGAGTAGCTCCATGCAGCACAGGCATCGGTGAATTCGGGGCGAGTGTTCAGCGAGGTGAGCGCGATCTCTTTTGACATGTGCAATTCTTGGCGGTAGGTGTAGATTTCGATCCTATCGCGGACTTCTGTCACTCGGCGAAGTTAGTCGACAGGCCCGATGGGCGCGGATATCCCAACCGCTTTCGAGCTTGCCCTATGGGCCCTATATGGGCATGACTTATGCCTTGGTCCGGTCACCGGCAGGATCATGCGCGATTTCGTCGTCGGGCAGCGTCCGGAGCGCGACCTTTCTGCCTTTTCGCTAGCGCGCTTCGACGGTTGGACAGGCAATATGCAGCGCTCTCTTTCTCTTCATGGCTGAGTACAAGACCAACAATGAACCAGCACTTCGATGTCATCGTCATTGGCGCCGGAATCAGCGGTAGCGCCACCGCTTACTCGTTGGCCAAGGAGGGGCACTCCGTCGCCGTGATCGATCGCTTCGCTCCCGCGGCGATGGCCTCGGGCTGGACGTTGGCGGGTGTTCGCCAGTCGGGCCGCGATCCGGTTGAGCTGCCGCTGGCGCGAGCGGCGGTGGCGATATGGGAGACGCTCCACGAGGAGCTCGAAGCGCCGCTGCACTACACGCGCAAGGGCAACCTGCGCCTGGCCCGCAACGAGGATGAGTACGACCAGGTTCGGCGCATGGTCGCCGAGCAGTCCCGCTTGGGTCTGGCGCTTACCTTCCTGCCTGACAATCAAGCGATCCGCGCCGTGGCACCCGGAGTTTCGACCGAGATTCCCGGCGCCTCCTGGTGCCCCAGCGATGGACACGCCGACCCCCACGCCACGGTCAACGCCTACGTTACGGCGGCGGGCAGGAGGGGGGTGTCCTTCCTGCTCGGTCAGCGGGTGAACTCGATCTGCACGGAGGGTGGTCGTGTCACCGGCGTCGTCACCGAGCATGGCCGCATCGGTGCGGCCTGCGTCGTACTGACCGCGGGAGTGCTCGGCAACGAGTTGCTGAATCCGCTTGGCCTTGAAGTGCCGCTGGATGTCCAGATGGTCACGGTGATCCGAAGCGTCCCGGTCGCACCGCTGATCGAGCCTGTGATCGGTGTCGCTGGCGGCGACTGGGCCGGCCGTCAGCAGGTCGATGGTCGTCTTCGGATCACCAGCGGCATCCACCCCTGGCACGGCGGGATGTCGATCGACACCGGCACGGATGGTCCTCGGCCTGTGGTGCAGCCGCGGATGGAGAGCGTGGGGGAGGTCGTCGCCAAACTGGAGCAGCTGCTTCCCGGCGCTTCCGCGGCTCCGGTCGAGGCGCTATGGGCCGGATTGATCGACATGACGCCGGATGCGCTGCCGGTGATCGCGACCGCGCCGGGAATCGACGGGCTGGTGGTGGGGATGGGGTTCTCGGGGCACGGTTTCTGCCTCGGTCCGGTGACCGGGATGCTGCTCGCCGACCTGGCGCTCGGGCGTCCGCCCCGGCATGCGCTCGATGCCTTCTCGTTCGAGCGCTTCGCCGCGGGGCGCGCCGGATCGGTGGAACCTCCTACGCTGCACGGCTGATCGAGCCGCCAAGCACACGTTCGCCAGCCAACACGGGTTGATGCGTCCCAGCGAGGTATTGGCCGATGATGTCCTGGCACCATCGTGGAAAACCAAAAAAGGGAGCCTTGCGGCTCCCCTTTCGTCTGCTCTACTTGCTGCCCTGGCTCAAACTTCCTGGGCTTCGAGCTCGGGCTGCTGTGCTTCCTGCTCGTCGGACTGCTCGACCGGCGGTAGGTCGTCTTCCGGTGCGGGCGTCGATCCTACCTCGTCGCTCGGCATCGGCTCGCTCAGCTCCAGCAGCTCATGAGTCTGGAGCCGTACCTGGCGCAGCAGCTCGGGGTTCTCGGAGAGCTTCTGGCCGTAGGAGGGGATGATTTCGTGCAGCTTTTGCTGCCACTCGTCGCTGGCGACTTCCTCGGGGAAGGCGCGTTCGATCAGGCGAAGCATGATCGAGGGCGAGGTGGAGGCACCTGGGGATGCACCCATCAGCGCTGCCAGCGAGCCGTCGGAGGCGATCACGGTATCGGTGCCGAACTCGAGCACTCCGCCTTTCTCCTCGTCGTTCCTGATGATCTGTACGCGTTGCCCAGCCGTCCACAGCTTCCAGTCGTCCGGATTGACCTCAGGGTAGTAGTCGCGGAGGGAGTCGATGCGATCGTCCTGCGACATCATCAGCTGACCGATCAGATAACGCGACAGGCTGAGGTTGTGCCAGCCAGCCTGGACCATCGGCCAGGTGTTGCTGAAGGTCATCGAGCTGAACAGGTCGGTCCACGAGCCCTGCTTGAGGAACTTGCTGGAGAAGGTGGCGAAGGGCCCGAACATCAGCGCAGGCTCGCCATCGAGCACGCGACGGTCGAGGTGGGGTACCGACATCGGCGGCGAACCTACCGAGGCTTTGCCGTAGGCCTTGGCATCATGTCGGGCGACGACTTCGGGGTTGGTGGTATAGAGGAACTGACCGCCGACCGGGAATCCAGCGTAGGCCTTGCTTTCGGGAATACCCGAGCGCTGCAGCAGCTTCAGCGCGGCACCGCCCGCGCCGATGAAGACGAAGCGTGCATCGACGCTGGTCTCACGGCCGCCGTCGTTGAGATCGGCGATCGTGACTTTCCAGGTGCCGTCGTCGTTGCGGGTCAGGTCGCGCACTTCGCTACCGGTGGAGAGGGAGAAACCTTCTCGCTGGGTCAGCGCGCTGAGGGTTTGCCGGGTGATCTCGCCGAAATTGACATCGGTACCGATCGGCATGCGGGTGGCCGCGAGGCGCTCGCCGGGGGTGCGGCCCTCGATCAGAAGCGGTGCCCATTCGGCGATCTGATCGTAGTCCTCGGAGTATTCCATTCCCACGTAGAGTGGGTTCTGGACCATCGCTTCATGGCGTTTGCGCAGGAAGTCGACGTTGTCTTCGCCCCAGACGAAGCTCATGTGCGGCGTAGTGTTGATGAAGGATCTCGGGTTGCTCAGCACACCCTGGGTCAATTGATGCGCCCAGAACTGGCGGGAGATCTCGAACTGCTCGGTGACCGCGACGGCCCTCGAAATGTCGACGCTGCCATCGGACTGCTCGGGGGTGTAGTTGAGCTCGGCGAAGGCAGCATGCCCCGTCCCTGCATTGTTCCACGCGTTGGAACTCTCGTCGGCGACCTGATCGAGGCGCTCATAGAGGTGGATGTTCCAATCGGGTTCCAATTCCTTCAAGTAGGTGCCCAGGGTGGCACTCATGATGCCGCCGCCGATGAGGACGACGTCCACTGGAGGCTCATCGGCGCTCCAGCTGGGTGCGGAGAGAAGGATACCCATACTGCAAAGTACGAGACTGCGGCATTTTTTCATACGGGGCTCGACACCAGGTGTGACTGATTCAGTCCACGATCAACGGATAGTTTCCGATATTGGGCGGGAACGGAGTGTAAGCGTTGGGCTGCACTTGAGATTGAAACGCATTTTCAGCGCTGTGCTAAAACGCCACATTGTAATGTCGTTGTAGCCATGAATCATCCGAAGGTTGAATGCCGTTGATAAGTTTGAATTAAGAAATCCTCGGCGAAGGCGGTCGATGCGCGGTATGCGTTCCATTCATCGCCACCTTCAAATGCGGCGTACGGCTACTCGACTGAAAGCGAGGGTTCGTTAAGATCGAATTCAGTTGACAATGAATATCATTAGCGATAGAAGGCTGCTACTTCGTCTCGGCTTAAGCGCTTGGTGCTCGGGTTTCCGAGGCGTTGAATGATCTAAACAAATCCAATTCAGCGATCGATTGGCTGCGCCTCTCTGGAGATGCCCCGCTGGTTCCCGCTCGCTTGGACGCTCGATGGAGAGTGATCCACTGCGCGTGGATGACCGAATCCAACGACCGTGATCGAAAGCTGGAAATTCAATTCAGGGGATTTTTCTCAACCGATGGAACCGATTTCAAAGCGCCTGGCTATCTGCTCGGCAGGCCTATTCGGCGCAGCGCTGGGGGTACCCGCAGCCGTGGCCCAGGAGGTCGCCGATGTCGCCCAGCTGCCGACCCTCCGCGTCAGCGAGAGCTACGGTGGCACTGGAGCCACGAGCTACCGCTCGGGCTACAGCTCGACCGGCGACAAGATGGATGTTCCCAACCTGCAGCAGTCTCGGACCGTCGATACCGTCTCCGCGCAGGTGATCGAGGACCAGGCGCCGCAGACCATGGAGGATCTGATCAAGTTCGTCCCCGGGGTCGCGGTGGGCAACAACTTCGGCGGTACCCAGGATGGCCTGCTCAAGCGTGGGTTCGGCAACACCGATGACGGCGGTACCTTGCTCGACGGAGTGCGAATGCCGGTCGGGCGCAGTTTCCAGGCGGTCACCACCGAGCGGGTCGAGTTCCTCAAGGGGCCGGCGTCGCTGTTCTATGGCATGCAGGAACCCGGCGGGGTGATCAATGTGATCACCAAGAAGCCGCTGTATCAGTGGCAGCGCATCCTCGGTGGGAGCTTGAGCAGCCACGGCGGGGGAGACGCCTATTTCGACGTCACCGGTCCGCTGAAGGAGACCGGCTGGGCGCTACGGGTCATCGGGCAGGGTAAGAACGAGGACTACTGGCGCAACTTCGGCGACAACAAGCAGCAGCTGTTCGCCCCGTCGCTCTCCTACGAAGGGGAGGATCTCTCCTTCCTGCTCGCTTATCAGTATCTCGACTACGACAACACCCTCGATCGCGGCGCGGTGATCCAGGATGGCCACTACGTCGGCAGTCGCGACAAGCGCCTGGACGAACCCTGGACGGCATCGAAAGGCATACGCCAGGTGGTCTCCTCGACTACCGAGTACCGGTTCGACCAGGATTCGCGAGTGAAGCTGACGCTCGGCTGGAACCAGGACCACTACAACGACTATCAGGCCGATCCGCGCGGCTACAATACCGAGACCGGTGAGCTGAGCCGCCGTTTCCGGCGCAATACCGGCGCCGACCGGGAAAACGTCTACGTCGCGCTGGACTGGATCGCCTCGCGGCAGTGGCTCGACATGGAGCACGAACTGCTGGTCGGGGTCGATTACGACCTGCGCCGGGACGTCTCGGGGGATTTCATCGATGGCCCGGTGGTGGGCGGGTTCTTCCCCGACCATCCCGAATATGGACGGCTCGATCCCGAAGGCCCGGTCAATCCGAACAATAGCGATAACTACCAGCGGATAAGTGGCAACGCGTTCTACTTCAAGGACAACATCCACTTGAACGATCGATGGATCCTTGCGCCCGGGCTTCGCTATCAGCACTACGACGTCAAGATCGGCGGCCACCAGCCGTTCGTGGTCAGCACCGACGAAAGCGATGCCAAGCTGCTGCCGTTCATCGGGCTGGTCTACCAAGCGCGCAGCGATCTGTCGCTGTACGCCAACTACAGCCAGTCCTACCGGCCCAACGAGTTCACCCCGGGCAGTACGGTCGAGGGCAGCTACGAGCCGGAGACCGGACGCCAGTACGAGCTGGGCGCGAAGTACGACAACGGCGGCTGGACCACCCAGCTGGCGCTGTTCGATATCCGCAAGGAGAACGTCCAGCAGGTCGCTGGTGAGGACGATGCCGGCAACACCCTCCAGCGGCTCGCGGGCGAGGTGAGTTCGCGCGGTATCGAGTGGAGCTTGAGCGGCCAGCTCAGTGAGGACTGGAGCCTGCTCGCCAACTACGCCTACACCGATGCCAAGATCGAGAAGGACACCCCGCAGACCGAGGGCAACCAGCTGTTCAACGTGCCGAGAAACGCAGCCGGCGCCTATCTCGCCTACGACCTGCCCGCCGAGGTGCTGGACGGTCGCATGCGTATCGGCGCGGGAGCCCGTTACGTCGGCAAGCGCTACGGCAACCTGGACAACTCGTTCACGCTGCCCGCCTACACCTCGGTCGATGCCTTCGTGTCGTGGAAAACGCCGCGGCTGCTGGGCAACGAGACCTCGCTGCAGCTGAACGTCACCAACCTCACCGATCGTGAATACTTCGTCTCCTCCGGTGGCAACCCGAACCGGGTGTCCTGGGGCGAGGGCCGCACCCTGCGACTCAAGGGCGAAATCCGCTTCTGATCAATGGGTCAGGCGCGGCCCATGCCGGCCGCGCCTTCCTCCAACGTTCTGCTAGAGTGGACTTCGATCTTCGCTACCTGGCCGAACCCTCGATGCTCACCACCCTGGCGGTCTCCAACTATCGCTCGCTGCGCGATCTGGTCGTGCCGCTCGGGCGACTCAATCTGGTCACCGGTGCCAATGGCAGCGGCAAGACGAGCCTCTATCGAGCGCTGCGCCTGCTGGCCGAGACCGCCCAAGGCGCAGTGATCCCATCGCTTGCACGCGAGGGCGGGCTGCCTTCGACGCTGTGGGCGGGACCTGAGCGCATCAGTGCGGCGATGCGACGCGGCGAGCAACCGGTGGAGGGCGTCCGGCGGCGCGCTTCGGTCAATCTTCGGCTCGGCTTTGCCGCTGAGGACTTCGGCTACTGCATCGATCTCGGTTTGCCAGAGCCTCGCGGCCCCACCGCCTTCATGCTCGACCCGGTGATCAAGCGCGAATGCGTCTGGTCGGGGCCACTGGTACGCCCGGCCAGTCTCCTGCTCGAGCGCCGTGGGCCGGTGCTGCGGCTGCGCGATGATGCAGGTGAGTGGCGAGTGATCGACAGCCATGTGGCGAGCTTCGACAGCATGATGAGCGTCTATGCCGACCCTCGTGGAGCGCCTGAACTTTTTGAACTGCGCGAGCGCTTACGCGGCTGGCGCTTTTTCGATCATTTCAGGAGCGACAGCGAGGCACCCGCGCGTCGAACGCAGATCGGTACCCACACCCCGGTGCTCGGCGCGGACGGCGCCGATCTGGCGGCAGCATTGCAAACCATTCGCGAGATCGGCGATGTCGAAGCGTTGGATGCGGCGGTGGACGACGCCTTTCCCGGCAGCCGGCTGTCGATCGAGGTCGAAGCCGGGCGCTTCGAGATCCTGATCCAGCAGCCAGGCCTGCTGCGGCCGCTGCGTTCTGGCGAGCTATCCGACGGCACGCTGCGTTACCTGCTCTGGATCGCCGCGCTGCTGTCGCCACGCCCACCCAGTTTGCTGGTACTGAACGAACCGGAAACCAGCCTCCATCCGGACTTGCTACCGGCGCTCGGGCGGTTGATCGGCCAGGCGGCACAGCGCTCGCAGCTGATCGTGGTGTCCCATGCCGGACGCTTGATCCATGCCCTCGAGCAGACCGGCGAGTGCCACACGCTGGCGCTGGAGAAGACGCTGGGTGAAACTCGGGTGGAAGGCCTCGAGGAGTTCGAGCGCCCGGCCTGGCGCTGGCCGGCGCGCTGATGTCCCGCCGACGGAGTCATCGGGAGGAGAGCATGGCGGTCATTCGCGATATCGCCGAGTTGGAGGCGATCTATGGCGCACTCGGCGAGGTGGCGGCGGCCTCCACCGCCAAGGTGTCGAGCCGTATCACGCCGCAGTACCAGCGCTTCATCGAGCGCTCGCCCTTTGTCGCCCTGGCGACGGCGGGGCCCGAGGGGCTCGACTGCTCGCCTCGTGGCGACAAGCCGGGGTTCGTGCGGGTCGCTTCGCCCGACCGGCTGCTGCTGCCGGACCGGCGTGGCAACAATCGGATCGACAGCCTGCGCAACGTGGTGCGCGATCCGAGGGTTGGGCTTATGTTCCTGATCCCGGGGATCGGTAACGCGATCCGGGTCAACGGCCGCGCGCAGCTCGATACCGATCCGGCGCTGCTCGCTTCCTTCGCGGTGGAGGAGAAGGCGCCGCGCTCGGTGATGGTGATCGAGGTCGAGGAGGTCTATTTCCAGTGCGCCCGCGCCTTGATTCGCGCCGGGCTATGGCAGTTGGAAAGCCACGCCGACCCGAGCACCCTGCCGACTCCAGGCGAGATCCTCGCCGAGCTCAGCCAGGGCGAGATCGGCGGGGAGGAGTACGATCGCAGCTGGGCCGAGCGCGCGCGCAAGACGATGTGGTGATCGCGGCGTCTTTCGTGCCTCCCGCCTCGCCTGGGCCCAGCCCAACACCTAAGTTCATCCGCTCACCCGTTCTTCGTTTGCGCCTTCTCCGCCTTGGTGGCTTTGCCGTCCTTGTCCAGCAGGTCGGCCACTGAGTCGAGCACCTCCTTGGGCCGGAAGGGGTAGCGCTCGATCTCGGCCCTGTCGGCGATCCCGCTGAGCACCAGCACGGTATGCAATCCGGCCTCGATGCCGGCGACCACATCGGTGTCCATGCGGTCGCCGATCATCCCGGTGCCGTCGGAGTGGATACCGAGCTTGTTCAGCGCGGAGCGGAACATCATCGGGTTGGGTTTGCCGACGATGTACGGGGTGCGGTGGGTGGCATGGGTGATCAGTGCGGCGACCGCGCCGGTGGCGGGCAGCGGGCCTTCGGCGCTGGGGCCGGTGGCATCGGGGTTGGTGGCGATGAAGCGGGCGCCTTTGTTGATCAGGCGGATCGCCTTGGTGATCGCCTCGAACGAGTAGGAACGGGTCTCGCCAAGCACCACGTAGTCCGGGTTGGCGTCGGTCATGATGAAGCCGGCTTCGTGGATCGCGGTGGTAAGCCCCGCCTCGCCGATCACGAACGCGGAGCCGCCGGGGGTCTGGTCCTTGAGGAAGGCGGCGGTGGCCAGTGCCGAGGTCCAGATTCGATCCTCGGGTACGTCGAGGCCGCTGTAGCGCAGCCGGGCGCTCAAATCGCGCGGGGTGTAGATCGAGTTGTTGGTCAGCACCAGGAAAGGGGTGCCACGCTCCTGCCATTGCTGGATCAGCTCGGCAGCGCCGGGAATCGCCTTGTTCTCATGGACCAGCACGCCGTCCATGTCGGTCAGCCACGACTTGATGTTGCGTTCGCTCACTCTCGAATCTCCCGATGGGGCCACGCCGAGCCTGGGCGCCCGGCCGTCGGCCTTGAGTGTAGCAAAGCCGCGGGCCGGGTCTTGAGCTCGGAGCGAACGCGATGCGCCGTGCGTTGCACCGGCTCGCTCGGTCGGGCATCTCATTCACGCTTGAAGTAGCGCCGCGAAATCGCGTCGAGCGAGATCGCCAGTACCACGATCGCGCCGCTGACCATCGATTGCCAGTACGGTGAGATGCCGAACAGTACGATGATGTTCTCGATCACGCCGATGATCGCCGCGCCGAAGATCGCCCCCAGCGGGGTGCCGATGCCGCCGGTAGTGGGCACGCCGCCGATCACCGCCGCTGCGATCGGGCCGAGCACCCAGGAGTCGCCGATCGACGGCTGGGCGGAGCCGAGCCGGGCGACCATCAGCATTCCGGCCAGCGCGGCGAGAAAGCCCGCGAAGGCGAACACGCCGACCCGCACCCGGTCGACATGGATGCCGAGCATCCGCGCGGCGGGGGCGTTGCTGCCAACCGCGTACATGTAGCGGCCGAACGGGGTCTTCAAGGTGATGAACGAGGCGATGGCGAGGAACACCAGCATGATCCAGAACGGTATAGGCAGGCCCAGCCAGCGCCCGGTGCCGAGAAAACCGATCGAAGAGGGGATGCCGGTGATCGCCACGCCCCGGGTCAATACCAGGTTGAGGCCGCCGTAGACCCCGGCCATGCCGATCGTCAGCACCAGCGAGGGCAGCCGCAGCACGGTGACCAGCAGTCCATTGACCAGCCCGAATAGCGCACCGATCAGTAGGCAGAGGGCGAAGGCGAGCCAGGGCGGCAGGCCGACCTGGACCATCAGGATGCCGCCGATCACCCCGCAGAAGCCGCCGATGGCACCGAGTGACAGATCGAGCTCGCCGAGGATCATCAGCATCGACTGGGCGATGGTGATCAGGCCGATGAACGCCAACGAGCGCGCGATGATCATCATGTTGTAGCTGGTGAGGAAGTTGGGCGAGAGCAGGCTTGCGACCAGGACGATGATCGCCAGCACGGCGATCACGCCGCTCAGCGGATTGAGCACCATGAATCCCATCATCCTACGCAGCATGATCATTCCTCCGTTGTCCGTGGATGGCGGCGACCAGCGCGCTGCTGCTGGCGTCGATGATGTCGAACTCGCCGCTGACCCGGCCTTCGTACATGGTCACGATGCGGCTGGCGCAGCGCTTGAGCTCCTCCATTTCCGACGACACCAGCACCACGCCCACCCCGCGCTCGGCGAGTGCCTTCATCAGCCGGTAGATCTCCATCTTGGTGCGCAGGTCGATGCCTTTGGTGGGCTCGTCGAAGATCAGCACCCGAGGCGCGCAAGCCATCGCCCGGCCGATGATCGCCTTCTGCTGGTTGCCGCCGGAAAGCAAGGCGATGTTCCTCGCCATCGTCGGGGTCTTGATCTCGTAGTCGGCGATGATCTTGGCCACCTCGCGGCGCTCGCGCCCGGCGTCGATCACGCCCCAGCGGCTGGTGTCGCGCAGCAGTGCCATGCCGATGTTGCGGCGCACGCTCTGGCCGGGAAAGATGCCGTGGTACTTGCGCTCCTCGGAGAGATAGAAAAGCCCATGGGACACCGAGTAGTGCGGGTCGCCCAGCCGCCACGGCTCCCCGGCGAGCGTGGCGCGTCCGGCGCGGGCGGGGAGGAAGCCGAACAGCGTCTGCATCACTTCTGAGCGCCTGGCGCCAACCAGACCGGCGAAGCCGAGAATCTCACCGCGGCGCAGCTCGAACGAGACCTCTTCGAAACCCTGACCGCAGAGCCCTTCCACCTTCAGCAGGGTGTCGCCGAGCGGACCCTCGGGCTGCATCCGCGCGGTGATGTCGACCTCCTGGCCCGACATCAGCGTCACCAATTGGCGATGATCGAGCTCGCCGGCCGGTCGGGTGGCGATCTTGCGTCCATTGCGCAGCACGCTGATCACATCGCTGATCTCGAACATTTCGTCGAACTTGTGCGAGATGAACACCACCGCGCAGTTCGCCGCGATCACCTCGCGCACCACCTCGAATACCCTCGCCACCTCGGTGTCGGTCAACGAGGAGGTCGGCTCGTCGAGGATCAGTACCTTCATCGTCTCCTGGGTGCAGGCGCGGGCGATCTGCAGCAGCTGCTGATCCGAGATCGAGATGTCGCGTACCTTGTCGCTCGGCTGCGCGGCGATCTTGAAGCGCTCGAGCCAGGGCCGGGTGCGCGCTTCGAGTCCGCGCCGGTCGAACAGCCAGCGGCCGGCATGGGAGCGGGAGAACGGCATGAACAGGTTCTCCGCCACGCTCAGGTTGGTGAACAGATTGATCTCCTGCGGCACGTAGGCGATGGTCTTGAACAGCGCGCCTTCCTGCTGCGGATCGCGGCCGTCGATCAGCACCCGGCCCTGGGTCGGCCGCTCGGTGCCGGTGAGGATCTTCACCAGCGTCGACTTGCCCGCGCCGTTCTCCCCCGCCAGGGTGTGCACCTCGCCGAGCGAGAGCTCGAGGCTCACGTCGTCGAGCGCCTTGACCCCTGGAAACTCCTTGCCCACTCCCTCGATACGCAGATAGGCCATCGTTCGATTCCTCCCCGGGCGCGGACGAGCGGCCTCGTCCGCGCGGTGGCGCTCATCACTGCATGAAGGATTCGACATTTTCCGGGGTGATCATCACGTTGCCGGTGTCGATATGGTTCGGTGGCAGCGCGCCGGTGGCCTGCTGCCACATGTTGATCACCGACCAGTAGCCCTGCATCGTCGGGCGCGAGGCCGATGAGGAGTCGGCGACGCCTTCCTGGATCAGCACCAGCATCTGGTTGAGATCGTCGAGGCCGACCAGCTGGACTTCGCCTACCTTGTCGGCCTCCTTGATCGCCTGGCCGATTCCTACCGGCCCGGCGGCGTCGGCGGCGACCCAGCCGTCGAGGTCGGGATGCGCCTGCATGATCGCCGAGGCCTGCTGCTGGGCGGTGTTGATGTCGTCGTTGTCGACTCCGGTGGCGACCACCTCGATGCCTTCGTGGGCGTCGAACGTGGCCCTGGCGCAGCGCGCGCGCTCGGCGTGGTTCGGCGCGGTCGGCACGCCCATCATGATCGCTACCTTGCCCTCGCCACCGAGCAGCTCGACCAGCCGATTGGCGGCCATGTTGGCCTGCTCGCAGAAGTCGCTGCCGACGGTGGTGAGGCTCATCCCCTCCGGATTGATCGAGTCGAACAGGGTGACCGGGATGCCCTGTTCCGCTGCCTCCTCGAGCACCGAGCGGTTGCCGCTCGGGTCGAGCAGGTCGACGATGATGCCGTCCGGGCGCGTCGAGATCGCCCGCTCGATGATCTCGTTTTGTTCGGCGACGCTGGCGCTCTGAGGCGCCGAGTACTGGATCTCCACCTTGGAGCCGCTCTGCGCCTCGATCGCCGCGGCTGCCTGCTGGGCGCCCTGGTTGACCTTGTCGAACCAGGGATGGACCACCTTGGGCACCAGCACGAAGCGGTAGCTGTCGGCTTTTTGCTGGCCAGGGCCCTGCTGGGCGAACGCGGGTGTGGCGAACAGCGCGCCGGCAAGCAACAGCGGGATGATTCGACTCTTCATGGCAACCTCCGCGGCGACGAGAGATGCGGCGCTTGGTGCGGCGCCACCTGCCTGTTTTCATATGCTTGAGCATCGATCATATGAATAGGCGTTCGATCAGACATAAACGCCAAGGCCGCGTCGATCACAACGTAGACTTTGGTCAGCGGAAGGGAGAGCGCCCGCAATATTGCTGGCTTCCGGGCGCAGGGATACGCTTAAGGTATTAGATCATTGGGTGATCATTTGATCGAAGTACAGGGTTAGAAAGGCGCAGGATTGAAAACGAGCGGCGCTAAAGTAGCCGCTCGACTTTGTAGGGGGTGGGATCGAGATAAGGCTGCTCGCCGAGGATCAGCTCGGCGAGCAGCCTTCCGCTCGCTGGGCCCAGGGTGAACCCTTGGTGCGCGTGGCCGAAATGGAACCACAGCCCGCGATGGCGCGGGGCGGGGCCGATCACCGGCAGCATGTCGGGGGTGCAGGGGCGGTTGCCGAGCCAGGGTGTCTGCTCGAGCGCGGTTGTGAGCGGCAGCAGCCGACGGGCGATACGTTCGGCCTTGATCAGCTGCACCGGCGAGGAGGGCGCGCCGAGCTGGGCGAATTCGGCGCCGGTGGTCAGCCTCAGCCCGCGCGCCATCGGCGCGAGCATCACCCCGTTGTCGGTGTCGAGCAGCGGCATCTCGAGCGTCGGGCCGTCGCTCGAATAGTGGCGGTGATAGCCGCGCTTGACGAACAGCGGCAGACGATAGCCGAGCTGGCTGGTCAGCTGCGCCGACCAGGGGCCGAGCGCGACCACCGCTTGGGCGGCCGCTATCGGTCCATCGACGGTATCGACCCGCCAGCCGCCGTTCTCGCTGCGCAGCGTGGCGGCATCGCCTTCGACCAGGCCGCCGCCGAGACGCTGGTAGAGCTCGGCATAGTGCTCCACCAAGGCGCCTGGGTCGCGCACCGTCCACGGCTGGGTCCAATGCACCGCGCCGGCGAGGCGCTCGCGCAGCGCGGGTTCGGCGCTCGCCAGCGCATCGGCATCCAGCGCTTGGTGGGTAACGCCGAAATCCCGCTCCAGCCGCTGGGCGTCCTCGAGCTCGCGCTCGAGTAGCGCCGGGTTGCGAAACGCCTGGCGCCAGCCGCGCTGCTGGATCAGCGCGGTGGCACCCGAGCGCTCGATCAGCGGCGCATGTTCGTCGATCGAGTGCGCGATCAGGCGCGCATAGGCCTCGACCGCGCGCGGATAGCGCCGCGGCGCCGAGCTCCACCAGTAGCGCGCCAGCTGGGGCGCGAGCCTCGGCAACGCGGTGAAGTGGTAGTTGACGTCGACGCCGCCCTTGCGCGCGACCTTGAGTATCGCAGCCAGATTGCGCGGGAAGGCATAGGGCTCGACCGCCTCGCGTTGAATGATCCCGGCGTTGCCGTACGAGGTCTCGAGCCCCGGCGCCCGACGGTCGACCAGGACCACCTCGGCACCGCGCAGGCGCAGCTGCAGCGCAGTGCAGACACCGATCATCCCGCCACCGAGTACGATCACTTCAGGCTTGGCCACTTCGCTATCTCCTTGCGCCCGCTCGGCGGCGATCATCGTTGGCTCCACCTTCGCATCGACCGTGAGCGCTGCGCAAACGGAACTTCTCAGCCGAAACCGTAGAAATCCGCGCTCTCGCTCAGCCGCGGTGCGCGGGCGAGCGCGGCGATGTCGGGGCGGGGTGCGGCGAGTTCTGAATCCCCGGCGCACAGCCGTTCGAGCGCCTGCGCGAAGCCGAGGGTGGCGAGGTCTTCGCCGCGGCGGCCGATGATCTGGAGCCCGAACGGCAATCCCTGCTCATCGACCCCGAGCGGCAGGCTGATCGAGGGATGGCCCGCCAGGGTCGAGGCGTAGGCCATTCCCAGCCAATGGTAATAGCTCTCGGTCGGTTGGCCGTCGATCTCGGTGGGATAGAGCTCGTGCCAGTCGCGTGGCGCGATGGTCACCGCGGGGGCGAGGATGAAGTCGTGATCTTCGAAGAAGCGCTGCCAGCCGCGGTACAGCGTGGTCTGCTGCTCGAGCGCACGAACCACGTCGAAGGCGTCGTAGCGCGAGGCCTCCTCGATATTGGCGCGGATGTTGGGACCGACCAGCTCCGGGCGCGATTCGAGCAGCCGGCGGTGCGGGCCAGAGAACAGCAGGGCGCGCAGCACCGCGAAGGTGTCATCGGCGCCAGCGCAGTCTGGGTGGGTCTGTTCGACCCGGGCGAACACCGAGGAGAAGCGGGCGAGCTTGGCATCGAAGGTGGCACGCATCCGGCGCTCGGTCAGCGCGAAGCCGAAGTCATGGGTCACCGCGATCCGGGCCGAGCAGAGATCGACGTTCGGCAGGCGGGTGAACGCCTCGCCCTGGTAGTGGCCACGACCCTCGACCACCGAGACCCAGGGGTCGCGGCGGTCGGGGCGGATCATCTGCGAGAGCATCAGGCCGACATCCTCGACGCAGCGGGCCATCGGCCCGCTGGTGGAGAGCGGCAGCAGCGCCATGCCGCGACCGTGGCCCGGCACGACGCCAGGGGAGGGGCGAAAGCCGACCACGCCGCAGAACGCCGCCGGGTTGCGCAGGCTGCCGCCGGTGTCCGAACCGGTGGCCAGCGGGACCATCCCGCAGGCCAGTGCGGCGGCCGAGCCCCCGGAGGAGCCCGCCGCCGAGCGGCTCGGGTCGAAGGGGTTGCCGGTCGCCCCATACACTGCGTTGCGGGTGTTGCCACCAGCGCTCCACTCGGGATTGTTGCTCTTGCTCATCACGATGGCACCGGCACTGCGCAGCTGGGCGATCATCGGGTCGTCCGCGCGGGCGACATTGTCGGCATAGGCGGGGCTGCCGTAGGTGGTAGGCAGACCCGCCACATCGACCATGTCCTTGACCGCCAGCGGCAGGCCGTGCAGCGCGCCGAGCGGCTCTCCGGCCTGGACCTGCCGCTCGGCCTCCCGAGCCGCCTCATTCAGGCGCTCGAAATCGAGGCTGACCAGCGCGTTGACCGCCGGGTTGACCGCCTCGACTCGCGCGATGCAGCTTTGCGCCAGCTCGACCGGCGAGAGCCGCTTGGTGCCGATCAGCCGGCGCGCCTGGCTGGCACTGAGATCACAGGGTTCCATCGGGATACCTCTCTCGTCGGAGTCAGTCGTCTTGCTTGTCCAGCTGCCAGAATGCGGTCACTGGTCCGCTGAGCACGTTGTCGAGCGCATCGCGCCAGGCGGCGACATTACGGAACTGGCCGAGCGGGACGTAGATCACCTGGTCGAGCGCGTGACGCTGGACCCGCTCGCTGATATCGACGCGATCCGCTTCATCCTCGGCGCTGGCGAAGTCGGCGCGCAGCTGCTCGAGATCCGGGTCGGTCGGCCAGCCGAACCAGCTGCTCTCGCTGCCGCTTGCGGTGAGCAGCGAGTTGATCAACGGATTCCAGATGCTGTCGATGTTCGAATTGGTGATGAACAGGTTCCAACCGCCCTGCGCCGGCGCTGCTTGGCTCGCGCGGCGGCTGACCACGGTCTGCCAGTCCATCGGTTCGAGCTGGACGTTGAAGCCTGCCCGGCGCAGGGCGTCGGCGACCACTACCGGCTGGGGGGCGAGGGTGGCGACGTCGGTGGGCTGCAGGATCACCACCGGTGTGCCATCGTAGCCGGCTTCTTCGAGCAGCTGGCGCGCCCTTTCGATGTCGCCGCCGCTGAGCAGCGTTTCGCCACCGCTCTCGGAGGCATAGGGCGTGCCGCAGCCGAAGATCGCCGCGCACGCCTGGTAATAGCGCGGATCGCCGATCAGCGCGTCGAGTACGTCCTGCTGGCCGATGGCGAGCAGTGCGGCGCGGCGGATCCGTACGTCGTCGAAGGGCGGATGGAGGAAGTTCATGCGCGCCTCGATCTGCATCCCGAGCCGGTCGAGCACCTCGGTGTGGATGCCGTCCTGGTTCTCGAGCAGCATCAGCAGGTCGATCGGTGCGCGCTCGATGTAGTCGACGTCGCCAGAGAGCAGGGCGTTGATCGCGGTCTGGGCGTCGGGCATGTTGACCCACTCGACCCGGTCGACGTTGACCTGCTTACCGCCGGCGGTGCCGTTGGCGGGCTCGCTGCGCGGCACGTAGTCGTCGAACTTCTCGTAAACCACCACCACGCCGGGCTGGAATTCGTCGGCGACGAAGCGGAACGGCCCGGAGCCGATCTGCTCGGGGATCATCTCTCCGAACGGGGTCGAAGCCAGCCGCTCCGGCATCATGAAGGCGGGCACCGCAGAGGGCTTGGCGAGCAGGTTGAGCACCTCGCCGAACGGTGCATCGAGACGCAGCTCGAAGCTTTGATCATTGAGCGGGGTGAGCGCGGCGACCTTGGTCATCATCACCCGGCCCCCGGCGTCGTAGCTCGCCCAGCGTTTGATCGAAGCGATGCAGTCGGCCGCCGTCACCGGCGTGCCGTCATGCCACTTGAGGTCCGGGCGCAGGGTGAAGGTGTAGGTGAGGCCATCGTCGGAGACCTGCCAGTCGGCCATCTGCGGGCGCGGTTCGAGCTGGTCGTCGACCCCCAGCAGGGTGTCGAACACCATGTAGCCGTGGTTGCGCACGATGGTCGCGCTGCTTGCCACCGGATCGAGGGTGCGCAGCGCGGAATGCATCACCGTGCGCAGGGTAGTGGCTTCGGCGGGCAAGGAGATCAGCAGCGTGATTGCCGCAACGGGTAGCCAGTGCCGCCAGGTACGTGGGAAGGACAATGAAGACATGTTCGGGCTTCCTATCTTGTGATTGGAGTCGAAGCTCGGTGTTCCACCGCAGGTCAGAGAAGCAGAGAGCGGGGGAGGATTTGATCCTAGCGAGATCGCGGGTATTGTCGTTAGATCAATTTGGACACTCCCCCGTTGCCTGCACGGCAATGCCTGTGACGAGAACGCAAGATGGACACGCGATCGCTCCAAGAGACCGCGCTGCGCTACTTCCTCGAGGTGGTCAAGCACGGCTCGATCAACCGGGCGTCGGCGCAGCTGAACGTCGCGCCCTCGGCGATCAGCCGTCAGATCTCGCGGCTCGAGGAAGAGCTCGGCGCCCGGCTGTTCGAGCGCCGGGCCAAGGGCATGGTGCCCAGCGGCGCCGGCGAGCTGCTCGCCACACACGTGCGCCGCGAGCGCCTCGAGGCCCAGCGGTTGATGGAGGAGATCGCCGCGCTCGAGGCGCGTCAGATCGGCAGGGTCCGGCTCGCCAGCGTCGAGGGCATGGCGATCGATTTTCTCCCGCATCTGGTCCGGCTGTTTCTCGCCGACCACCCAGGGGTCAACGTCGATTTGAACAGCTGTGCGGTCGAGGAGGTCACTCGGCTGGTTAGCGAAGGCGAGGTCGACATCGGTTTCACCAACAACCACCGGCCGCGACGCGAGGTACGGGTCGAGGCGCGTGCCGCGGCGCCGATCCACGCGCTGGTCGCTCACGACCACCCGTTGGCCGGCCGCGAGAGACTCGCGCTCTCCGATATCGTCGCTTATCCGCTGGCGCTGCCCCATGGCCACACCTCGGTTCGCCAGCTGTTCGACCTGGCCTGCGCGCGGCAAGGGGTGCTGCTCGAGCCGGTCTTCACCAGCAACTATCTCAATGCCCTGATCCACTTCGCCCTCGACGGTGGCGGCATTGCGCTATGCGCCGAACTCACCGTGCGCCATCGCACCGACGCCGAGCGCTATCGAGTGATCCCGATCGATGAGACCGAGCTCGGCGCCCGCTTCATCGAGATTCTCACCCTTGCCGGCAGGACGCTACCGGCCGGGGTCGCCGCGTTCGTGGAGCTGGCGCGTTCGAGCTTCAGCGTCGCTGCGCCTCGAGCGGGCTGAGACCCTGGTAGCTAGGGCTGGCCTGGACGGCGGGACATCTCATCGATCGGGGTGGGCGCTAGGCATACGCTTTTGCCTGTTTGCGCTTGAGCTGGCGGATCGAGAACCAAGCGCCGAAGGGGATGAAGGCGGCGATGATCAGGCGCGCGATCTCGCCGGCTCGCCAGCCGCCACCGGCATAGGCGTGAAGCACCAGGGCGAGATAGCCGAGGAAGGCTACGCCGTGTATCGGGCCAATCAGTGAGACGGCGCCGGGCAGCCCGGCGAGATGCTTGAGCGGAACGGCGAGCAGCAGCAGGGCCACCAGGGTGGTGCCTTCGATCAGCGCGGCGAGACGCAGGCGGCGCAGGCGAGCCGGTGCGAGGCCCGCCTGCGGCTGGCGGTGGGTCGGGTCCGAGGGCGTGCCTTGCATGTCTGGTCCTTGGGCGGTGTGGGCGAAGACGCCGATTGTAGCCCAGGCACGCACCGCCGGATCGGGATTTACTCCAGCCGGCCGGGATCGAGCCGTGCACGCCGGCGATGAGTGATCAGCGTCACCCCCCACATCACAACGCCAAGGGCGAGCAGCCAGCCGGCGACCTCGTACTGGAATGGGTCGCGTCCGGTCCAGGGGGTGACCAAAAACAGGCAGACCAGCACCCCGAGGCAGGGAAACAGCCGATTGATCTTGAAGTGCTCGTGCGCGACCCGGTCGCGGCGCAGCACCAGGACCGCTGCATTGACGAAGGCGAATACACCGAGCAGCAGCAGCGCGGTAGTGCCTCCCAGCACGCTGACTGCCTGGGAGCTTACGTTGGAGACGAAGACGATGAGTCCGAGCGCCAGCGCGGTAGTGAACAGGATCGCGCTCCAGGGTGTCTGCGTGGTGCTGTGGACATGGGAGAGGAAGTGCGGCAGCACGCCCTGGCGGGCCATGCCATAGAGCAGCCGGCTTGCCATCATCATGTTGATCAGCGCCGAGTTGGCCACCGCGAACATCGAGATGATCGGCATCAGCGCGCCGACAGGCAGCCCCGGCGCGCCGCGCTCGACCACCAGCACCAAGGGCGTGCTGCTGGCGGCGAGTTCGCCCACTGGTACCAGCGCGACCGCGCAGATCGATACCAGCACGTAGATGAAGGCGGTGATCCCGAGCCCGGTGAGCATGATCTTCGGAAAGATCCGCGATGGATCATGGGTCTCCTCGGCCATGTTGACCGAATCCTCGAAGCCGACCATGGCGAAGAAAGCCAGCGCGGTCGCCGAGGTGACGGCGAGGAACACACTCTTGTCCTCGGGGGTATCGAACGCCACTACCCTGGAGAAGTCCGCCTGGCCGCCGCTGATCGCATAGATGCCGACCAGGATCACCAGCAGCAGGCCGCTGAGCTCGATCAGGGTCAGCACCACGTTGGTCTTCACGCTCTCGGAGGCGCCGCGAAAATTGACCAGCATCACCAGCAGCATGAAACCCAGCGCACCGAGTGTTACCAGACCCGCACCCGCATCGACGCCAACGGCGACGAACAGGTTGGCCGAGAACGCCCGCGAGGCGGTGGCGGCTGAGGTCAGACCGGAGCACATCACGGTGAAGCAGACGATGAAGGTGATGAAGTGCACGCCGAAAGCCTTGTGCACGTAGAGTGCCGCCCCGGCGGCCTTGGGATACTTGGTGACCAGCTCGAGATAGGAGAAGGCGGTCAGGAGCGCCACCCCGAAGGCCACCAGGAAGGGCAGCCAGGCGGCACCGCCGACCTCGGCGGCGACTTCACCGGTGAGTGCGTAGATCCCGGTGCCGAGAATGTCGCCGACGATGAACAGCAGCAGCAGCTTGGGGCCCATCACGCGCTTCAGCGGGGTATGTTCGACGCCGTCCTGTTGGGTCATGATCATGCTCTCCGTGGCATTGCCGCAGCTTCCGGCTGGATGGAGTGCAATGCACGCGGCACTGCACCCTGGGCGTTAGTTCTACGCCAAGCTGAAGAGAAGGAAATGAGCGAAGGATTAAACCCTGTGCTGGCAAGACCATGGTGCAAGTGCGCCGGGCGCCAAGTACAGGCTCACCCATACTGAGGCTGTAGATCCGCGCGGGTGCCGATCGGTTTTCGCCAACGCGCTCTATGCTGAAACGTCACTCTGGCGCAGAAGAGGATTTCGCCATGAAGACCCTGGTCATTGGTGCCGCCGGCCAGATCGGCCAGCGGATCGTTGCCCAACTGCACACCCAGTCCAACCACACCCCTGTCGCGCAGGTCAGGCGCACCGAACAGCTCGAAAGCTATCATCGCCGCGGCATCGAGGCCCGGCGGGTGGACTTGGAGGACGATGTGGCCGCGCTCTGCAAGGGAATGCGTGGCTGTGACGCGGTGATCTTCAGCGCAGGCTCCGGCGGGGCCACTGGCTTCGACAAGACCTTGCTGATCGATCTCGACGGTGCGGTCAAGTGTATGGAAGCCGCGAGCGCCTGCGGCATCCGGCGCTTCGTGATGATCAGCGCCTTCGGCGCCGACCGTCGGGAGGATTGGAACCCGGAGATCAAGCCCTACTACGTCGCCAAGCACTATGCCGACCGCCTCCTGCTGGTGAGCGGCCTCGACTACACCATCATTCGGCCTGGGCGTCTCACCGACGAACCCGCCAAAGGCCGGGTCGCGACCGAGCCAAGCGCCGACGGCGAGCGCAGCATTCCTCGGGCCGATGTCGCCCAGGTCGCAGGCGCGGTGCTCGACGCCGACAATGCACGTTGCAAAGCGTTCGACTTGGTCAGCGGCACGCAGTCGATCGATGCGCTGGTCCATGACCTGTGAACGGCGGCTGGTGCCGTGATGGGAAGTGAGTGGTAGGAAGACTGCGCGCTTAATGCAGCCCTGGCGCCGAGGCGAGTTCATCGATCGGCGGTCAGGCAGGCGCCGGTCGCCCGGACGCTTGCGATTTATTGGCCGAGTCGCTCCAGAATGATCTCGGTACCCTCGCGCACCGCCTTGGCGATCAGCGTCGCCGCTGCCTCGCTGTCGTGCTCGCGCAGCGCACAGACCAGCTTGTCGTAGTTGTGGGCTTCGAACGGATTGTCTTCGTCGATCGGGAAGATATGGTGCAAACAGGGCCCGACCCTGAGCCATAGCTGCTCGATCTGCGCCATCAGTATCGGCATTTGTGCAGCCTCGTAGAGGCAGAAACGAAATTCTCGATTGAGCTGTAGTGCCTCTGCGCTCTTACCGCGCCGCCTCGCCGCCTTGTAGCGTTCATCCAGCGACGCCAGCTGATCGATGCGTTGGGTATCGATCACCCTGGCGGCATGCGAAGTCGCCAGGCTTTCGATCGCTTCGCGTATCAGCGCGATCTCTGCGTACTGTGCCCGTGTGATCACCGGCACCTGGAATGACTGGGCCGGGCTGATCTCCAGGGCGCCGTACGCGACCAGCTTGAGCAGCGCTTCGCGTACCGGCGTTGGGCTGACATCCAACTGGGCGGCAAGGTCTTTGGCCACCAGCCGCTCGCCAGGAAGCAGTTTGCCTTCGATCAACGCTTGCTTGAGCGTGCGCTCGACGTAGCCGCTCAGGCCGCCTTTGGGTGCCTGGGCGAACCTGCCTGTATTCGGTCGTTCCATATTGATCCTTGCTGAAAGCAGCTGCCGCCGGAATCGATGGTTTCCGGCGCTAAAGTAACTTGTGATGGCATCGAAATACAGAATATATTCTATATCGAAACCAGCGCGTCGTTCCCGACCACCCCGTTCGCACCCTCTATTTCCTGGAGGCTCGATAGCATGCATTCCCCCTTTGGATGGACCAGGTTGTTGGCGTTTTGCTTGCCGATCGCGCTGGTGTCGGTGCCGGACCATGCTCGGGCCAGTGAGCTGACCATCGCCCAGGCCACCGCACCGGCGGCGCTCGACCCAGGTTTCCTGCGTGAAGCGGCGACGCTGGTCGACAACGTGTTCGACACCTTGGTGATGCGCGATGACCAGATGCGTTTGGCACCAGGCCTGGCCACCGAGTGGCGGGTGATAGACGACCAGACGTGGGAGTTCGAGCTGCGTCCCGGGGTGAAATTCCACAACGGCGAGCCATTCGATGCCGAAGCGGTCAAGTTCACCTTCGACCGGATCCTCGACCCCGCCGCCAATGCGCCGACGATCAGCTATGTACGCACCATCTCCGAGGTCGAGATCGTCGACGCCGATACCGTTCGCTTCCATACCACCGGGCCCGATCCGCTGCTGCCGTCGAGGCTCAGCCGCTATCCGGCCTACATCGTCCCGCCGGGCTACTTGCGAGAGGCCGGCGAGCAGAAATTCGCCTCCGCGCCGGTGGGTACGGGTCCCTACCGGGTGGCTGAGTTCGTGCGTGACGACCATCTGACCATGGTCGCCAACCCCGATTACTGGCGGGGCGCCCCAGAGCTTGAGCGCGTGATCTGGAGGCCGATTCCGGAAGCCACCGCCCGGGTAGCCGCTTTGCTCTCGGGAGAGGTCCAGCTCGCTGAAAGCATCCCGGCGGACCTGGCCCAGGTGATCGAGTCGAATCCTGAGCTGCGCTTGGATCGGGTCGAGAATGGTGGGCTCACCCTCTATCTTGGACTCAAGAGCGACGAACCCCCGCTCGACGATCCGCGGGTCAGGGAGGCGCTGTCGCTTGCGATCGATCGACAAGCGGTGGTCAGCCGCCTGCTGCGAGGGTTCGCCACCGTGCATGGCAGCCAGGCCAGCCCGCTCGATCATGGCTATCTAGAGCTTCCGGCTCCGGACTACGACCCTGAGCGCGCTCGGCAATTGCTGGCGGAGGCGGGCTATGGCGATGGCTTCGAGATTCGTATGCAAGCGCCACGCCGCTACAACGCGAGCGCTGACGTAGGGCAGTACCTGGCGCAGGCTTTTGGCCAGATCGGTGTGAAGGTCTCCCTCGAGATCCCTGAGTGGTCGGTCTATACCCAGCAGGTGCCATCGGGAAGCCAGGCACCGATCTACATGTTGGGCTGGGGATCCACCCAGACACTGGATGCCGACGCGGCGCTCTATCCCATCCTGCGCTCCGGCGAGCCTTACTCGACCGTGCGCGACGCCGAGCTCGACCAACTGCTCGATCGCAGTCGCCAGATGCTCGATGAGCAGGAGCGCATCGAGCTACTCGCGGCGGTGCAGCAGCGAGTGGTCGACCAGCGCCTGCTGCTCACCCTCTACCAGGAAGACAGCCTCTACGGCGTCGCCAATGGCGTGCGCTTCGAAGGCCGGGCCGATGCGCGCATCCCGCTGTTCGACTTGGGCTTCAACCCATGAGGGGGGCGTTGACGCTCATGCTGGGCCGGCGGGAGATGGATCTATGGCTGAGCGGCGGCTTGCTGGGGTTGATCGCGCTGGTCACGCTGGTCGGCCCGTGGCTCTGGCCGCTGGATCCGCTGGAGGCGGATCTGCTCTCGAGCTTCTCGCCCCCGCTTTCGTCGAGTGGCGATGTATGGCATCCACTCGGCACCGACCAGCTCGGGCGCGATCTACTCGCCCGTCTGCTCGAGGGTGGCCGGTTGTCGGTGGCGATCGTCCTCTGCGCTGGAATGATTTCGCTACTGATAGGTACGACGGTGGGCATGCTTGCCGGGTACTTCGGTGGCTGGGTCGATGCGCTGATCATGCGTCTGGTCGACATCCAGCTGGCGATTCCTTTCATTCTTCTCATCCTGCTGCTGGTGTCGGTGATCGGGCCGGGCATTGGCAATCTGGTCGCGGTGCTTGGGCTCACCGGTTGGGCGATCTATGCGCGGGTCGCGCGGGCGCGCACCCTCGAACTGCGTGAGCTCGAGTACATGGAGGCGACCAAGGCGCTGGGCCTGCCGCTCTACCGGACGCTGTTGCGACACCTGCTGCCCAACCTGTTCGGCGCCCAGCTCGTGCTGTTCACCCTCGATCTGCCGCGCCTGGTGGTGCTCGAGGCGTCGGTGGGTTTTCTCGGCATGGGTATCCAGCCGCCGGCGCCGACCCTGGGCAACCTGATCGGCGAAGGACGTTCCTACCTGCTGGTCGCCGATTGGCTGGTGATCTGGCCGGGCGTGCTGATCGCAGCGCTCGTGGTTGGATGCAATTTCTTCGGTGATGCCTTGGCGCGTCGCTATCGGATCAAACCGAGGTGATGACTTGAACGCGCGCTACGTAGTTCATCGGTTGCTGCAGTCGCTGCTCGTGATGCTGGGCGTCACGGTGGTGGTGTTCTATGCGCTGCACCTCGGTGGTGATCCGGCTGCATTGATGCTGCCTCCAGAGGCGAGCTTCGAGGAGATCGCAGCCTTTCGCCAAGCGATGGGCTTCGACCGCCCGCTGTGGGTGCAGTACATCGATTACCTGTCGCGACTACTGCAAGGCGATTTCGGTGTCTCGCTACGCTTCCAACGCCCGGTGCTGGAGCTGATCGTCGAGCGCCTTCCCGCCACCTTGCTGCTGGCGTTGGCGGCACTGAGCTGGAGTACGCTGCTGGGTTTCTTTCTCGGCGTCGTCGCGGCGCTGCGCCCTGGTAGCGCGATCGACTTCTTCGCCCGCTGCATTGCGCTGATGGGGCAGGCACTGCCGGTGTTCTGGCTTGGCCTTTTGCTGATTCTGCTCTTCTCGTTGCACTGGCGTCTGCTGCCCACCGGCGGATATGGCGAACTCCGGCATTTGATCCTGCCCGCCGTGGCGTTGGGTGCCTACTACATGAGCGCGGTGACTCGGCTGGTGCGCGACAGCCTGATCGACGCGCTGGGGCAGGACTATGTGCGCACCGCTCGGGCGAAGGGGTTGTCCGAATGGCGAGTGATACGCCGCCATGCCCTGCGTAACGCGTTGATTCCCGTGATCACGGTCCAAGCGATGGAGTTCGCGGCGCTGCTGGGCGGCGCCCTGGTCACCGAGGTGATCTTCTCCTGGCCTGGGATCGGCCGCCTGGCGGTGCAGGCCATACAGAATCGGGATCTGCCGCTGGTGCAGGTGATCGTGCTGTTCGCCGCGGCGATCTTCGTGCTGGTCAACCTGTTGGTCGATCTGCTCTATGCGCTGCTCAATCCGAGGATACGCCTTTGAACACGGCGGCACGGCTGAGGGCGCAGGTGCTCGAGCTGCTCGATGAATGGACGCCGATCCACTCGGTGGCGGGTGACCGGGAGGGGTTGACCCGCATGGCGCGCTGCCTGGAGGAGCATCTCTCCACCGTCCTGGGCGCCACCATCGTGGATGAAGGGCGCCATGCGTTTCCGCCGGTGGTGCATGCGCGTATCGATCTCGGCGCACCGGTCACCCTGCAGCTCTACAACATGTACGACGTGATGCCGGCGGATGAGTCGGGATGGCTGCTACCGCCGTTTCGCGGTGGCCTGGACCTCGATGCCCCGCGTCCGCGCTACATCGGCCGGGGGGCGGAGAACAACAAGGGGCCATTGGCGGCGATGCTGGTCGCGGTGCGCCATCTGCTCGAGCAGGGTGGGCTTGGCGTCAATCTCGAGCTGCTCATCGAGGGCGAGGAGGAGAGCGGGAGCCGCAACCTGCGTGACTACCTCCGCGGCGACACGCCGGTGCGCTCGGCCGAGGCCACGCTCTTCCCATCGCTATGCGAATACGCGGGCGGACCGCCGCGGGTCTATTACGGCTTCAAGGGGATAGTACATGGGCGGGTCCGGGTGGAAGGCGGCGCCTGGGGCGGTCCGCGCCAGGCGATTCACTCGAGCAATTCACCGTGGATCGGCAATCCATGCTGGGAGCTGATCGAGGCGCTGGCGCCGCTGCGCGATGGGGCACTCGGTGAAGTAGCGCTGCCCGCGTCGCTGGTGCCGGTGTTCGATCAGCTAGCAGCGAGCTTCGAGCCCGAGCGTGAACTCGAATTCCGCCATACCGAGCGTTTCTCCCTGCCGGGCGATCGCGCGGCCTTGCTGCACCGCCTGCTGTGCGCCCACCAGCTCAATCTCAGCGAGCTCACCAGCCATCCGCTCCCCGGCAAGGCGACCATCCCCGCGGTGGCCGAGGCGCGCTTCGACCTGCGGGTCGCTCCGGGTGCTGAGATTTCGCAGCTCCTCGATCGGGTCGCCGCTGTGATTCGGGCCCGCCCGGCTGCAGCCATCCAGGTCGATGAATGCTTCCCCGGTATCGCGTTCAGCCCCGATGCCCCGGGGTTCCTGGAGCTCATCGCCAGCTACCGTGCAGCGGGGGTCGAGCCACTGTGCTGGCCGTGGTCGCCGGGTGCCGCCCCAGCCCATGCCTTCGCCGGAGTGAGCCACGCCTTCGTGATCGGAGGGCTGGGCCGCGGGGGCAACGCACATGGCATCGACGAATACATCGAGCTCGATGGAATCGATCGGCTGGTCGCTTCGTTGACCGATTGGCTGGCGCGCTTCCCTAGCTCTTTCCCATCGCATCGCCAGTCCTGATACACCCCAAGGAGGGGTTACGCCATGGCACTCAGCCACGAAGACTTCGCCCGCGTCGAGCTGGGCTTCCTACCCACCCCGATCGATGAGCTGCCGCGTCTCTCCGCTGCGCTCGGCGTCGATGTGCGCATGAAGCGCGACGACTACACCGGTTTTGGCGGCGGCGGCAACAAGGTGCGCAAGCTCGAGTACCTGCTGGCAGAGGCGCGCGCGGCCGGCGCCGAGGTATTGATCACCACCGGTGGGCACCAGTCCAACCACGCCAGGATGGTCGCCGCAGCGGCGCGGCGCTTCGGCCTCGAGGCGGTACTGGTGCTGCGCGGCAACGCACCGCAGCAGCGCGAGGGCAACCTGCTGCTCGACGAGCTGTTCGGTGCCACGATCGAGTACCTCGATCCCCAGGCCTACTTCGAGCAGGTCGAGCCGTGCATGCAAGCCCACGCGGAGCGGGCGAGGGAGCAAGGAAAGGTACCGTTCATCATCCCGCTGGGTGGCGCCACGCCGCTCGGTGCGCTGGGCTACGTGCGTGCGGTGGCCGAACTCGCCGAGCAGTACGCCCGGATGCAGTGGTCGCCGCCCGACATCGTGCTCGCGCCGGCTGGCTCCGGCGGGACGCTCGCCGGACTGATCGTCGGTGCCCGGCTCTACTGGCCGCAGACCAAGGTGATCGGGGTCAGCGTGAGCCGCGATGCCGCTTGGTTCCAGAGCCGGATCGCTGCGATGGCGAGCGACTGCGCCGAACTGCTCGAGCAGCCCCTGCGCTTCGCCGCTGAAGAAATCCAGGTCGAGGACGGCTATGTCGGCCCCGGTTACGGTCTGCCCAGCGACGACGGGGTCGAGGCGATACATCGGCTGGCCAAGGACGAGGGGATACTGCTCGATCCGGTCTATACCGGCAAGGCGATGAGCGCGCTGATCGACCTGTGCGCCAAGGGGCGCATCGCCCAAGGGCAGCAAGTGCTGTTCGTCCACTGCGGTGGCAGCCCCGCGCTCTACCCCTTCTCGGAGCGGTTGCTGGAAGGCCGGCGGCAATGACCACACTGGGCGTGCGCTGTCTTGACCGTGCCCAGGTCACCTCCCTTGGCGGAGGGGATTTCGACGCCGCGATGGCGGATATCGTCGACGTTCTGGCGCTTTTCGAGGCCGGCCAGGCTCGCATGTCGCCTGAGTGCGTGCTCCCCCTGGCGACCGACGACAGGCCCGGCTATGCCTATGGCCTACCGGCCTGGGTGGGCGGAAGGTTCGATGCCGTCGGGCTCAAGTGGAGCCTGCATCTTCCGCCCCAGGGTGTGGGCCAGCCCTCGTCCTACTCGACCACCTTGGTCAACCATCTCGATGGAAGGCCGCGTGGGCTGGTCGAGAGCGGCCTGCTGACGGCGGTTCGCACTGCGGCGGTCAGCGCGCTCGCGCTCGAGTACGCAGCGCCCGGCCCGCTCACCCGGGTGACCGTGCTGGGGGCAGGGTTCCAGGCGCGTACCCACCTGTCGATGCTTGCCGGGCGCTTTCCCGGCATCGAACGGGTGACGATATGGAATCGCACCCCGTCAGCGCTGGCGTGGGCCACCCAGCGCGCCTGGCCATTCGAGCTGGTGGTCGCCGCTAGCTTGGAAGAGGCATGCAAGGGTGTGGATGCGCTGCTGTGCTGCACCAACGCCGAACGCCCCCTGGTGGGCGAGGATGCGGTGGCGGCGGACCGGCTGGTGCTCCAGATCGGGCGCAACGAGGTCAGCTTCGCGGCAATCGAGCGTTTCGACGCCGTGCTGGTCGATCTTTGGGGCGAATTTCGTCTCACCAGCGCCAAGAGCCTGTTCCAGATGCACCGCGCAGGGCGTTTCGAACCAGCGCGCCTGGCCGCAACGCTTGCGGACCTGGTCGCCGGGCGCTGGCGACCCGTGCCGGGAAGCTCGGTCTATTTCTCGAGCTTTGGGCTCAACCTGTTCGATATCGCGCTGGCTGCCCGGCTGCTCGAGGCGGCGGAACGCCTCGAGGTGGGCAGCTGGCAAGCGCTTCTTACCCTGCCTGGAGAATCGCCATGAATAGCGCTTCTATCATCGATGCCGCCCAGCTTGCCAGCCGCCTGGCTCGCCCTGGCACGCTGCTCGTCGATGTACGCTCGGCCGATGCATGGCGGGCCTCGACGCTGCCTGGTGCGGTGCATCTCGATGCCTACAGCGTATTCATCGATCGCAGCGATGACGAAGGAATCCAGCACCTGGTGGCCGCTGCAGCGCAGGCGCTGGCGGAGATCGGCGCTTTCTCCGCCACGCAAACCATCTATTTCGAAACCGCGACCGGGATGGTGTCGCCGAGGGCGCTGTGGTTCCACGAGCTGCTTGGCCTACCCAATGGGCGGATCCTCGATGGCGGCATCGATGCCTGGCATGCCATCGCAGGCGAGCTGGCCCCAGGAGCTGGCGCGAGCTCGACGATTGCGCTCGAGCGGCGCGCCGTGGCACCTGCCGCCTGGAGGGCGGAGTCGATCGCAAGCTACGACGAGGTCACCGCCGCCGATGGCGTGGAGACGGTGGTGGTCGATGTGCGGCGTTTCAGCGAGTACCAGGGGGAGTTCGTGCACCCTTGCTGCGCTCGCGGTGGCCGGATTCCTGGCAGCGTGCACCTGTTCTGGGAGGACGTACTGCAAGGCGGCAGCTACCGCAGTCCGAGCGAGATTCTCGCCCGGGCCACCGAGGCCGGGCTCGACCCCAGGCAGACGCTGATCCTCTATTGCCACCGTGGCGCGCGTGCCGCCACCGTGTTCTACGCGCTGCGCATGGCGGGCTTTTCCAAGCTCAAGGTGTTCGTCGGCTCGTGGCACGAGTGGGCCGAGCGCGCGTCTGGAGTCGATCCCAGGTGAGTACATCGCTGCTGCGGGTCGAAGGCCTGGAGATAGGCGTCGATGGCGAGCATTCTGCGTTGGTCGCTGGCGTCCACTTTGAGGTGGAGGCAGGGCGTACGCTGGCCTTGGTCGGTGAGTCGGGATCAGGCAAGACGCTCTCGGCCTTGTCGCTGGTGGGGCTATTGCCGAGTACGGTCAGGGTTCGAGCGGGGCGAATGACCTTCGACGGCGAGAGCTACGCGCTCGACCAGCCGGCCACCCTCGCCAAACTGCGCGGAGCACGCATCGGTTTCGTCTTCCAGGAGCCGATGAGCGCGCTCAATCCGGTGCTGCGCATCGGCGAGCAGATCGCCGAGGTGCGCGTACGCCATTGTGGCGAGCAGTGGCGGCAGGCGCATCGCCAAGCGATACGCCTGCTCGAGCGTGTCGGTATCAACCAGCCGGAGCGGCGTGCGCGGCAGTACATCCATGAGCTGTCCGGCGGCATGCGCCAGCGGGTGATGATCGCGATCGCGATTGCTTGCGAACCGCGGCTGCTGATCGCCGACGAGCCCACTACCGCCCTGGACGTCACCTTGCAGCGGCAACTGCTCGAGCTGATCGGTGAACTGCGCGATAGCCAGGGTATGGGGGTGCTGATGGTGACCCATGACCTGGGCGTGGTGGCTGAGGTCGCGGATCGGATGGTGGTGATGCGCAAGGGCGAGATCGTGGAGTCGGGCGAGGTCTCGGCAGTGCTCGCATCTCCCGCCCATGACTACACCCGCGGCCTGATCGCCGCCCTTCCCGGCGGCAGCGCCTTCCCGACCCGGGCGCGGATGGATACCAGCGCGCTGGGCGAGCCACTGTTGCGGGTGCGGGGCTTGAGCAAGAGCTACCCCAGCCGCCGCCGCTTCTTCGGGGCGAGCAACGAGCTCCAGGTGCTGCACGCGGTCGATCTGGATATCCACCGTGGCGAGACGCTGGCGCTGGTCGGCGAATCGGGCTCGGGCAAGAGTACGCTTGGGCGCTGCGTGCTCAATCTCACTCCCGCGAGCGGTGGCAGCGTGACCTTCGATGGCATCGACGTGCTCAACGCCAGGGGTGTGCAGCGCCAGTGGTTGCGCCAACGCATGCAGGTGGTGTTCCAGGATCCTTTTGCCAGTCTCAATCCGCGCATGCGGGTGGGTGACGCCATCGAAGAGGTGATGCTGGTGCACGGCATCGCCAGGGGGGCACGAGCCCGCGATCGCGTCGCAGAGCTGCTCGAACTGGTAGGCCTCGATGTGCAGGCAGCTAGCCGCAGGCCCCACGCTTTTTCCGGGGGGCAGCGCCAGCGGCTTGCGATCGCGCGAGCCCTGGCGCTGGAGCCTGAGCTGTTGGTCGCCGATGAAGCGGTATCGGCGCTGGATGCAACGGTGCGTGCCCAGGTGGTTACCCTGCTTGCACGGCTGAGCGAACAGCTGGGCCTGAGCATGCTGTTCATCACCCATGATCTCGGCCTGGCTCGCCATTTCGCTGATCGTGTGGCGGTGATGCAAGGTGGCGGGATCGTCGAGAGCGGTGACGCCGAGAGTGTGTTGAATGCTCCGCAGCACGCCTACACCGCCGCCTTGCTCGCGGCGGAGCCGCGCCACCCGGTCTGACTCGTGGTGAGCGTGGTTCGCGGTAGCAATCGTCATGGCGAATAGGCTTATGATCCGGTTCTGCCGGGGCTCGTACGCTGTGGTGCGGGTCGGGCGGTATGCTATCGACAAGGAGAACAACGGTGCGCAATGCATGCTCTACGTCAGTCTGGGCGTTGGCGCTGTTCGCGCTATCGAGCGTCCCGAGCTGGGCCGACGACGATACTTCGCTGTGGACGCTCTACGAACGCTCGCTGAAAAGTGCCAAGTACATCGACCTGACCCACGCCTTCGAGCCCGAGCAGGCGGTCTGGCCCGGCTTCGATAACGCAGTGTTCAAGCCCGCCGTGGCCAGCGCGGATATCCCGGGCTTCGTCGCCAAGGGCGAGGAGTACAGCTACGAGAAGCACGGCGTCGTCGCCAGCGCTTACCAGCTGCCGACCGACCAGTACGGCACCCAGCTCGACCCGCCCGCGCACTGGAATCCCCTCGGTGCGACGATCAGCGACCTGCCGGCGACCTATGCCTTGCGACCGCTGGTCGTGATCGACGTGAGCCAGAAGGTTGCCGCTGATCCCGGCTATCACCTCCAGGTTTCCGACATCGAGGCGTGGGAGTCGCGCCACGGGCGCATTCCCGAGGGCGCGGTGGTGATGGTGCGCTCCGACTGGTACAAGCGCTGGGACGAGCGCGAGCGCTTCAACCAAAAGCCCTTCCCCGGTGTCGGTCTCGAGGCATTGAAGTTCCTCCACCTCGAGCGCCATATCCTGTTCCACGGCCATGAGCCGCTGGATACCGACACGACTCCGACGCTCGAGGGCGAGGAGTGGCTGATGCACAACAATTTCGCCCAGGCCGAGGGGGTCGCCAACCTCGACAAGGTGCCCGAGGCCGGTGCGCTGATCTCGATCGGCTTCGCCAAGCCGCTCGGCGGCACCGGCGGCTTCGCGCGCTACGTCGCCATCGCCCCGCCCGACTGGCCCGAAGGCGAAAGCGTCGAGCAGGTGCCCGGCGCACCGCTGCCGGTCCAGCCCGCCCCGCTCAAGCGCGACGCCCAGGGGGTGATGCGCCCGACGCCGTGATCGTGCTCGTCCCGCCTCAGCCTAGGCTGAGGCGGGCGAAGGGCTCGATCGGTGGCTGGGGGCGGCGCTCGGCCTGACGGAGGTCGTAGTCGATCTGCACCCCGAGCCAGGTGCGGGCGCGGCCAATCCCCGCGCGCTCGAGCCGCACCGCGAGATCGGGGCTGATCGGTGCCCGGCCATGAATGATCCGTGACAGGGTCTCGCGGGCGAAGCCGAGCCGGCGCGCGAGCTCGGCGATGCTGATGCCGAGGGCCGGCAGCACGTCCTCGCGCAGGGTTTCACCGGGGTGGGGAGGATCGAACATGACCATCTTTTTATCCGCCTGTATCAGTGGTAATCGAGTAGATCGACCAGCTCCACGTCATTGTCGACGAAGCGAAAGATCACCCGCCATTGGCCGTTCACCGAGATCGACCAGTGGCCTTGCAGCTCGCCCTTGAGCGGATGCAATCGCCAGCCGGGCAGGTCCAGATCGCTCGGTGTGGCGGCACGGTCGAGAAACGCCAGTATGCGCGCCAGGCGCCTTGCCTGGTCCGCCCGGATACCGCGGGTCGAGCCGGTGGTGTAGAACTGGGCCATCCCCTTGTGGCGAAAGCTGACGATCATACGAGTGTGATGTATTGGGTCACGGTTTGCAATCCTATTTCGTACTGTGGGCATAGGAGAGCTTTCGGCGGCTGGCTGCGCGGATTGAGCCTGTCCCGCGGGTCGACGACACTGCAATGAACCGCGGCGAGCAGTGACACCGAAACAGGAGTGAAGAGGATGATTCGCGAGATTCTCAGGATGGGAGACGAGCGGCTGCTGCGTGTGGCGCCGCCGGTGCCGGTCGAGATGTTGGCAAGCGATGAACTGCGCGAGCTGGTCGCCGACATGTTCGACACCATGCGGGCGGCGGGGGGAGTGGGGCTGGCTGCACCGCAGATCGGCGTCGACCTGCAGCTGATGGTGTTCGGCTTCGATTCGAGCGAGCGCTATCCCGAGGCCGAGGCGGTAGCGCCGACGGCGCTGCTCAATCCGATGATCACCCCGCAGGATGGCGTGCTCGAGGCTGGCTGGGAGGGTTGCCTGTCGATCCCCGGGATGCGCGGGTTGGTCGAGCGCCATGCGCGGATTCGCTATCAGGGCGTCGACCCGGAGGGTGAGCCGATCGATCGGATCGCCGAGGGCTTCCATGCCAGGGTGGTGCAGCACGAGCACGACCACCTGCTTGGCCGGCTGTATCCCTCGAGGATCACGGATTTCCGCTATTTCGGCTTCACTGACGTGATGTTTCCCGAGCTCGCCGCCAAGACCGGGGATTGAGGGCCTTCAGGCCATCTCGAAGCGATAGCACCAGGTTTCGCTCGCCGCTCTGTCCCCGGCGCGCAGGCTCAGCCACAGGGTCACCGGGCCGGGATCGTCGTCGGCGCGCCAGTCGAACTGCACCCGGCAGGCGTCGCGCGCTGGCGACTCGATCAGCCGGATATCCTCGAGGTGGCCATGGGAGGCCTCGAGCCGGGGGGTGATCCGTTCGCCTTGGCCGAGCTCGTCGAGTGCGCCGCTGAAATCGACCGCGAAGCGACGTACCCCGGGGGCCTGAGCCGCACCGGCGAACGAAGCATGGACCCGGGCGAGCTCGGTCGTCACCGGTGGCAGAGCGCTCCAGTGCAAGCGGTAGGGCAGCCGCAGCCGGTCGCCGGCGCGGGTCGGTGCGGCGGGTATCCAATAGGCGCCGATGTTGTCGGAGGTCTCGCCTCGGGTCGGCAGCTCGAGCAGTTCGATGGCGCCCTTGCCCCAATCGCCGAGCGGTTCGACCCAAAGGCTCGGACGTAGATCGTAGCGATCCTCGGTGTCCTGGTAGTTGGCGAAATCGTGGTCGGCCTGGATCAGCCCGAACCCGCGCGGGGTCTCGTCGTCCTCGAAGCGCTGGCGGGCGAGGCGACGAGGGTTGCGCAGCGGCCGGCAGATCCACTCGCCGTCGCTGCGTTGGATCGACAGCCGGTCCGAGTCGTGCAGTTGAGCATGGAAAGTGTCGACCGCCATCGGCTGGGTCTTGCCGACGGCGAACATGCTGGTCATCGGCGCGACGCCAAGGCGGTCGATGTCATGGCGCAGGTAGAGCTCCGGCGTAATGTCCATCTTCACGCCCTCGACCTGGCAATCGATCACGAAACGATAGGCACCGGTAAGGCTTGGTGACTCGAGCAGCGCATAGAGGGTCAGTCGGGTCGAGTCGGGCGGCGGGGTTTCGAGCCAGAAGCGGGTGAAGTTGGGAAACTCCTCGCCGTAGCCGTCACCCGCGTCGATCGCAAGGCCACGCGCGGAGAGGCCGAACTGCAGGCTGTCGTCGATCGCGCGGAAGTAGCTGGCGCCGAGGAACGAGACCTGGTCCTGGTAGTCGAGATGCGGCCGCCTTCGAATCCTGACCCCGGCGAAGCCGTAGTCGCCGGTCAGCGTCGTGGGGTCGAGGTCGGCGCCTGCGTAGTCGAACAGCCAAGGGTGAAAGTGGATCTCGCGTGCCAGCCCGCTGGCCGGATCCAGCTCGTGGACCCGTACCCGTTGCTTGAAGCCCATTCCCACATGGAAGAACTGCGCCTCGAGCTCGCCGTCGCGGCCGTGCCACAGCGCTTGGTCACGACGGTACTTGATCCGCTGGTAGCGCTGTGGGGTCAGGTGGGTCAGCGCGTTGGGCAGCGGCGGCTCGTCGGGTCGATAGGGGGATTCGGCGAGCTTGGCGGCCAGCGCCTTCAGTCGATCGAAATCGAACGGTTGCGCTTCGCCGTCGGCGGGGCCGACCTTCACGTTCGCCGCCAGTAGCGCGCCGCTTGGAAGCCCGCAGGCGGCGAACATCGACGCCGCGGTACGAATGAAGTCTCTGCGCTGCATGGGGCAAGTTCGCCTTGGCTGCATGGATGAGCGGTGTGGTGCCACAGGGGGTGCGACATGGTGCGCCGGGGAAAGTTTCGCTTTCTCGGCAATGATGTCCGGATCCGGCTAGTTAGCCCTCAGGGAGAGTGCTACCGTCGAGCGATGAACATGACCATCGATGACATGCTGCCCAGCTTGGAGGTTTGCGAGCGGGCGAGACTGAGCCGCGATCCGCGCTTCGACGGACGTTTCTTCACCGCGGTCGTCAGCACCGGGATCTACTGCCGGCCGATGTGTCCCGCCCCGGCGCCGAAGGCGGAGAACGTGAGCTACTACGCCAGCGCCGCGGCAGCCGAGGCGGCGGGATACCGCCCTTGCCTGCGCTGTCGGCCTGAGCTTGCACCGGGCGGTGGGGCCTGGCGGCGCGGTGACTCTCGCTTGGCAAGGGCGCTGAAGCTGATCGATGAAGGGGTACTTGCCGAACGACCGCTGGCGCACCTGGCCGAGCGGCTAAGCTTAAGCGAGCGGCAGCTGCGGCGGCTGTTCGTCGAGCGCCTCGGTGCTACACCGAGCCAGGTGCATGGTACGCGGCGGCTGCTGTTCGCCAAGCAGTTGCTGACCGAGACGCGGCTGCCGATCACTGAAATAGCGCTGGCGGCGGGGTTCGGCAGCCAGCGACGGTTCAACGCCGCCTTTCTCGATGCCTACCGTATCGCCCCACGCGAGCTGCGCGGTCGCTCGCGGGCGGCTGACGGCGCAGCGACGACGCTGACCCTGCGGCTCGGCTACCGTCCCCCTTACGATTTCGAGGCGATGCTCGATTTCCTGCGCGGCCGCGCGCTGCCCGGTATCGAACGGGTCGATGCGTCGAGCTACGCCCGGGTGGTCGGCAACCTTCAGCAGCCTGGCTGGCTGCGTGTCAGCGCCTGGCCGGATGGCGCCCATGCGCTGCGCCTGGAACTGCACGGCGCGGCGACCACGAAGCTCTTGGAGATCGTCACTCGGCTGCGGCGGATGTTCGATCTCGACGCCGATCCCTATGCCATCGCCGAGGTGCTGGCGCGGGACCCAAGACTTGCGCCGCTGGTCGAGCGCCGCCCTGGGCTGCGCCTGCCGAGCGGCTGGGACGGTTTCGAGATCGCGGTACGCGCGGTGATCGGCCAGAGGATCAGTGTCAGCGCCGCGCGCACCTTGACCAGCCGGCTGGTGCAGCGCTTTGGTGTCGCTCTGGCCGAACCTTTCGCGCCCGGGCTCGAGCGCCTGTTTCCGCCCCCCGAAGCGCTCGCCGAGGGTGATCTGGACGCGCTCGGACTGACTCGCGCTCGCGCAGCGGCACTGCGCGCCATGGCGGCGGCGCTGCTCGAGGGGCAGGTGGATTTTCGCGTCGAACGGTCGCTGGAGGAGTTTGCCGCCCGCTGGGTCCGGCTTCCGGGAATCGGACCCTGGACCGCCCACTACATCGCGCTGCGCGGTCTCGGCCATCCCGATGCGCTGCCCGCTGAAGACCTCATCGTGCAGAGAAGCATCGCGGGTCCAGGCGCACGCATTACCGCCAAGGCGCTGATCGCGCGCTTCGAAGCGATACGGCCGTGGCGCGGTTACGCGGTGATCCAGCTCTGGCGCGAGGCGCAGCTCTGTGCTCCAGCTCCAGCCAGGCGGGCCCCTCGACCGCGCCCATCGGCACTCGGCGGCTCATCGTGAGGCGCGGCGCATTTCGCAAGGAGAAATCAGCATGACGTTCTATACGTACATCCGCAGTCCCGTCGGTAGGCTGCTGCTGGCCGCAGACGACGAAGGGCTCCGGCTGATCGAGTTCGAGCATCCCCGCCATCCTTATCGGCTGGGAGACGATTGGCGAGAGGGTGAGCATCCGCTGCTCGATCTGGCGCGGACCCAGCTCGATGAATACTTCAACCAGGGACGCCGGCGCTTCGAGCTCAAGCTCGCGCCGCGGGGCACTGAGTTCCAGCGCCGGGTGTGGAGCGCGCTTGCGACCATCGGCTATGGCGAGACGCTCAGCTATGCCGGGCTCGCAGCGAGGATCGATGCCCCTCGCGCGGTGCGTGCGGTGGGTGCCGCGAACGGCCGTAATCCGCTGCCGATCGTGCTGCCCTGCCACCGGGTGATCGGCACTGACGGCAGCCTCACCGGCTTCGGCGGTGGGCTGCCGGTCAAACGTTACCTGCTCGAACTCGAAGGCGTGCCGCTCGAGCGCGATCTGTTCGGCACCGCGTCGCTATGACGCGATGCCGATTCACCATGCGCGACGATCAGGCAGCGTTCTTCAACGACTGCATGTCGATCACGAAGCGATATTTGACGTCGCCTTTCTGCATCCGCTCGAACGCTTCGTTGATGTTCTGAATGTCGATCACTTCGACATCGCAGCCAATGCCATGCTCGGCGCAGAAGTCGAGCAGCTCCTGGGTCTCGGGAAGCCCACCGATCAGTGAACCCGCGACCACGCGGCGCTTGAACACCAGTTCGAAGGAGTGGATCGCCGGTTCGATCGGTTCGATCAGGCCGACCAAGATGTGAGTGCCGTCGAACTTGAGCGCCTTGAGGTAGGGGTTCAGGTCGTGCTGTACCGGGATGGTATCGAGCATGAAGTCGAAGGTCCCGGCGACCGCTTCCATCTGCGCCTCGTCGGTGGAGACAACGACATGGTCGGCACCCTGGTGCTTGGCTTCCGCGACCTTCGACTGGGAGCGCGTGAACAGGGTCACCTCGGCGCCGAGCGCCTTGGCCAGCTTGACCCCCATGTGGCCGAGGCCGCCCATGCCGATCACGCCGATCTTGTGACCAGCCTTGACGCCATGGTGTTTGAGCGGAGAGTAGGTGGTGATCCCGGCGCAGAGAATCGGCGCGGCGGATTTGAGATCGATGCCCTCGGGCATGTGGACGACGAAGCGCTCGCTGACCACGATCTTGTCCGAATAGCCGCCCTGGGTCGTGGTGCCATCGTGGCGGTCGGGGCTGCCATAGGTCATGGTGAAGCCTTCGAGGCAGTACTGCTCGAGTCCCCTTTCACAAGCCTCGCAGTGGCGGCAGGAGTCGACCATGCAGCCGACGCCGACGATCTCACCGACCTTGAAGCCTTCGACCTTGTCGCCCACCGCGGTGACCCGGCCGACGATCTCGTGGCCCGGCACCACCGGATAAGTGCTGAAGCCCCAGTCGTCGCGGACGAAATGCAGATCGCTATGGCAGACCCCGCAGTAGAGGATTTCGATTGCCACGTCGTCGGGGCGCGGCGCACGGCGATCGAAGCTGAACGGCTCGAGTGGCGTGGTGGCGGAAAGTGCAGCGTAGGATCGAGTATTGGACATATTGGTTTCCTGGCAGAGCAACGGGCAACCGGCCCGAAGGGTGAATAGGGTGCAGATACAAAGGCCGCCTCCCAGTAAGTAACAGTGTGGTTGCCGAGTGCCCGCACCGCCATGTTGGATCCTGCGTTCTTTTTGCCTGATCCTATGGAATTCCCACTTCAAGAGCGGATAGGACGGTGTTTTTCCTGCATGATGTTACGGTGTAACGGAAATAGAGGTTGATGCAATGACCATCCTGGAACATTCCGCACCGCCCTCGGTGGCGGCCGACTACGCTGCTCGTCTGGCGCCTCGCCTCGCCTCGCTTGCCGATAGGGGAGGTTTCAAGCCCTCCATGCTCGAAGATGTCGAGCTGCTCGTCAGCCGCTGCGCCCAGCGCCGCACGCCGCTGATCTACAACGCCGGACTGGTGGTGATCGTCCAGGGGGGCAAGATCGGCTTTCTCGGTGATCGAGTGATCCACTACGGTGCCGGACATTATCTGGTCCAGGCCATGCCGTTGCCGTTCGAGTGCGAGACCCATGCAAGTACGCAGGCGCCGCTGCTCGGGCTCGCGATTCGCCTCGATAGGGCATCGCTCGTCGAGCTCGCCGCCCAGCTGCCGGGACGCAGGGAAGATCCGGCGCCCGAGCCAATGGCTGCAGTGGCGATCGATGCCGAGTTCGGTGAGGCCCTGTCGCGGCTGGTCGACTGTTTGTTCGATCCGGTGCTGTGCCGTGCGCTCGGCGCAGCAAGGCTGAGAGAGGTGATCTTCGCCGCCCTGCGCGGTGCCCAAGGCGAGGCGCTGCGTCGCTTGGTGCTCGACGGCGGCCACTATCCACGGATTGCGGAGGCGCTGCGCTTTCTCCACGAACACTACGCTGAGTCGCTCAACGTCGACAGGCTGGCCCGCGCCGCGAACATGAGCGCATCCCACTTCCATCACCACTTCAAGGTGACCACCCAGCTTGCGCCGCTCCAGTACCTCAAGCGGCTGCGGCTGCTCAAGGCGCGTGCGCTGCTGGCCGAGCACGCCTGCCAGGTCGCCCAGGCGGCGAGCGCTGTGGGCTATCGCAGCAGCTCGCAGTTTTCCCGCGAGTACAAGCAATACTTCGGGGTCAGCCCGACCAGAGAACGGCGATGATCACTGCTCTTCGGCACTGCTAGGTGTCGAAGCGCTCCAGCGCGAAGGGGGCGAGGTCGAATTCGCTCTCAGCACCGCAGAGCCGCTCCGCGACCGCTTGACCGATACCCGCCGAATGCTTGAACCCGTGCCCCGAGCAGGCCGAGACGACGAAAACGCCGGGCATGGTGGGATGGTCGTCGAGGATGAAGCCTTGGTCCGGGGTGACGGTATAGAGGCAGGCGGCGGCGTCGACCACGCGGGAGGAGACCCCGGCGAGGCGTCCGCGCAGGTGGGCATCGAACAGCGCCTGCGACTCCGTCGCCGCAACCTGGCGATCCAGCTGGTCGGCATGGGTGGCGACCCGGTCCTGTTCGGTGGCTACCTTGACGCTTCGCTCTCCCGGTAGCGGCGGAAAGCCATAGAAGTAGTCCGCGTCTCCCGCGCCGTGCATCCAGATGTGAACCGGTGAATCGGCAGGAAAGCGTGCGTCCGCCTCGAGGCCGAACCAGTGCAGGGTCTGGCGGCGTACCGTCAGCAGGCGCTCGAACGGCGCGCCGAGCAGGTCGGTTGCCCAGGCGCCGGCGGCGACCACTGCCCGGTCGGCTTCGATGACCGCCTTGTCGGTGGTCACCCGAACGCCACCGGAGCGGTTGTCGATCCGCTCCACCTTGGTATCCAGCAAAAGCGTTGCGCTGGCGCGTTCGGCCCGCGCCAGCTGCGCGGCGATGCAGCGCTCTGGGCGCAGATAGCCGCCACCGGGCTCGAAGTAGGCATGCTGGTCGCGATGCATCCCGGCGAACTGAGGGAAGCGGGCGACCAGCTCATCACGCTCGAGGCAGCGGTGCTCGATGGCGAAGCGCTCGGCGGTCGCGACCGTGGTGGCGAAAAAGTCCTGCTTGCCGTGATGCGAGCCGCGACCGGCCGCACCGGCGATCACCACCGCACCGCAGGCTTCGAACAACGACTCGCCGCATGCGCTCTCGAGCTCGCGCCAGTGACGGTGCGATGCCAGCACGAACGGGACGTAGGCGGCGCCTTCGCCGACGGCCTGGCGCGTGATCCTGGTCTCGCCGTGGCTGGAGCCGCGATCATGCGGGGGGGCGAAGCGATCCACCCCGACCACTGCGACTCCGCGGCGGGCGAGCTGGTCGGTGATGGCCGCACCCATGGCACCGAGCCCTACCACCACTACATCCGTGCGTATCGTCTGCATTGCCTGCTCCCTGTTCCCATGGCCGCGGCGTCTCGGCTCACCGCCAGCGCCGTTCGATCCCATCGCGTAGCCGGTACCAACCGCTCGCCAGCGGCAGGAACCAGGGCCGCCCGTCGTAGAACGGCAGCCGCTGGAATTTCTCGCGGTCGAACGAGAGCGGTCGTGGCGCGCTTTCGAGCAGTTTCTGCGCCAGCCGGTAGCCGAGCCAGCTCATCAGCGCCACGCCGTTGCCGTTGCAACCCAGCGCATAGTGCGCCTCATCCATCGCGCCGACGTGGGCGGTCTTGTCGACCGTCATCGCTACCTTGCCGCTCCAGGCATGGCTGAGCCGGTAGTCGGCGAGCTCCGGCCAGACCTCGAGCATGCGTGCGCGAAGCTTGAGCGCGGCCTGGCGCTCGTCGATCTCGTAGAGGCCGGGACGCGAGCCGAACAGCAGCCGGCTGCCGTCCGGAGAGGGGCGGCTGTAGATCAGGTCGCGACGGCTGTCGGTGATCATTCGCCCGCCCGGCACCAGCCGCTCGATCAGCTCCGGCGGCAGCGGCTCGGTGGCGATCTGGTAGCTGCGCACCGGCACCACCCGGCGCGCCAGCGACGGCGTTGGCGTGGCGTCGGTGTAGCCGTTGGTGCAGACCAGCACTTCGCGGGCCTCGATCGCACCGCGCTGGGTGAGTACCACCTTGCCGCGGCTTGCCGGCTTGATCTCCAGCACCCGGGCGTGGGAGCGCAGCTCGGCGCCGTGGCGCCGGGCCAGCTCGCGCAGCGCGCGATGGTACTTGGCCGGGTGAAGGCCGCCGTAGTCGTCGACCAGGATACCGCCGTGGTAGTAGTCCGAGCCGATCACCTGGTGCTGGTCGTCGCGATTGAAGCGATGCACCTTGACCCCGGTGACCCGGGCGAGGATATCGCCCATTTGATAAAGCCTCGGCAGATGGCTCGCCGCGTGGGCGCCGAAGTAGCGACCCTTGATCTCGAGATCGGCGTCGAGCTTTTGCTCCTCGACCAGCTGCTGGATGAAGGCGAACGAGGCGATCGAATCCTCGATCATGCGCTGGAACAGTTCGGGAGCGATGCCTTTGATCGCGCCGCCGACCACCAGCTTCTGGCCGCTGCTGACCATTCCGCCGGTCCGGGTGCTGGCGCCGCTGCCGAGCTCGTCGGCGTCGAGCACCACTACGCGCCGCCCGTGCCGGGCGAGCTCGATCGCCGCGTTCAGGCCGGCATAGCCGGAGCCGACGATGGCGACGTCGACCTCGGTGGGTAGCGCGTCGAGACAGGTTTCCGGCGGGGCGGCGTCCCACCAGTAGGGGCGCTTGACGAAATCATCGCTGAATACTGCGTCATCTCTGACCATCTGGATTCTCTTCGGCAAGTCACAGCACCTGGGCGAGAAATTCGCGGGTGCGTGGATCCTGCGGGGCGTCGAACAGCTCGGCGGGCGGCGCGGACTCGACGATCCGGCCATGGTCGGTGAAGCAGACCCGGTGGGAGACTTCGCGAGCGAAGCGCATCTCGTGCGTCACCAGCACGCAGGTCATGCCCTCCACGACGAGTTCGCGGATGGTCTCCAGCACGCCCTTCACCGTCTCCGGGTCGAGCGCCGCGGTGACCTCATCGAACAAGATGACCTCCGGCTGCATCGCCAGGGCCCGGGCGATCGCTACGCGCTGCTGCTGGCCGCCGGAGAGTTCGCCGGGATAGCGCGACTCCTTGCCATCCAGGTGCACCTTGGCGAGCAGTCGGACCGCACGCTCGCGTACCTCCTCGGGGTCGTGGCCAAGCACCTGGACCGGTGCCATGGCGACGTTCTCGAGCACGGTGCGATGGGGGAACAGGTTGTACTGCTGGAACACCATCGCCACTTGGCGGCGCAGCGGGCGCATCTCCCGGTCGCTGCGCAACTCATGGACACGATGCTCGCCGACCCGGATGAAGCCCTCGTCGACGGGCAGCAGGCCGTTGATGGTGCGCAGGATCGTCGACTTGCCGGAGCCGGACGGACCGATCACGCAGACCGCCTCGCCCTTGCCGACGTTGAGCGAGATGCCCTTGAGCACTTCGGTATCGCCGAACGACTTGCGTACACCGTCGAGCTCGATCAGCGCTTCGCTGCGTGAGGTCATAGCGAATCTCCCTTGGTCTTGTTCTCCAGTCGACGGGCGAGCAGAGCGATCGGGTAGCAGTACGCGAAGAACATCGCCAGCACCGCCAGGTAGAAGTAGACGAGCGTGGTTTCGCTCTCCATCGAAAGCGTGGTGCGCAGCAGGGTGACGACCTCCTGCACCCCGGTGACGGTGGCCAGCGAGGTCGCGATCATCAGCAGCGCATAGAGGTTCATCCAGCCTGGGATCATGCGGCGAAACGCCTGGGGCAGGATCACCCGGCGGTAGATCTGTGCGGTGCTGTAGCCGAGCGAGCGCGCCGATTCCCACTGGCCGGCGTGCACCGACTGCACCGCGCCGCGGATCACCTCGGCGAAGTTCGCCGCGGTAGGCAGGCTCAAGCCGATGATCGCCTTGGCCAGCGGCGAGAATTCGAACGTGACGCCGAGCAGGGTGAGCCGATAGGGCAGCAGGTAGAGCATCGCGAACAGCACCACCAACCAGGGCGCGTTGCGCAGGAAGTTCATCACCACGAACGCGGGCTGGCGAACCAGCTTGCGCCGGGCCAGCAGGGACAGTCCCAGCAGCGTGCCGACCGCGGTGGCGATCGCCATCGATGCGATACCCATGACCACGTTGAGCAGGAAGCCACCGGTGATCGGCCAGCCCTGGGCGCTACCGGTCAACAGCAGCGGCAGCCGAGCGATCACCCGGCTCCACTCGGCTGAGCCACCGCGGACGGCGTCGCCCAGTACCAGGGCGATCACCGCCAGCAGGATACCGATCAGCAGCAGGCGTTTGCGCTGTTCGTAGCTTGGATTGATCACCATCTCACACCCCCTGTCCGTAGCCTGGATAAGCGAACAGCCGCTCGAGACGAAGCAGTGCCCAGCTCAGCAGGCTGACCAGGGCCACGTAGATCACCAGCACCAGCAGCATCATCTCCAGGGTACGGAAGGTATCGTTGTAGACCTGGCCCGCGGCGTACATCAGCTCCGGTACGGTGATCACCGAGGCTTGGGAGGTGGTCTTGAACAGGTTGGTGAGCACGTTGGTCAGCCCCGGCAGGCAGATCCGTGTGGCGATCGGTGCCTGCACGCGACGAAACAGCGCCCAGCGACCGTAGCCGAGCGAGCGCGCAGCCTCCAGGGTCGCTTTCGGTACGGCGTCGAGCCCTGAACGAAAGGCCTCGACGCAGAGCGCGCCACCGAACAGGCTGAGCGATACCGACGCCGAGAAGAAGGCGTTGAACAGCGGCTGTTGCAACCCGGTCACTGGATCTTCGACGGTGAAGCCGAGCTGGGTCAGGGTGAAGTAGAAAAACAGCATCTGCAAAAGCGGCGGGGTGTTGCGGAACACCTCGACGAACAGCTCGATCAGCGCATCCAGCCACCAGAGCCGCAAAGTCAGCCCCAGCGCACCGAACAGACCGATCACCAACGCTGCCAGCGACGACACCGCCGCGAGTTGCAAGGTGATCCACACCCCTTCGACCAACCATCCCTGGTAGGTCGGATCGAGCAGCCAAGTGAAGTCTAATCCGAACATGTGCTACCCGATCATTCGCTGGCCGAGCGTGCGGCTTCGGCGCGCTGGGCGATGTATTCGGAGGCGGGCATGTCGTAGTCCCGTTCCCACTCGATCAGTTTGTTCTCGCCCTCAGCCTTGACGATCGCGGCGTTGACCGCCTCGAGGAAGGCTTCGTCACCTTTGCGCACGCCGCCGGCCATCGGCAGGTACTCATAGGGCTCGACGGCGATTTTGTAATCTTCCCAGCCCGGCTCCTCGAGCTTCTTGCGCAGGCTCATGTCATCGAACGCCATCGCTACGCAGCGATTGTCCTTGAGCCCCCGATAGGCTTCCGGCAGGGCGGTGAAGTTGACCAGCCGGATGCCGTACTGCTCGGTTACCGTCTTGTTGAAGAACGAGCCCTGGATACCGCAGACGTTCTGGCCGCGCAGCTGTTCCCACTGAGTGAACTTGGCCTCCTTGCGCGCCAGTATCGAAGCGCCGGCGGCGGAGACGTACGGCACGGTGAAGTCGATCACTTTCTCGCGTTCAGGGGTGACGCCGAGGGTAGCCATCACCAGGTCGATACGGCCGGTGTTGAGGAACTCGGTACGGTTGGCCGCAACCACGGGCACCAGCTCGATCTTGTCCGGGGAGCCGAGCAGCTCGGCTGCGATGTAGCGGGCGAGCTCGATTTCGAAGCCGACGTTCTGGCCTTCGTCGTTGAGGTAGCCGTAGGGCTGGTAGTCGTTCTTGATCCCGACGGTGAGCACGCCACGCGCCTTGATGTCTTCGAGCGTATCGGCGTGGGCACCGAGGGAGCCGAGCAGCAGGACACCGGAGAGGCTTGCGAGCAGTGCGTTACGCAATGACATGATGCTTAGATCCTTTTGTTGTTGCTATCAGGGTCGCCATGCATGGGGTGATCGAGTCACAAGCGCAGTGATCCAGTGCCTCGACCAGGGTGGCGGGTTGGGTGATCGATGGTTGTGATTGGCACTTTAGCGTCCGATATGCTAATTCTTGCGTCAAGAAAAATTCCACATCACGGCACAAGTCGATTGTATATTCCATATTATGGAATTTTGGAGAGGCAGAAATGACCATACCTCGTGCCAAGAGCGGCGCTCAGCTGCTCGATCGTGCCGTTGCGTTGCTCGATCTGGTCGCCGATGGCAGTAGCGAGGGCGAGACGCTGAAATCGCTGTGTGAGCGTTCGAACCTCAACAAGCCGACCTGCCATCGGATTCTCAATGCCCTGGTCGAGCATGGGTTGCTCAATCGCGACCCGGAGGGCCGCCGCTATCGGCTCGGGACCAAGCTGATGGTCTTTGGCGCCAAGGCCGCCAACGGTCCGGGACTGCGCAGCCAGTGCCAGCCGGCGCTCGAACGGATGCGCCGCACGACGGGTGAGACCGCGATGCTGATGGCGCGCGATGGCGATGATTCGGTGTGCATCGATCGCTACGATGGCGACTGCCTGCTGCAGACCCTCACCGGGTCGATCGGTGGCTCGGTACCGCTCGGCGTCGGGCCCGGCAGCCTGGCGATGCTCGCTTTCCTGCCCCAGGAGCAGTGCGAGGAGATCGTCGCGCGCAACCGTCCGCGGATCGCTGCCTATCCGGCACTCAGCGACGGAAGGCTGTGGCAGTTGATCGAGCAGACGCGCGTACAGGGCTATGCGCTCGACAGCGGCGAACTGCTGCCCGGCGTCGCTGGGATCTCGATGCCGTTGCACGTGGTCGAGACCGGGCCGATCGCCTCGCTCAGCCTGACCTTCCTGTCCGCACGGCTGAATCCTGAACTGATAGAGCGCTATGTCGCTCTGCTGCGCGAGGAGATCGCGCTCATCGAGCCGTATCTCAACCCGCTGGATCGCAGGCTCACTTCCCCAGAGCGCGTACTCGGCCAGCACTGAGGCGTGTTCGACCCGATCAGGAGTGCTCGTATGACCATGACGACCATCGATACCGCCGCCGGGGCGCCCCGCGTGGCGATGATCAGCGGTGCCAGCCGCGGCATTGGCGCTGCGATCGCGCAAGAACTGCTCAGCCACGGCTGGGCGGTGAGTCTCGGCTGCCGACGCCCCGAGGAGGTCGTGCTCGATGCATCGCTGCCGGTGATCGCCTGTCGCTACGATGCGCTCGACCCCAGTACCGATGAAGCCTGGATCGATCAGACCCTGGCGCGCTTCGGACGGCTGGACGCGGTGGTCCATAACGCTGGGGTGATGAACCCGCTTTCGGTGCTCGAAGCCAGTGATGAGGATTTCGACGCCACCTTCGACGTCAACGTCAAAGCGCCGATGCGGCTGACCCGCAAGCTCTGGCCCCACCTGGTAGCTGGCGGCGAGGGGCGGATCGTCACCTTGGCCTCGCTATCCGCCAAGCGGGTCAAAGCGGAGCGCTCGAGTCTTTACTCGATGAGCAAGTTCGCCGTACTGGCGCTCGCCCATGGACTGCGCAAGTGCGGCGAACCCCACAGGATTCGCTCGACCGCGATCTGTCCCGGCTTCGTCGCCACCGACATGGGCACTGCGCTGACCGAGGTCGCGCCCGAGCAAATGACCCAGCCCGAAGACCTGGCACGGATCGTACGCACCGTGCTGGAACTGCCGAGCAGCGCCAGCATCAGCGAGATTCCGGTCAACTGGACGGTCGAAGACGCCTACTGAGGCTTCGGGTGCCGTCAATTCGTCAACGACAATAACGAGGATGTCCGATGGGGCCGCTCGTCGATGTAGTGCCCTCTTCCGATCGCATGCCGCGTCGCGCAGAGGTGGTGGTGATCGGAGGAGGTATCGTGGGGGTCGCGACCGCCCTTGCGCTGGTGGAGAAAGGGATCGAAACCGTGTTGCTCGAGAAAGGCTCCATCGCCGCCGAGCAGTCGAGTCGCAATTGGGGCTGGTGCCGGCGTACCGGCCGTGATCTTCGCGAGCTGGCGTTGATCGAGGCGAGCATGCGGATGTGGGAGGGCATGGATGCGCGGCTGGGCCGGGAGACCGGTTTTCGTCGTCACGGCATCCTCTACGCCTCGCGCGACGAGCAGCAGCGCGACCGCCATCTGCGCTGGCTCGAACATGCGCGCGAGCATGGCTTCGACAGCCGGATGCTGTCGCCTGCAGAGGTGGTCGAGCGCGTGCCGGGGCTCGCCGAACCCTTGGCCGGCGCGCTGGAGACGCCCGCCGACGGCCGCGCCGAACCGCAGAAGGCGGCGCCGGCAATGGCGATGGCGGCGATCGAGCGAGGGCTCAACCTGCAGCAGCACTGCGCGGTGCGTACCATCGAGCGTCAAGCGGGTCGGGTCGGCCAAGTGGTCACCGAGCATGGCGCGATCGACTGCCAGGCGGTAGTGGTCGCCGGCGGTGCCTGGTCGCGGCTGCTGCTCCAGGGCGTCGGCGAACGTCTGCCGCAGCTCAAGGTGCTGTCCTCGGTGCTTCGCACCCGGCCGCTCGAACTGCCGATCGAACCCTGTGTCAGCCTCGGCGGTGTGGCGTTCCGCAAGCGCCTGGACGGCGGCTGGACGATCGCCAGCTCGGCGACCAATCTGGTCGAGCTGACCCCGGACAACCTGCGTTTCGCTCGCCTGTTCCTGCCCGCCTATCGGGTCGAGCACCGTAGCCTGAGCCTCAGGGTCGGCGCGCGTAGCTTCGACGAGGCCTTCCACTGGCGCCCCGGCCGCGCGGATGCGGTATCGATCTATGAACGCCTGCGGGTGCTCGACCCGGCCCCGCACGCACCGGCGCTGGCCGCGATGATCGAGCGGCTCCGCAGCGCGGTGCCCGGCTTCGCCGGTCTCGAAGTGGCGCAGAGCTGGGGAGGGCTGATCGATACCATGCCGGATGCGATTCCGGTGATCTCGCCCGTCGAGCGGTTGCCGGGCGCCTTCGTCGCCACCGGCTTCTCCGGCCACGGCTTCGGCATTGCCCCTGCCGCGGGTCGGTTGGTCGCCGACCTGGTGACCCAGGACGAGCCGATCGTCGACCCTCGGCCGTTTCGGCTGTCGCGCTTCGAGGATGGTGAGCGGATTCGCGCCCAGCACTGGCTCTAGCCGCTGCGGTGGTTTCGTCGATAGCCTTCGTTACACTGCTGACGAGCGCTACCGCTACCCACCCTCAGGAGCCTTTTGATGAGAACAATGATGACGATGGCCTTGATCTGTCTTGGGATCTCGACGGCGGGGGCGCAGACGCCGGGCGAGCTGCCAAGGGAAGAGGGCGGGATCGCCCTGGCCGAGCGGCTGGGACTGCCGCGTCCGGCGGTGATCGCCCATCGCGGGGCGTCGTTCGATGCACCCGAGTCGACCCGGGCGGCCTATCTGCTGGCGCGCGAGCAGGGGGCGGATTATCTCGAGCTCGATCTTCAGCGCACCGCCGATGGAGTACTGGTGGCAGTGCACGATGACACCCTGGGTCGCACCAGCGACGTGGCCGAGCGCTTCCCTGACCGTGTGGATGCGCCGGTGAGTGCGTTCACCCTCGAGGAGCTCAAGTCGCTCGATGCCGGCTCCTGGTTCAACCATGCGTTTGCCGAGCGGGCGCGAGATGCCTTCGCCGGGCTCGAGATCCTGACCCTCGATGAGGTGATCGATATCGCCGAGGGCGGCGTCAACCGCCCCGGTCTCTACATCGAGACCAAGCAGCCAGGCCAGTTCCCTGGTATCGAGCGTGAGCTGCGCGAGAAACTCGCCAGCCGGGGCTGGCTGGCACCGCGTGCCGAGGGCGAGGGTGCGGTGAACGTAGCGGCGATGCCTGGGCGGGTGGTGCTGCAGACCTTCGAAAAAGCCAGCCTCGAGGCGCTGCAGCGTGAGATGCCGGAGGTGCCGAAGATCCTGCTGCTATGGCTCGGCGATGGCTACATCCCCGCCGCGGACGGCCCAGCGATGGGTGAGGGCGAGGATCCGGCACGCTACTATGCGGCCCAGCGGGTCCGTTCACCGGAGGACTACCTCGCTTGGCTCGATTGGGCCAAGGCGCAGGGTGCGATCGGCGTCGGCCCCTCGGTTGCGCTGGCTGCCGGTGGCGAGCAGAGCTACCCCGACTTGGTCCAGCCGTGGATGAATCGCGCGGCCCACCAACGCGGGCTGCTGATCCATCCCTACACCGTCGATGACGAAGTGGACTTCGCCCGGGTGCAGGCAGGTGGCGTCGACGGTTTCTTCACCAACCGCACCGACGCGCTGCTCGCCTTCTATGGCCGCCCGCCCGCGGAGCCGATCGACGCGATCCTCGAACGGCTGGGCTACTGATTCATCGATATCGCTTCGCCATAGACGACGACGCCCGCGCAATCAGCGCGGGCGTTTTCATGCCTCAGATCTTTTTCGTCACCGCATACGATCTCTTCTTTTCATGGACCGAGACGAGCCAGAGGAAAAGACTAAAGACGAGCGCCGCGGAGCCCAACGCCGCGGTGATTCTCGCCGGCAGGTCGGATTCCATCAGCAGTGCCGCGACCAGAGTGACCCCATAAGCGCCGACACCCAGGCCGATGGCCGCTGCCACCCAAAGAATGTCGTCCTCCTTGCCTAGCTTGTCTTTCGTCATGCTGCCCAGCCGGTTGAGTAAGAGGGAGAGCGCCACCAGTACGGCAATGACGGCGCAAATGATCAGTCCGTATAAGCTACCGTGCAGAAAGGGATTCATATCGCCTCCGTTTATTTATCCTTGTTTTGCGATCATTCGTTCCTGATGAGAGGAAATTCCTACGCTAGGGCGTCGCCGGCTCTCACTCATTGACTCGAATCAATTCTGATCGAGTATGGGAATGAGACTTTGGTGGAGCGACGCGACGAGCCCGCTATCTTTCGATGCGGGCCGTCATGGAGAGGAAAACCGGCTCTAGCGCCGATGATGCAATAGCGCGCAGTGGTGCCCACGTCTCCCCCTATTGGAATCTTGTCGACGGGATAGCGATGGAATCACTATCCCGCCGGCCTTCCAGGGGATGAAGGGGGCGAATGGAATGGTTCGTATAGGGGGAGGCTATGGCTGGAGTCAGGCTGTGGAGAACTGCGCCTCATCGCTCAAAGGCGAGCGTCTGGCTGGAAGTCGATTTCCGTAGCATCGGCGGCGATCTGTTTGAATAGTGGGTGCGTGGGATTGAGCAGGTAATTGAGCTCCCGGGGGACCACCACGCTCGGTACGGCCAGTGCCAGGCTGCTGCCACCTCCCAGCCAGCCATCGCCGAGCTCCGCCGTTGAGGGTGGGGCCGGTTCATCCCGCCAGTCATCCGGCAATTGGTCGATGGGTAGGTGAATGATGGCGTCTTCCGGGAGCCGCACCTGCAGAATCGCGTAATGTCGCAGCAGGCCGTAATCGTTGAGATGCACCATCACCTCCAGCATCGCCAACGACTCGGAGCTGGCCAAGTACACACAAGACTTTCCCCGGCTGTTCCAGCGTCCGCCGAAGAGACGCGCTCCTTCTCCGTCGAAGGCGCTCGCCTGCCACTTCTTCTTGATCAAGCGGTAAGCATGGATCTCGTTCATGCCACTACGCCATGCTCCAGGCGGCCGATCAGCTCCAGCACGGCCTCGACTTCGGCCGAGGTAGCGAGCATCTCGACGGGTCGCCTGCCCCCGAGGCCGCGGACGGGATGAAGAAGCCATTGCCGCGCCCCCTCCTTGTCCCCCTCGAACAGCGCCGTCGCTGCCTCCAGCACTTCGGCGAAGCGGTATAGCCTGTCGCCCTCGTCCTGTTTGAACCGGCCTAGCTTGGCCCGGCGCTGCAGTGTGGCCTGGGGAATGACGACATATTTGGCCAGCTCCTTGTGTTCCAAGCCCGCCATCGAGGCCAGCCGCGTATAGACCGTGTAGGGGATGCCATCCCGCAAGGCTTGGTGCAGTCCTGCGCCACGGGGAGGGATGCCCACCCTCTTCCAGAAGCTGGTGCCGGTATCGCGACCAGTTTGATCCTGCTCGAGCGAGGTGACCATCGCTACCTCCGTTCTATCAGTTGATATATCTATAACCTATCAGTTGGTTAGAGGGCCGACAAGCAACGCCCCATGCGGGTGTGCGAGGTAGCAACGATGGAAAGTCGATAGTCGACAGCTCGATGGCGAGCATTCAGCTCTCAGCAGGGATTCGCGGGCTGGACCAATTCGCCCGAGGCGGCTGGATCGTGGTTCGACTCTCGCCTCCTGGCCTCTCGCGAGACGGCGATGATGATGAAGGCTCGGCTCACCACGAACGGCGGGCAGGTCGGCCAGGCACCGGTGATTCGAACGCTATCCGTTGACCGGTTCGTCGCTTGCGGCCGCTTTGGCCGGTGCATGCCCCCAATGCTTCGCCTTGGGCGTTTGGCCGATGCCGGGGTTGAGGCAGTTGCAGGGGTCGAGCTTTTGGTAGAACTCGCGCAGCGCGGGTTTAGCGCGGTAGAGGTGGCCGACGTTGTGCTCGGCGGGGTATTCGGCGCCGCGCTGGTCGAGCAGTGCCCACATCTGGTGCTCGAGAGCGAGGCAGTCGGTGCCCTTGGCGACGACGTAGTCCTGGTGGAAGACGTGGCAGAGGAAGTGGCCGTAGTAGAGCTTCTTGACCAGTTTGGATTCGATCTCGGCCGGCAGGGTCTCGAACCAGTCGCGTTCGTTGCGCTTGAGCGCGATGTCGAGGGCGACGATGTCTTCGACTTCGCGAGCGTGCATGGTGCGGTAGCGGATCGCTGCGCCGGCGGCGGCGAAGCGATGGAGGAAGGCCTTGCTGCCCTCTTCGTCGTTGCATTCGAAGAACGCTCCGCCTGTGCCGGGGAATAGCTCGCCGAGCAGTGCGCGGGTCGATGCGACTTCCTCCGCGGGGACCTTGAGCATCAGGTGATGCTCGAAGCGATCGCGGTACTCCTTCATGCGTGCGGGCAGGTGGCTGGGAAAGAGCCGCGAGAGCCACTGGCCGACGCGGTCGGTGATCTGGTCGGGGAAGATCTTCAAGCGCTCGAAGAAGGCGTCGACGGCGCCTTTGAAAGCGAAGATCGCCGGCATCCGGTCGGTGCCGAAGCGCTGGATCATCAGGAAGGTGTCTTTGCCGTAGGTCTCGGCGATGTCGAAGGCGTCGCGGTGCAGGTACTCGCCGGCGATCGGCAGCTCGCGTCCCGGGGCGAGCAGCGCGCGGCGCAGCTCGGTGAGTTCCGCGGTCGAGTTGGTGCCGATATAGAACACCTTGGCGCCCTTGGCCGCCGGGAAGGTGTCGAGTCGCACCGCGAACAGCGCAAGCTTGCCGGCGCAGCCCGAGGCTTCGTGCAGGCGCCGTGGGTCGGCGTTGAACCGCGCCGGGGTCTCGGCATCGATCTCGCGGACATGGTCGCGGTACTCGGGGTCGGAGGCGGCGCCCGCATCGCTTGAGATGTCCTCGTCCTTGAAGTCTCCGCGTTCGAGCCGGGCGAGGATCTCCTCCGGCTCGTCGCCGAGCCGGATGCCGAGATGGTTGACCAGCTCGAGCTGGCCGTCGGCATTGAGCTGGGCGTAGAGCGCAAGCTCGGTGTAGGCGGGGCCGCGCTGGACCAGCGCACCGCCTGAGTTGTTCGATACCCCGCCGAATACCGAGGCGCCGATGCAGGAGGAGCCGATCACCGAGTGCGGCTCGCGGTCGAGCGGGCGCAGTGCGCGTTCGAGGCCGTAGAGGGTCGCGCCGGGGAAACAGATCACCTGGCGTGCGTCGCGGATCAGGTGCAGGCGGTCCATGCGCAGGGTGCTGATGATCACGATGTCGCGGTCGTAGTCGTTGCCATCCGGGGTCGAGCCGCCGGTCAGCCCGGTGTTGGCGGCCTGCATGATCACGATCACGTCCGCCTCGACGCAGGCCTTCACCACCCGCCACTGTTCGATCAGCGAGCCGGGGCGCACCACCGCCAGCGCACGGCCCTCGCCGAAGCGGAAGCCCTTGCGATAGCGTCGCGTGCTGCGCGCGTCGGTGAGCGTCTCCCGCGGGCCGACGATCGCCTTGAGGCGCTCGAGCAGCCGCTGGCGGGCGTCGGAGGGTGAGGCGGTGAAAGGGGAGGTCGAAAGGGTCGCATGCTGTTCGGACATGATCGGACGGGCTCCACTGCGAAGGTGAACGGTGCCTTGGGGCTGTCTACATACTGGCCTGCCGTGGCGAAATCTCCAACCGGGGCATGTACGCCGGGCTAACGCTCGAGCTCGGCATAGCGGCGCTGGATGTTCTCCAGCTGCTCGCGCATCAGCGCGATCAGCACCCGGGTAGCAGGTGAGATGGGGGTGTCGTGGCGCTGGATGAAGGCGAACACCTCGAACAGCGGTGGTTCGATCGGCACCCAGCCGAGTCGATCCTGGTAGCCGAGGTGATGGAGGATCGGCCGAGTCGCGATCATGTCGCCCAGGCCCCGGGCGGCGAGTTCGAAGCCGGTGGCCTGGTGTTCGACCTCGATCAATGCCTCGAGCGCGACGCCCGCCGCGTGGGCTCGGGCATTGAGCAACCGGCGCACCGGATCGCCATGGCACCAGCGCGCTTCGGTCAGGATCAGCGGTGCGCGGGCAAGGTCCTCGATGGTCTTGGCGCCCTCGAGCCGCGCCGGGTCCGCGCTCAGATAGCCGACCCGCGCCGACCACACCGGTTCGTTCACCTTCAGGTTGCGCTCGTCGACGGGCAGCATCACCAATCCCGCCTCCAGCTCGCCGTCGCTGACCGCGCGAGCGACCTCGGAGGAGTTGTAGCCGAGCAGTCTCAGCCGCATTTCCGGGTAGCGCTGGCGGAACACGGTGACCAGCTCGGTGAGGAAATAGTGATGGGCGCTGCCGAAGGTGCCGAAGCTCGCCACCCCGCCGCTGAGCGAGCGATACGACTGCACCGCATCGTGCCCCTGGCGCGCCGCGCTGAGCGTTGCCTGGGCGAACGGCTCCAGCCTGCGCCCGGCCTCGGTGAGCTGCAGCCGGCGGTTGGTGCGTACGAACAGCGTCGCCCCGAGCGACTCCTCGAGCCGGATGATCTGTTCGGAGAGGCTCGGCTGCGACAGGCGCAGCGCCTCGGCGGCCTTGGACAAGGTGCCGTGCTCGATCGCGGCGAGAAAGTAGCTGAGCTGTTGCAGCGTCATCTGGATGACCGTGAGATATGGGAGCGGTGACAACGCGAGCCCACAGCATGGGAGCGGCGCCGCTTTTCGGCAAGGCCGAACGAGCGGTCGACGTCATCGATCGCTTCATCGCGGCGAGAAAGTAGCTGAGCTGTTGCAGCGTCATCTGGATGACCGTGAGATATGAGGGCGATGACAACGCGAGCCCACAGCATGGGAGCGGCGCCGCTTTTCGGCAAGGCCGAACGAGCGGTCGACGTCATCGATCGCTTCGCTTACCCTCCCACGCACGCAATACATGGTGTGCGCAGGGCGCGTCAGGTTATCGACAAGGGATGTGGCGGATGAATCAACGATGCAAGGCGATGCTCCAGGCAATGACGGTATTCGGTTTGCTTGGCCTGGGCGGCTGTGCGCTGCTCGGCGGTGGTGGCGACGAGGCGCCGGTTGCGGTCGGTGACGCTCCGCGCCCGGCCTTCGCCGACCCTGAACTGATGGATCAGTCGCGCGGGGCGGGGGCGGGCGACCCGAGCGCCTATACGATCGATGCCGACCAGGTGTTGACCGTCGACGACCAGGGGCGCTGCGAGCCGCTGGTGCTGACCACGGGAGAGCGGCTGTCGCTACTTCTGCCCGGCAATCCAAGCACCGGTTACCTGTGGCAGCTCGATGATCGCCCCGAAGGGCTGCGCCTGCTCAGCGCACCGCGTGCCGATGAAGCCTCGGACTCAGATGCGGTCGGTGCGCCGCTGGTCTACGACTGGCGCTTCGAGGCGATGCGGGCCGGCCAGGGCAGCCTGCGGTTGATCTACCATCGTCCCTGGGAGGAGCAGGCCGAGCCGGCCGGGCTTTTCATCTGCCCGATCGAGATACGCGCCAACTAAGGCGCTCCTCCACGCCGGCATGGAGGCTGGCGGCCTGGGCGATTTGCGATGCGAGGTCGCCGTGGGCTTGCGCTTGGGCTGGACTCTCCTAGGGTTAGTGGAGCCAGTCAGGCTATCCATTCATCCGCAATAGGGAGATTGCACGATGAGCGAACGAACGTTTCAAAGCCAGCCGCAGACCCCGCCGGGCATCGAGTCGGAGATGACTCCGCTGCCAGAGGTGATTCGCGACAGCTACCAGGGCACCGGCAAGCTCGCCGGCAAGGTCGCGCTGATCACCGGTGGCGATAGCGGTATCGGTCGCGCAGTGGCGGTGCACTTCGCCCGCGAAGGCGCAGCGGTGGCGATCAACTATCTATCCGAGACCGAGGACGCCGAGGCGACCCGCGACATGGTCGAGCGTGAGGGCGCCCAGTGCCTGCTGCTGCCAGGCGATGTGCGCAAGCCTTCGTTCTGCCGCGAGCTGGTCGAGCGCACGGTGAGCGAGTTCGGCGCGCTCAACGTACTGGTCAACAACGCAGCCGAACAGATGCAGCTCGACGACATTCGCGAGATCAGCGACGAGCAGCTGGAGAGCACTTTCCGCACCAATATCTTCAGCCACTTCTACACCATCAAGGCGGCGCTCGATCATCTTGGCGAGGGGGATACGATCATCTGCACCTCCTCGATCAACGCGTTCAAGGGCAACCCCGGGCTGATCGACTACTCGGCGACCAAGGGGGCGATCCAGGGGCTGGTGCGTTCGCTCGCCGAGCCGTTGGCCGAGCAGGGCATCCGGATCAACGCGGTCGCGCCGGGACCGATCTGGACACCTTTGATCCCGTCGACGATGGGCGACGAGAGCGTCACTACCTTCGGTGCCCAGACGCCGATGAAGCGCGCCGGCCAACCTTCGGAGATCGCTCCGGCCTACGTTTACCTCGCCAGCGTCGAGAGCTCGTACATGAGCGGCCAGACCATCCACCTCAACGGCGGCACCGTGCTCAACTGCTGAGCGCTCAATTCAATCAGTCTCCGCCACGCCCGCGACGTCGTCGCGGGCGTGGTCGCTTTCAAAGCCCAGCGGGCGCGAAGTCCGCGGCGCGTAGCGGATTGTGGCGCTCGACATAGTCGCGTACCACCTGGGCGTCGGTGAAGCCGGTATCGACGTAGCTGGGATGCTGGCTGAGCGCGGGATAGCCGTCGCCGCCCTGCGCGGCGAAGTCGAGCGTCGCCAGCCGATAGCGGCGTTCTGGGTCGAGTGGCCCACCGTCTATCGTGAAGCGTCCATCCTCGAGCCGGCCAACGCCGCGCAGCTGGGCGTAGCCGCCGCTGCCGGGCGGGATCGCACTGACCGTGGCGAGGTACTCGGCGAGCTCGGCACCGTCGAGATCCACGTAGGCCAGCTGATTGGCGAATGGATGGACCCGAAGCAGATCTTCGTAGCTGATCTCGCCGGCCTCGATCGAGTCGCGGATACCGCCGCCGTTGAGCACCGCGAGATCGGCATCGGCACGTTCGATGAAAGCGGCGAGAATCAGCTGGGCGAGGTCGGTCTGGCGCGAGCGCACCTGGGTGCGATTGCCCTCGAGCCTGGCATCGACTTCGCCGACCCGGCGCTGCAGTTCTTCGCCCGCTCGCTCCTGATAAGGGGCCAGCAGGGCGAGCATGTCGGCCGATTCGGGAATGAGGGATTCGAACAGCACCCAGTTACCCTCGACCTCATGGCCGAGATTGACCGGAATCAGCCGGTAGCGTTCGAGCTCGAGCGTGCCGTCGCGGTAGACGAAATCCGCACGGCCGACGTATTTGCCCCATTCATGGGCCTGGACGATCCAGGTGCCATTCTGGCGATCCGGCGCGCAGGGCGTGCCGGGCAGGTAGTCGGGATCCTTGCGGTTCTCCTCCTCCATGCATACCGGATTCTGCGAGTGGCCGCCGACGATCATCGATAGCGCCCCCGCGGGCAGCGAGCGTGCCAGCTCGACATCGCCTGGTGCATTGGCGCCGTGCTCGCCGTTATCGTAATGACCCATGTGGGTCGCGGCGATGATCACATCCGGTTTCGCCTCGCGCTCGAGCTGGTCGATCATCCGGCGCGCTTCCTGCTTGGGATCGCGAAACTCGAGCCCCGTGGTGTTGCTGCCATTGACCAGCCTGGGGGTGTCCTCGGTGGTCAAGCCGATCACTGCCACCTCGATGCCGCCGAGATCGAACAGCGCATAGGGCTGGTAGGCGTGTTGCCCGCTACCGGCATGGTAGATGTTGGCCGAGAGCAGCGGAAAGCCAGCCCACTCGGCCTGGCGGGCGAGCACCTCGGGTGGATTGTCGAACTCATGGTTGCCGAGCGCCATGGCGTCGTAGCCGATCATCCTCATGCCGCGAAAGTCCGGCTCGGCGTCCTGCAGGTCCGAGGCCGGCACGCCGGTATTGATATCGCCGCCGGAGAGCAGCAACACTTGGCCGCCTTGCGCCTGGACCTCGGCGCGGATCGAATCGACCAGGGTCTTCTGCGCGGAGAGGCCGTACTCTCCATCGTCATTGCGCCAGAAGCGGCCATGGTGATCGTTGGTGTGCAGCACGGTGAACCGTACCGGCTCGCTGGCGGTCGTCGGGGAATGGGCGCAGGCGGTGAGTGCCCAAAGCGAAACGAGGAGTGCAATGATCCTGTACGAGCGCATGTGTGGAGCGTTCCCAGCGTTGATCGTCGTTATCGTTGATAGTGGTCGTCGCTATAGCGCCATCGCGCTACTGGCGCGTTGCCACCCTAGCATGTCTTTCCTGGAGCACAGATGACCGATCAGCCCCGAGGAGCAAGTCGCTCGAGCGCAGACTGGCCCACTCGTTTCGAAGCCCTGCTGGGCGAGATTCCCACCCTCGACGGCGCCCACGACCTCGGTCATTTCCGCCGGGTGTGGCGCACCGCCCAGCGGTTGATGGAGGAGGAGTCCGGTGCCGACGCAAGGGTGGTGGCGGCAGCTTGCTACTTCCATGATCTGGTCAGCCTGCCGAAGGATCACCCCCAGCGGCATCATTCATCGCGCCTCGCCGCCCGCGAGGCGATAGGGCTGCTCACCAGCCGCTGCGCCGATTTCCCCCCTGAGCTCCTCCCTGCGGTGGCGCACGCGATCGAGGCGCACAGCTTCAGCGCCGGGATCGAGCCGCGTACTTTGGAAGCGCGTATCGTCCAGGACGCCGACCGCCTCGAAGCGCTCGGCGCGATAGGTATCGCCCGGGTGTTTCACGTCAGTGGCCAGCTCGATCGCGCGCTGTTCGACCCCGATGACCCACTGGCCCGAAACAGGGCGTTCGACGATACGCGCTACGCGGTCGACCATTTCCAGACCAAGCTGCTGCGCCTGCCCGGCACCATGCGTACCAGCGCTGGACGGCGGCTGGCGCGGCACAATGCCGAGTTCATGCTCGGCTACCTGGAAAAGCTATGCGCTGAGCTCACGGGCGATCCGCTGGGTGTCGATTCGAAAGACAGCGAATGGCTGCGCGGGCGATTTCCATGAACCCGGTGCCTGGTTCGTCGCTCGCTCGCTCGCTTTCACCACTCGAATGCGTCGACCTCGCGGCGCTCGCCGAGCAGGAAGGCGTCGGCGGCAAGTGCGAGCGGGGTGAGGTCGACGTCGCTCTTGCGCCGTGCGACCAGTTCACTGAAGCGGGCGTAGAGGCCGGGATACTCCTGCTCTCCAGCCACGGCGATCTGCTCGCCGTCGATCAGCATCCTGCTGCCGCCGTGGGTCAGTTCGATGCGGCCCTGGTCGGTGCCGATCTCGATGTCCCAACTCTGCTCGCCGGTCTTGAGCCAGTCGAGTTCGATCTCGACCGGGCCGCTGGCGCGGCCGGCTAGCGCTCCTTCGAGCCGGGCGGCGATCGGGGTCTGGCGGTTGCTGGGAAAGTCGAGCCGGGCCTTGGTCAGGTAGAGGCCGTCGGGGAGCAGCCGGGTGACGATCGAGAGCGCGTTGATTCCGGGGTCGAAGACACCGAGCCCGCCGGGCTGCCAGACCCACTCCTGGTTGAAGTGCCAGTGGCGCACGTCTTCGCGCCAGCTGACCTTGAGCGCGGTGACGCGCTTGCTCTCGAGCCAGGCGCGCGCGGGTTCGACCTGGGGGGCGTAGCGTGAGTGCCAGGTGGCGAATAGCACTCGGCCATGGCGCTCGGCCTGGTGGATCAGCGCCTGGACGTCGTTGATCCCGCTGCCCGGCGGTTTTTCGAGCATCACGTCACAGCCGGCGGCGAGCGCTCGGGCGGCCTGGGCGTGGCGTACCTGGGGTGGGGCGCAGAGCGATACCGCGTCGATCTCGAGTCCGCTGGCGAGCAGTTGGTCGAGATCGGTGAAGAGCTTGGCCTCGGGGAATGCCACGGTCAGCGCCTGCTGCTCGTGGATGCTACGGCTGACCAGCGCGATGAGCTGATAGTCGGGATTGGCTGCCAACGCTGGCAGGTGCTGGTCGCGGGCGATCTTGCCAAGGCCGACGAGGGCGAGCTTGATCGGGGGCATGCGCAGGGCTCCTAGGAAATGCGTTGGTGGCGCGCCGCGAGTGCGCGCACGCCGGCCAGCGTCGCGTCACGGGCGCTCCAGCTCGATGCCTGGATGCCGTGGTGCTCGAGTGCGATGGCGTAGGGGGCGAGCAGCGCTGGAGCGCCGATCAGGTTGAGTCTTTCGACCTCGGGGAGTGCGTCGTGCATCGCTCGCACCTCCTCGCCGATCAGCGCACCGGAGATGAAGCTCGCAACCTGCTCGGCTCCGAGGCCCGCATAGAGATGGCGCGAGCGTGCCTCGAACAGCGCATGCAGCACGCCGCCGTCGCCCCCGGCTCGCTCGAGTCCGAGCCGGAACGCCGGCTCATCGAATTCGCTCTCCTCGCGGGCGGGCTCTCCGGGCAGGGTGTGGAAGCGCACCGCGTGGTAGAGCTCGCCGGTCATCGCGGTGAGAAAGCGCGTCAGCTTGCCATCCTCGACCCTCGCCCACTTGCTGTGGCTGCCCGGCGCGCAGCAGTCGCCGCCGTCCGGCGTGGCGGCCAGCGCCAGCGCGCCGAAGATCTGGATCTCCTCGCCACGCATCACGTCGACCAGGCCGCTGCCGTCGGGGTCGACGATCTTCACCCCGGGCAGGAGCCAGCCGTCGTCGAGGCCCGGTGCGGGGATCACTTGGCTTGCCAGCGCGGCGAGATCGAGAGGTAGGCTCGGCTGTGGGCTCTCGGCCCAGCCGCGCTTGGAGCCGACCATGCCGGCGAGATACACCGGTGTCCGTCCGTGGCCTTCGCGCCAGCCTTGCAGCGCGCGCGCGCAGTAGTGCGGAAACTCCTCGGTGGAGAGCGCACGGATGCCGGTCGCGGCGGTGCGCTCATCGAGCAGGGTGCCGGTTTCCGAGTCGACCAGGAAGGCGCGGAAGTTGCTCGTGCCCCAGTCCACTACGATCAAATGACCGCTCATCGGATGCTCCTCACCATTCGGCGATGCTGCCGTCTTCATGGGTCCACACCGGGTTGCGCCAGCGATGGCCGACCTTGGCGCGCTCCTCGACGAAGGCTTCGTCGATCTCGACCCCGAGCCCCGGACCAGTGGGGATCTTGCAGAAGCCGTCTTCGATCACCAGCGCCGATTTGTCGACCAGATAGTCGAGCACGTCGTTGCCCTGATTGTAGTGGATACCCATGCTCTGCTCCTGGATGAAGGCGTTGTGCGCCACCGCGTCCAGGTGCAGCGAGGCGGCCAGCGTCAGCGGGCCTAGCGGGCAGTGAGGGGCGAGCGCCACATCGTAGCAGGAGGCGAGGGTCGCGATCTTCAGCCCCTCGGAGATCCCACCGCAGTGGGAGAGATCGGGCTGGACGATGTCGACCATGCCGTCGGCCAGCAGGTCGCGGAACTGATAGCGCGTGTGCAGCCGCTCGCCGGTGGCGATCGGGTAGCCGAGGCCGGTGGCGATCTGCTTCAGGCATGGCAGGTGCTCGGGCAGCACGGGCTCCTCGACGAACATCGGATGGAACGGCTCCAGCTCGCGCAGCAGCGCCTTGGCCATTGGCCGGTGCACCCGGCCGTGGAAGTCGATGCCGATGCCGACGTCGGGACCGACCGCCTCCCGGGCTTCGGCGACCCGCGCTATGGTCAGGTCGATCTTGGCGTGGCTGTCGACGATCTGCATCTCTGGGGTGCCGTTCATCTTGAACGCGGTGAATCCCGCCTCGACCAGCTTGGCCGCGCCGCGCCCCACGTCCTCGGGACGGTCGCCGCCGGTCCAGGCGTACATCCGCATCTTGTCGCGCACCGCGCCGCCGAGCAGCTGGTACACCGGCACGCCGAGCGCACGGCCCTTGATGTCCCAAAGCGCCTGATCGATCCCGGCGATCGCACTCATCAGTATCGGTCCGCCGCGATAGAAGCCGGCGCGGTACATGGTGTTCCACAGGTGCTCGATACGGCTCGGGTCCTGACCAATGAGATAGTCGGCGAGCTCGTGGACGGCGGCCTCGACGGTTGCCGCACGGCCCTCGACCACCGGCTCGCCCCAACCGTAGACACCTTCATCGGTTTCGATCTTGAGGAACAGCCAGCGCGGCGGTACTTGCCAGGTCTTGAGCTTGGTTATCTTCACGAATGCGGCTCCAAACTAACGGCGCTCGGCGCCGGTCGAATTGATCATAGTGAGGCGGACGATGGATGCTCAGGCGCGCTCGAGCCGCTGCCACTGCGCGACCAGCGCACGCGCGCGCTGGCCCAGGGTCGCGGCATCGGTGCCCGGGGTGTAGAGGTTGCTGCCGAATCCAAAGCCTTGGATGCCGGCCGCATGCCACTCGGCCATGTTGTCGAGCCTGACCCCGCCCACCGCCATCACTCGGGCCTGCTTGGGCAGCACCGATTTGATGTCCTTGAGGTAGCCGGTGCCGAAGCGTGCGGCGGGAAACAGCTTCACCGCGCGCGCGCCGGCCTTGAGCGCGGTGAATGCCTCGCTCGGGGTGAGGCAGCCGATCAGCGAACCAAGGCCACGTTCGCGCGAGGCCTTAAGCACCTCGAGATCGACATTGGGGGTGACCAGCAGCGACGCGCCGATGTCCGCCAGGCGGTGGACATCGGCTGAGTCGAGCACGGTACCGGCGCCGACGGCGACGTCGGCCGGGGCCCGCGCGGCCAAGCGCTCGATCGAGATGAATGGATCGGGAGAGTTGAGCGGCACTTCGATCAGCTTGAAGCCCGCCTCGACCAGTGCATCGAGGGCCGGGTCGATCTCGGCCGGGGTGATACCGCGCAGGATCGCGACCAGCGGGCACTGGACGAGGGCGGTGTCGAAGGCGCTTAGGTCCATGACGAATCTCGCGACGATGAGAGAGGTTTAAAAGTCATACTAATCTAACACGGCGATATTCCGTAAGCCCCGGGACTCCACCAAGGTCTAGTGTGCGGCGATCGAGAAAAGCACCAAATGGATACTTGTTAACCTAGGTTAAATTACAATATATTGTGCCCGATGTGGCAGGTTGATCCAATATGATGTGTATATCCTCGGATCCTGTCATCACGACTACAGTGAAGATCATCCTCCCCGGGAGAGAAAGATGGACGCAACACGCTCGACCCGAAGCGAGCAGCCGCTGGCCCTGCAGCCTGCATCGCTCGACATCTGGGACAGCAAGTACCGACTCAAACGCCGTGACGGTACTCCCGTCGATCGCGATGTCGATGGCACTTATGCGCGAGTCGCCGCCGCCCTGGCCGCGGTGGAGGAGACCGATGCGCTGCGCAGCCACTGGGGCGAGCGTTTTGAGTGGGCGCTCGCCCAGGGCGCGGTGCCGGCCGGGAGGATCCTCGCCAACGCGGGTGCCGAGCACTACAAGCCCGCTACCTCGACGATCAACTGCACGGTTTCCGGCACCATCAATGATTCGATGGAAGCGATTCTCGATCGGCTGCGCGAGGCGGGGCTGACGCTCAAGGCCGGCTGTGGCATCGGCTACGAGTTCTCCACCCTGCGTCCGCGCGGCGCCTTCGTTTCCGGCGCCGGCGCTCAGACCTCGGGGCCGCTGCCGTTCATGGACGTGTTCGATCGGATGTGCCTGACGATCAGCTCCGCCGGCGGCAGGCGCGGTGCGCAGATGGGCACCTTCGACATCAGCCATCCCGACGTACGCGAGTTCATCCAGGCCAAGCGCGAGGACAGCCGGCTGCGCCAGTTCAACCTGAGCCTTTTGATTTCGGATGAATTCCTCCAGGCGGTCGAGGCCGATGGCGACTGGCCGCTCTCGTTTCCACTGCACCGCCACGAGTGCGAGAGCTTCGATCTCGACGACCCCGAGTGGGTGATCTGGCGGCCCTGGCCGGAAGGCGGCGACTATCTCGAGCGCGACGATGGCCTAGTCGCCTGCCGGGTCTACGCCCAGGTACCCGCCCGTGCGCTGTGGGACGAGCTGATGCGCTCGACCTATGACTACGCCGAGCCCGGCTTCGTGCTGATCGATCGGGTCAACCAGTTCAACAACAACTGGTGGTGCGAGAAGATTCGCGCGACCAATCCTTGCGGCGAACAGCCGCTGCCACCGTTCGGGGCCTGCCTGCTCGGCTCGGTCGACCTGACCCGCTTCGTCGAGGCGCCGTTCAGCGCGGGGGCGCGATTCGACTGGCAGCGCTATCGCGAGGTGGTGCGGGTATTCACCCGGATGCTCGACAACGTGGTCGAGCTCAACGGTCTGCCTCTGGCCGAGCAGCGCGAGGAGATCCTGCGCAAGCGCCGCCATGGCATGGGTTTTCTCGGCCTGGGTTCGTGCCTGGCGCTGCTCGGGATCCGCTACGACTCCGAGGCGGCGGTGGAGTTCACTGAGCGGGCGGCACGCGAGCTCGCCCTGGTCGGCTGGGAAGAGGCGCTTACGCTTGCCGAGGAGAAAGGACCGGCACCGCTGCTCGAGGAGCAATTCGAGGTCTCGGCCGAGATGCTCAGGCTGCGCCCGGAGATGATCGACGACGGTTACTCGGTCGGCGACCTGGTGCCGGGACGTGTGCTGCATGCGCGTTACTCGCGCTACATGCAGCGGATCGCGCTGGAGGCCCCCGAACTGGTCGCGGCGCTGGCCGAAAAGGGCGCGCGCTTCACCCATCACAGCTCGATCGCGCCGACCGGGACGATCTCACTCTCGCTCGGCAACAACGCCAGCAACGGTATCGAGCCGAGCTTCGCCCACAGCTATTCACGCAACCTGATCCGCCCGGGGCGCAAGACCAAGGAGCGGGTCGAGGTGGTCAGCTATGAGCTGCTCGCCTATCGCGCGCTGGTCGATAATGAGGCGAGCGTCGAGCGCGGCCTGCCGGACTACTTCGTCGACAGCAGCCAGATCACGCCGCTGGACCATGTGGCGATCCAGGCGGCGGCGCAGCGCTGGATCGACTCCTCGATCTCGAAGACCGTCAACGTGCCGACCGACTGCCCGTTCGAGGCGTTCAAGGATGTCTATCTCGAAGCCTGGCGGCGCGGGCTCAAGGGCTGCACCACTTTTCGTTTCAACCCGGCGGCGTTCCAGGGCGTGCTGGTACGCAGCCAGGATCTCGCCCGCACCCGCTACCGCTTCGAACTCGACGACGGCGAGGCGGTCGAGCTGCCCGGCGACGCGCTGGTCGAGTACGACGGCGAGACCCACACCGCCGCCAACCTCTATGACGCCATCAAGGAGGGCTATTATGGACGCTACTGAGAAAGACATGTCGCAACGGGGCGAGCCGCAAAGCGCCACCGATGGCGTGCAGAGGATCGACCGGCGTATCGTCAAGGTCTCCGTAGTCGAAGACCAGCGCGACGACGAGCCCACCGCGCAAGCGGCCGCCGCACCGGCCTCGCCGCGTACCGAGATGCACGAGCGCCTGGCGCGTCCCGAGCGGCTCTCTGGCGAGACCTACAAGATCAAGTCACCGCTCTACGAGCACGCGCTCTACGTCACCATCAACGATCTGGTGCTCAACCCCGGCACCGAGCACGAGGAGCGGCGCCCGTTCGAGGTGTTCATCAACTCGAAGAGCATGGACCACTTCCAGTGGATCGTGGCGCTGACCCGGATCATCTCGGCGGTGTTCCGCAAGGGCGGCGATATCACCTTTCTCGCCGAGGAGCTGCGCGCGGTGTTCGATCCGCGCGGCGGCTATCTCAAGCCCGGTGGGCTCTACGTGCCTTCGCTCGTGGCCGAGATCGGCCTGGTGATCGAGCGCCACCTACAGTCTCTCGGCCTGCTCGAGGTCGACCAGCCCTCAGCCGAGGTCCGCGCCTGGCTCGACGACAAGCGCGTCGAGTTCGAAGCCAATAGCGGTGCGGGCAACGACGCCGTGAGTGGATTTCCCCGCGGGGCGACACTCTGCCCGCAGTGCTCGACGATGGCGGTGGTCAGCCTCGACGGCTGCGACACCTGCCTCAACTGCGGCTATTCCAAGTGCGGTTGAGCGCGGCGGCTGGGTGGGCACGTCATGCGATATGACTTAAGAAGAATAAACTAAAGAGATGCCCTTATTCGTCCTGGGTTGGATTGACGGATTTTGTAGTCATCAGACATCCTGACAAGCCTATAAATATTAACGATGGCCGATCCCGATTAATGCAAAGCGTTGATCGGGAAAGTCCCCCGATGCCCGGTGACTGGGACATCACCGTGCTCAAAATATTGGCGGTAAAAGATATTCTTGGTTGACCAGGACTTTCAGATTCATTTCGAACCGGCGGGCCGTCCTCGATGAGGTTGGGAGGCATGAAAATGCGCCGAACCCCGCTTTTTTTGCGATGAATGGGGGTTGAACGGAGCCTCCAGGAGCGGCTGGGCCGCCGGTGCGGTGGTGTCGAAATGTGCATTATCCATTGTATGGACCAGTACGCTCTTCTCCATTCGCGGCAGCCGACATGACGAGAGTCGATCATTATGAAAATCGCCGTCGATATCTTCTACAAGCTTCTCGAGTATTTACTGGTCATCCTGATGACCGCCATGGTGGTCATGGTTTTTTCCAACGTCGTTATGCGTTACTTCTTCAATTCCGGCTTGATGATGTCGGATGAGCTGTCGCGTTTCTGCTTCGTTTGGGTGACCTTCATCGGTGCCGTCGTCACTTTTCGCGAGAACGCTCATCTCGGTATCGAAACCCTGGTGCAGCGATTTGGCCGCACGGGGCGCCTGGTCTGCATGGCGATGACCCAGCTGCTGGTGATGTTCTGCGCGGCGATCTTCTTCTGGGGTACCTGGCAGCAATCCGACATCAATGCCTCGATGCGCGCGCCGGTCTCGGGGCTGTCGATGATCTGGGTCTACGGCATCGGCTACTTCACTGGTGGCATGATCTTCATCATCTCCGCGCTGCGGCTCTTGAACATCCTGCTCGGCCGGGTGACCGACGCGGAGATCGCCGCTTTCGCCAATGAGTACGATGACGAGCTGATCGGGGAGCGCGCGCAGTGACCATCGTCGTTTTCCTCGCCTCACTGCTCGGCGCCATGGCGATCGGCGTGCCGGTCGCCTTCGCACTGATGTTCTGCGGCGCGATGCTGATGTACTACATGGGCATCTTCAACGCCCAGATCGTCGCCCAGAACATGATCTCCGGCGCTGATACCTTCACCCTGCTGGCGATCCCCTTCTTCCTTCTCGCCGGCGAGCTGATGAACGCCGGTGGGCTCTCCAAGCGGATCATCGAGTTCGCGCTCTCCTGCGTCGGTCACATTCGTGGCGGGCTGGGGCTGGTGGCGATCGTCGCCGCGATTATCATGGCCAGCCTGTCGGGCTCGGCGGTGGCCGATTCCGCGGCACTGGCGGCGATCCTGATCCCGATGATGCGCCAGGCGGGCTACGACATGCCGCGCGCGGCGGGACTGATGGCGGCGGGTGGGATCATCGCGCCGGTGATCCCACCGTCGATCGCACTGATCATCTTCGGGGTCGCCGCCAATGTATCGATCACCCAGCTTTTCATGGGCGGCATCGCCCCGGGGTTGATGATGGCCGTCGCCCTGGCGGTGACCTGGATGTGGCTGGTGCGTCGGACCACGGTCGCTACCCTGCCGCGCCAGCCGATGAAGGTAAGGCTGCGCGCATCCGCTCGCGCGGCCTGGGCGCTGGGCATGCCGGTGATCGTGATCGGTGGGATCCGCTTCGGGGTCGTCACGCCCACCGAGGCGGCGGTGATCGCGGCGGTCTATGCGCTGTTCGTCGGCATGGTCGTCTATCGCGAGCTTTCGTTCGCTGACCTTTACGCCGTGGTCGTGCGCGCGGCCAAGACCACGGCCGTGGTGATGTTCCTGGTCGCCGCTGCGCTGGTTTCCGCCTGGCTGATCACCGCCGCGAACATCCCCGGCGAGCTGAGCGGGCTGATCGAGCCGCTGATCGACCGGCCGCAGCTTTTGATGCTGGTGATCATGGTGGTGGTCTTCGTGGTCGGTACCGCGCTGGATCTCACCCCGACGATTCTGATCCTGACCCCGGTACTGATGCCGATCATCACCATGGCGGGCATCGATCCGGTCTACTTCGGGGTGCTGTTCGTGATGAACACCGCCATCTCGTTGATCACGCCACCCGTCGGGGTGGTACTCAACGTGGTCAGCGGCATATCGCGCGTGCCGCTGGGCAAGATGGTGTGGGGTGTCGCGCCCTTCCTGGCGGCCCAAGTGGTGGTGCTACTGCTGCTCGTCGCCTTCCCGCAATTGGTGCTGGTGCCTCTCGCTTGGCTGCGTTGAGGCCGGCTCACGATGCTCGATGATCGGGAGTGAAAAGATGAACAGATGGATGCTTACGGGAGTGGTATCGCTGCTGGCGACGAGCCTATCGCTGCCGGCCTTGGCCGATTTCAGCAATCGCACCATCCGGCTTTCGAACGGCATCGCCGCCGACCATCCGGTCGCTGACGGCGTACGGGCGATGACCGAGTGCCTGGCCGAAAAATCGGATGGAGCGATGAGGATCAACGCCTTCTGGAGCAGTGCGCTGGGCGATGATCTCCAGGCGACCCAGGCGCTGCGCTCAGGGATCCAGGAGGCCGTGGTCGCCTCGCCTTCGCCGCTGGTGGGCATGGTGCCTTCGCTCGGCGTCTTCGACCTGCCGTTTCTATTCGCCGACGAAGCGGAAGCGGACGCCGTGGTCGATGGCGAGTTCGGCGACTTCATCAATCAGGAGCTCGAGCAGGTCGGGCTGATCAACCTTGCCTATTGGGAGAACGGCTTTCGCAACGTCAGCTCCTCCCAGCGGCCGATCACCCGCTGGGAGGACTTCTCCGGCACTCGCATCCGCGTGATGCAGAACAACATCTTCCTCGATACCTTCCAGAACCTCGGTGCCAATCCTACGCCGATGGCATTCGGCGAGATCTTTTCGGCGCTCGAGACCGGCGCGATCGATGCGCAGGAGAACCCCTTCGTGACCATCGACACCTCGAAGTTCTACGAGGTGCAGGACTATGTTTCCGAGACCCGCCACGCCTTCACTCCGTTTTTGGTGATGTTCTCCAAGCGGATCTGGGATACCTACAGCGAGGATGAGCAGCAGGCGCTGCGCGATTGCGCCGTGGTCGGGCGCGACGTCCAGCGCCGAGTGATCCGTGAAGCGAGCCTGCGCTCCAAGGAGGAGATCGAGGCGGCCGGGGTCGCGGTCAACGAGATCTCGCCGGAGGAGCAGCAGCGGATGCGCGAGAAGTCCCAGGTGATCTACGATCGCCACCGCGACCAGATCGGCCCGGAAGTCATCGACCGGGTCCAGGCCATCCTCGCCGAGCTGCGAAGCGATTGACCTACACCAGCCGCGGTGGTGCACGGACACCGCCGTGGCTCAGCGCCGTTCATCCTCCAGGCGCAGGCCGAGGCGCCCAGCGGCGTTGACGATATGGCGATGCATGGCGACTCGCGCGGCCGCCACGTCTCTCGCTGCGATGGCGTCGCGTATTACGGTGTGCTCGGCGATGGTGATCTCGACGATCTCCTCGAGCACCGCGGTGGAGCGGGCGGCGGAGATGGTGGTGCCGATGCGTTCGGCAATGAACCCCAGGAAGGTGGTGAAGTAGGTATTGTTGGTCGCGAGCGTCAGCGTCCGGTGGAAAGCGAGGTCGGCGACGATCCCCTCCTCGGTCCATTTGTGCACCCCGTTCATCTCGGCCAGGGTGCGCTCGATCTCCTCCAGCTGGGCTTCGGATCGACGGCGGGCGGCCAGCCCTGCGGCCTCGATCTCGAGCGGTACGCGCAGCTGGAACAGATCGAAGAAGCTTTGTGGGTCCCTCAGTGCGTCCTGCTCGATGCGGATCGACTGGCGATGCTGCGCGTCGGCGACGAAGATGCCGACGCCCTGGCGGGAGTGGACGAAGCCTTCGTGGCGCAGCTGGGCGACGGCTTCGCGCACCACCGAGCGGCTGACGCCGAAGCTTTTCGCCAGCGCATGTTCGGTCGGTAGCTTGTCACCGGGAGCGAGGCTGCATTGCTCGATGCGCTCGGCGATCTTCGCGGCCACCTGGGCGGGCAGCTGGCCGCTGCGATGGATGAGGGCGAAGTGCTTCACGGTCCGGGCGGCTCCTTCGCGGTGGCGACTGGGCTCGGCTCAGCGCGCGGTGATGGAGGGCAGCTGGCAGCCTGGGTTGAGGCGGTACTCGGGGTCGATCGCGCGCTTCAAGGCCTCGAGCAGGCGCCGATGGACCGGTGAGATCCAGTGTTCGAACTCGTCGCGCTTGAGCCGGCCGATGCCGTGCTCGGCGCTGAAGCTGCCGTGATAGTGATCGACGCGAAAATTGATCATCTTCTTCGCCTGCCCGATCAAGGCGTGGCGCTCCGCAAGCGTTGCACCCGCCGGAGGCAGCACGTTGAGATGCACGTTGCCGTCGCCGACATGGCCATAGGCCACCGCCAGGCACTGCGGCAGCGCGTCATCGAGCTCCGCGCCGATCTCGGCGACGAACTCCGCCAGCCGTGACAGCGGTACCGAAATATCGGTGCGCAGGTGCGGGCCCCTGAGCGCCTGGCCTTCGTTCATGCCCTCGCGGATCGCCCAGAGCTGGCGCGCCTGTGCCTGCGACGTCGCGATCACCCCGTCGAGCACCAGCGATTCCTCCATGGCCTGCTCGAGCAGCCCCTCCATCAGCTGCTTGGCGTCGATCAGGCCGGAGCTCGAAATCTCGATCAGCACGTAGGCGGGGTAATCGGTGGCGATGGGTAGCGGCAGGTCAGGCTGTGCTTCGCGCGCCAGGGTGAACGCCGAAGGCGGCATGAATTCGAACGCGCTGATCAGGTCGCAGCATGCCCGCCGGGCGTGGCGATAGAGCGCTATCGCCGTATGCAGGTCGCCGACGCCGAGCAGCGCTGTTTCGATCCGCTCGGGCAGCGGCGAGAGCTTGATCGCCACCGCGGTGATGATGCCCAGCGTGCCCTCGGCACCGATGAACAGCTGCTTCAGGTCGATACCGCGATTGTCCTTGCGCAGCGTCGACAGCCCATCCCAGACGCTGCCGTCGGCGAGCACTACCTCGAGGCCCAGCACCAGTTCGCGCGTCATGCCGTAGCGCAGCACGTTGACGCCACCGGCGTTGGTGCTGACGTTGCCACCGATCCGGCAGCTGCCCTGGGCGCCCAAGGTCAGCGGGAAGAACAGCCCCCTCTCTTCGAGCCTGAGCTTGAGCTCTTCCAGCACGCAGCCGGCCTCGACGATCGCCGAGAAGTCGTCTTCGTCGATGCTGCGGATATGGCGCATCCGCTCGAGCGAAAGTACCACCTGGCGCTCGGGACGATCGGGCAGGGCACCCAGCACCAGGCCGGTATTGCCGCCCTGCGCCACGATATCGAGATCGAGCGTCCGGCAGGCGCGCACCACCGCGGCGACTTCCCCGGTATCGCGTGGGCGCAGCACGGCCACCGCAGCGCTGGTCATGTCACCGTGCCAGTCCCGGCAGT